>JANOBO010000024.1:0-2836 GCA_031411695.1 Verrucomicrobiaceae bacterium
TTTCAACCACTCGGTGCATGTGAACCGGGGCGTGTCCTGCGTGAGCTGCCACGGGGAGATCAACCAGATGGAAGTCGTGAAGCACGCGGAACCGCACTCAATGGGGTGGTGCCTCGACTGCCACCGCAATCCGGAAAACAATCTTCGCCCGCTGGATCAGATCACGAACCTCCAATACGATCCCGGTCAGCTGGACCGCGCCGGCTTTTACAAAGGGCTGCTGGACAAGGGAGTGAAGCCAGCGGAGATCGCGGCGGAAATTCCCGGAGGGAAGGAGATGGAGAAAGCGCCTGCTGATCTAGCGGCCCTGCTCGCGCTCGCGGAGAAAACGTATGGCGGAAAAGTGGCCCAGAAGGAAGTCGGGCTGCAGTTGAAAAAACACTGGCAGGTCTCGGCGCCCGAGACATGCGCGGCCTGTCACCGCTAACACCACGCGAGGAACGATTTTCATGAAACGCATCTGGCAACATCCGCAGGAATCAACCACTGGCCGCCGCTACTGGCGTAGCGTGGGCGAGCTAGAGCGCCGCTCGGAATTCATGAACAAAGTGGGGATCGAGTTCCCGGCGGGTGACACGATGGATGAAGGCGAGCGTGAGAACTCGCGTCGTGATTTCCTCAAGATCATGGGAGCCAGCTTTGGTGCGATGGGCCTCGTGAGCTGCCGCAGACCTTTGGCAAACATCCTGCCCTACACGAAGCACGTCGAGTGGGTCATTCCTGGCAAGCCCTTGCTGTATGCGACGGCGATCGCGAAGCCGACGGGCGGCGCGCAGCCTTTGGTGGTGACGACGCATGAAGGCCGCCCCACCCATCTTGCCGGAAACCCTTTGCACCCCACGGCGGGCGGCGGGCTCGATGTCTTTACCCAGGCTGCCATTCTCGACCTCTACGATCCCACGCGCTCGCGGCACCCGCTTCGCCATGGGGACCACGCACGGTGGAGCGCGGTGAACAAAATGTTTGCCGACCTCGCCGCGAGAGCGAAGGGCGACAGTGGGCAGAAGATGGCCGTCGTCACGGGCGGGGGTTCGTCGCCAGCGGTGCTGGGACTGCTCGGTCAGGTGAAGCAGGCGTATCCGCAGTCTCAGATGATCAGTTACGACGCGCTCAGTCGTGATGCCGCGAAGGCGGTGAATGCCGAGCTGTTCGGCGCGGGCGTGCAGCCTGTCGTGAACCTGAGCAAGGCGCTGCGCGTCTTCTCGCTCGACTGCGATTTTCTCGGGATCGATCCAGTCGGGGTGGATTCGGTGAAGGAGTTCATGGTCAATCGTGATGCCGATAAAGGCGGCGATGCGATGAACCGCCTCTATGCGTTGGAGAATCGCTACACGATCACCGGTGGATTTGCGGATCATCGCAAGCCTCTGGCCGCCAGCTTGATCCCTGTCGCGGCGGCATTGCTCGCCTCCGAACTCGGCGGCACGCAGGTTTCAGCCCTGGCCGCGACGGCGTCGGAGGATCTGAAAACGTGGGTGAAAACGGCGGCAGACGATTTGAAGAAATTTCAGGGCAAGGCCGTCGTCCTCGGCGGCTCGCGTTACGGCGCGGAAGTCCACGCGCTCGTTGCCGCCGCGAACAATGCGCTCGGTGCCTACGGCACGGTGATTGATCTCGTGCGTGGCGATGCGGCACCTGAGATGGGGTCGCTTTCGGATCTCGTCGAGTCGATCAAGAGCGGCAAGGTCAACACGGTCGTCTCGCTCACCACCGCTGATTTGTTTTACGACGCGCCGGACGCAGGCGCGGTGATGGATCTCATCAAGGGCAAGAAAGTGGTTTTTGTTCATTGGGGCCATCTGGTGAATGAGAGCGCTCGCGCCGCCACGCTGCATCTGCCGGCCGCGCACGCGCTCGAGTCTTGGGGCGACATCCGCACGGCTGACGGCACTTACTCGGTGATCCAGCCGATGATCCAGCCGTTGTATGACGGCGTGTCTGACATTGAAGTTTTGCTCGCTCTTCTCGGCAGGAAGAATCTCGGACCGGTGGTGGCAAAGAAAGTTGATCCCACCGCGCCGCCGGCCCCCGTGGTCGAAGACGCGGCTTATGCGGCGGTGCGGGAATCGTTCGCGAAGATCGCGGGCGGGCTCGACGAGACGAAATGGAATCTCACCTTGCGGGACGGCTTCCTCAAAGGCTCTACGCTGCAAAAAGGCGGCGCTGTGAATGCCGCTGCCATCGCAGGCATCGTTTCAAAGGCCGCGACGACCACGGTACCGACGGTGAGCGCGATGGAGGTTGTGCTCGTGCCGGACTCCTCGCTATGGGACGGCCGGTTTGTCAGCAACGGCTGGCTGCAGGAGGCACCTGATCCGATCACGAAACTCACTTGGGACAACGCCGCATGGCTCGGCTCCAAAACTTTCCGCGAACTCGGCCTGAAGGAAGGCCAGATGATCCGCATCACCGTGGGCGATAAAAAGCTCGAGATCGCCGCTATCGAAGCACCGGGTCACGTCTCAAATTCGATCACCGTCCAGCTCGGCTATGGCCAGAGGAAGCTCGGCTTCGTCGCGTCGGACACGAAGCAAAAAGGCCGGGGCTTCAATGCCTACACCTTGCGTCGAGATGCCAATCAGTATGTGCTCACGGGCGCGAAGGTCGAGAAGCTGGACGCGATTTACGAGCTGGCCATCACGCAGGAGCACAACACGATGGAAGGCCGCGCGGTCGTCCGCGAAGGCACTGCGGAACAGTTCAAGAAGGATGCCACCTTTGCCCAGCACACGGGCATGGACGGTCATATCCCGCAGAACATTTCGCTCTATAAAGGCCAGGTCGGCAAGAGGACGGAGGAGAATCCCGAGGGCTTCGATTACGAGACAAAGCATCA
>JANOBO010000025.1:0-14483 GCA_031411695.1 Verrucomicrobiaceae bacterium
TCCGCTTTCTTGCCGCGGCCCGCGAGGCTCTCGCGATGTTTCTCCAGCGTGATGGCAAACGCGCGCGGCGAGGAGAACAGCCGCTTTTTGAGGAGGTTCAGGATGAACTGGCTGCCGAATTCCCGCTTCGTTCCAGCGACCGCCTTGGCGAGACCTTCGCCGTAACGCCGGAGCAACTTGTGGGCATCGCGCTCCTCGGTCGTGTAATCGACTTCCAACGGTTTGATTTCACGCTTGGGGTAGATTGGTTTGCCGTCCGCATCCACGAGGTCGGTCTTGAGTCGCCGCACCATGACGCGCTGGAGCTGCTTTTCCTCGGGCATGATGTTCCGCGCGAACCGCTGATCATCAAGCAACTCGAGCAGCGACGTGAAGGATTCCTGGTAGCCGTTGTGTGGCGTTGCGGTGAGGAAGATGCGGTGCTCGAAATGCGGCGCGACCCTGCGGATGAGGCTCGTGCGCTGGCTTTCGAGCGCGTAGTGCGTCGCCATCGCCGGGGCGACATTGTGCGCCTCGTCCACGACGAGAATGTCGAACTTCCGCGGATATGTGATGTGCGGCGGGAGAACGTCTTTGATGAGGCGCAACGCTTCGCCGGACTTCATCCAGTCCATCGAGGTGATCAGCCGGGGGAATGAAGTCCACGGATTCACGTGGATGCCCTGCTCGCGGCGGAGAGTCTTGAGGTATTCGGTATCGACGATGCGGAACTCTAGGCCGAACTTTTCCTGCATCTCCAACCGCCACTTCAATTGCAGCGAGGACGGGCACACGACGAGAACGGTGCGGGCGCGATGGCGGACGAGCAGTTCCTGGATGACGAGCCCGGCTTCGATGGTTTTCCCAAGGCCGACGTCGTCCGCGATCAGGAGATTGACCCGAGCCATGTCGATGGCGCGCACGACGGGATCGAGCTGGTAGCTCTCGCTGGAGGCTCCGCTGCGGAATGGCGACTGGAGGAAGCTGCGATCCGCATTGGTGGCGGCACCCCAGCGCACCGCATCAAGGAAAGCTTGGAGACGCACGGCATCGTCGCAGCCGGAGATCGCCGGCAGGCCAGCCCGCTCCAGGACACGAGCGCCGGGTTCTAGTTGCCAGACGACTTGAAGCTCCTCGCCGAGCGAATCTTCATCCACGGAAACGAGACTGACCAAGCCCTGACGAGTGGGCGCGAACAGATCGCGAAACGCGGAAGCCCCAACATCGTCAACGACCCACTGCCGCCGCCGGACCTCGACCAACTGACCTTGTTCCGGGAAAGCGCAGCCGTCGTCAAAAGCGGCTATTGTCGTCGGGCGTTGTTCATTCACATGGACAAGCCCAGCCGACAGCAGTGCCGGATTATTGCTGAAAGGACCGCCGCCGAGGTTTTCCGCGGCGCGAGATCAATCGTGGCATTAGAGATCATCCGCATCCTCCGCGACTTCCTCAAGATGCCGCTTGATCGTGAGACCGACGATTTTTCCAAGCCGGACGGGAACCGCATTGCCGATCATTTTTCCGATCGACTTGAAATGGTATTCGTCGCCGGGTTTCACAAACTCGTAAGTTTTCGGGAACGATTGCAGAATCGCTCCCTCCCGCAGGGAAAGGGCACGATCCTGATCCGGGTGCCCAAACCTCCCGTTTCCAAAACCAAAGAACTGCGTAGTGATTGTGGGTGAAGGTTCACTCGCCTCCATGCGGCCGTAAACGCTCGGGTAGGTCTTGCCTGACTTTTCGCGATGGCAATCGGCTACCAACTCTTCCGGCCAATCGCGCCACGATCCGCCAGGCGTAGAATGCTGAATCCGGCGAAGGTTGAGCGGTGAGAGCCGGCTCGTGCGGTGGAGAGGATCGATGTCGGAGACTTCGCCGGAAGCCAGTCGTGGAAGTTTGCCGATCGCCTGGGAGACTTTCAGATATTTGGACGGTTTGTGCGTCGGCGCGATCAGCTTGATGGGGCCGAACTTTGAGGCCACGAGCACAAGGCGGCGCCGGTGCTGCGGAATGCCGTAATCGGGGCAAAAGACGACGCGCTTTTCCTCATCCTCGGAAAAGAAAAACCCCTCGTCCTTCAGCGTCTTGAGGAAGTCCTTGAAAATGCTGTGCCGCTGAAGTTCGGGGACGTTTTCCATGCTCACGATGTCCGGCTCCAGTTCGCGAACGATGCGCGCGAATTCGCCGAGCAGCCCCCACTTCGCGTCCTCTTTTGCATCCTGGCCCTGCCTATATTTCGAAAATGGAGCACAGGGCGCGCAGCCGACCAGGATTCGGAGATGATCGTTCGGGTAGTGCGCGGCAAGCTGTTTTCCCGTGAGGTCGGCAACGCTCTCCTTCATGAAGACAGCCGGAGCGTTGTTGTGCTTGTAAGCGTATTCGCAGGAGCCCTCGATGTCGTATCCAGCAACCACCGGAATTCCGGCATCCAAGAGCCCACGCGTCAGCCCTCCGGCACCGCAGAAGAGGTCGACAGCGGTAGCGGGGAGAGCAAGTTTCTTTTTTCGAGATTGATGACGCTTCATGTTCCGACAGGCGGCGTCAACGTGTCAGACGACCCCACCCGGGGCAAGGTCGCCGGCATGATGGCAAGCAGATTCTTTAAGATCGCCCGATTCAATGATACCGGCACTGCACACAAGCGCGCGCCGCTGCCGTGTGCATGGTTATTTGCGCCGTGGACGCCGTGGCGGGGCCGGTTCGCGCCAGTGTTCCTTGAGCCACTCTCGCATCGCATCGACCGCCGTGGCCATCGAGAGCATCGCCTGGGTGCTCTCCTTTTGCAGAGTTACGAGCGTGTTGTTCGTCTCGCGACGCTCGGCCGACATCGCGCTGCGTTCAGCGAGGACTTCTTCCACGAACTTCTCGTGGTGTGAGATGACTTCCTTGAATTTCGCCTCGTCGCTCTCGCGCCGTTCCAGATCGGCTTTTTCGCGCTGCTTGTGCTGATAGCGCACGATGCAGCCCAGAATGAGCAGGAGCGCGATCGTGAGCGCCTGACCGGGTAGGGTCGCGGCTTTTTCGGAGATTTGGAGGATGGATTCGACTTCGCCCATGCAGACTCGGGCGTGTCAATGGTCGCTCCGAAGCACGCCCCACTGGCAACCGCGTCCACGCAGCCATAGGTGATAGATGGCCTCGTTTTTGAAGTAGGAGTTGGCGTAGAGGTGTGTCTGGCGCCCGGCGATCATCGCAGCGATGGCGAAATGAAGGCGGTCGGTATGGATTACGTGGTAGCTCGACGCGATGCGCAGGTAGTCCTCCGCCGTTGCCGCGAGCAGGGCGGGATCTCCGCAGTTCGTGGCGACGGCCGGTTGGTGGCGCTCGCAGTCGTCGCGCATGAACCAGCCGACGTCATGCTGCGGCTCGTCGAAGTGGATCGTCGGCGCGTAGGCGAGGCCGAGGTCTGGTGCGAGCACCGCGCGCGGACAGTATTCGAGGCTGCGGTTTTCGCGGGCGAAGAAGTGGTCCGCCTCCAGGTCATCGGGGCCGGTCCAGCTTTGCGGCAGGACGATGAGCGGCAGGCCATGGGCGTTCGCGATGCCGCGGGCTTCAAGACGCGTGAGTCGCGTCCCTAGATAAAGCGGACCCATGTTGCCACCGCCGCCATAGAACACTGCATCCGCGTTTTCGGCGTCGGTGGTGACCGCGATTTGGAAGGCGGCGTAGAGCTGCTCGGCACCGCGCCGGATCAGCAGATCGCCGACATTTCCCGGCCCCCAAAACTCCATGATCGTCGATCCGCGCCAACGCTCGAAGACATGAGCGTAGGCGGCTGGCTCGAGAATCGGCTGCGGAGTGTTCATCGCAGGAGATGGCTCACCATTTCCGGGCAGTATTTCTGCCGGCCTTCCACGTCGTAGTTGCTGTAGCAGTAGCCGGCGATGTCGGACTCGCCGTGTGCCTGCCAAACGAGGTTTGGAAACGCGGCGTAGGTCGGCAGTTCATCGTGCAACGACGCGAGGAGAACGTCATTGCACAAGTCGCGGGACGAAGAGCGGCCACGCATGACTTTCCGAATTTCGCGATACGCGCTCTGCCGAAATGCGACGGCATGGGTGTCGAGCGCACGACTCACGCGCACGAGGCCATCACCCACGAGCTTCGGCGGCGCGAGATGCTGGCACCCGAAGTAGAAAATCTGCCAGTCATCTGGCAAAGCCAGTGCTGCCACGCGTTCGCGGAATTGCGGGTGAAAGACGGCGTCGTCCTCGAGGACGAGAAGCGCCGGGGACTGTCGGCGCTCTGCGGCGCGGAGAAGGAATCGGAATGAGAGACTGTTGGCACGCTGGGGCAAACCCTTGAAGCCTTTGTAGCGCCGTAGCGTTTGCGCATCTGCGGCGCGAAACCACTCGGCAGTTACACCCGCGTCGGCCATGCGGGCTTGGAGCCAGGCTCGGCGATCCTGCCGACGCGGGAGGCTGATGAAGGAGCGATGCGGAAAGACGGCGTTGAGATCCACGCCGTCCGTGGAGCGTCAACCGCTAAAAGGACGCCGCGATGAGAGCCGCAGAGCTGTCGCACGAACGCTCCTGCACGTTGCCTTCCGAGCGCGGCAATAGCGGCCACGCCGCGAGGAAGCGCGCGTAGGCTTCCGGGAAATCTGCCGCGAGCCGCGCCTCGGCTTTGGCGATCCATTTATCCTCGCGCTTCGCGCCGCCGGTGAGGTGTGCGTAACCGGCCTTAGCTACCTGCTTCCGCGTTGGTGCGATCGGCAAGAGCGTCCCGACTTCGACGCCGACCCGTCGCGAGAACACGCCGAGCTGATATTGCTCAATGATCATGGAGGTGGCGGTGCCGTTGAGCGGGCAGCCGCGGAACTTCTGCGCGAGGTCGAGGCCAGCCCACGCATAGGCGCGGACGAGCGCCACGTCGTTGCCGCCGAGCAGGCCAGCGTTGTATGCAGCGCCGCCGGACGCGAAGCCGGCGAGGGCCTGCGCTGCCTGCATTTCCCGCGAGGTGTAGTAGTGCGGAAAGTCCGGCGATTGCGCGAGGAGGCGATGCCGCGTGAGGCGCTTGGGCAGCGGTTTGAACATCAGCACGTCGCCGTCGAACTGCACGAACGGCTTCTCCTGGAGCGCGCAGGCGACGAGTTTGCCGAGCGCCCAGATGTGCGTGAGGCCCTCCGAGGGCCAATCTTCAAGCGCCGCGCGGACCTGACCGAACGGCCAACCCAGCCGCGCGGCGATTTCCGCGCCACGCTTGTCGGTCACAAATTCCGTCTCCGCGAAGGCGCGCGTTGCGAGGTTCGCGGCGAGCGTTTGGATAAGCATTGGGCCTCGTTGCGGAACGAACATCGGCGTGCGCGTCCACAGGCTCATCACGCCGCGCAGGCGGCTCGGTCGGCGGATGGATTTCGGAGAAGGTAGATCGCTCACAACAGGAATCCGCCGAGCGGGGGCGCGGCGACGAACCGCGATCCGGCTTGCGGGGTTGTGGGAGGCGGCCTGTCAATCGGCACGAAATGCGCGATGCGTTCGACGGGCACCGCGAGATCGAAGGCGCTTCCATCGCGTCGCACGATCCGGCGAATGACTGCACCGCGGGGCGCATAGGTCACCGGCATCCGGCGGCAATTGAGCCAGCGGATGCAGAGGTGATACGGATGATGCCAGGGCAGCGCGGCGAACGCGTGCAGATGCACGGCCCGATCGGTCCGATCCGCGAGCGCCGCTGCGAAACGCTCGGCCATGCGCAGCGGCACGGTGACCAGCACGTCGATGTCCGCCGCCGCCGTCGCTTCACCGCGCGCATCGGAGCCGGCGAGACCGACAGTCCCGAGCCGATGCTTCGCCGCGAGTTCCGCGATCAAGTCGCCGAGATCAGACGCTGGAGCCTTCATCCACAGTTTTGTCGAAGCTGCAGTCCGGGTCCTGCGTCTCGTTGCTCTCGCTCTCGCCGAACATCCCGAGCGAATCCGGCTGGAGATTGCTCACGCCGCCGTTGTTCACGTCCACGGTCACGGAGCCGGGCGGGTAAAGGTCGATGTCGCCTTCGGTGTGCGTGCCATCCGGGCGCGTGTCGTTGGTCCAGTGGATATGCGGCGTGCCTTCATTCACATCGACTGGCGTTTGCTGCGCCGACTTGCCACTGCCGTTCTCGGGATTCACGGCGTATTGCCCATTGACGCTATAGCTTGCTGCGTAGGTATAGCCGTCCTCGGTGTCGCCGCTCGGACCGTCGTGCGTGCAGGACTTGTCCTCGTTCATGGTGCCATGCCACGTTGCGCCGAAGATCAGGCACAACGGCTCGAACTTGTGACTGCCGCTGCCGTTGTAGTGCGTGAGCGGCGCGTTGCCGGGTGCGCCGTAGTCGGCGGTGTAAGTGATCGTGCCGCCCGGATTGACCGAGACATTCTTGAACTCGAAGCCGCCGGAGTAACCGGGATTGGCCGTGCCGAGTTGGGGCGACGGCGTGCCTGGTCCGGAGACGCGCAGCGTCCCGACGCCGGTAGGCCCGCCCGCGATAGACACGTTCACGTAAGCCGTGCAGGTCTGCGGCGGCTGGATGAAACACGAGGGGCCGTCCGGGCTGATGTCCACGAAGACCTCGACGGAGACAGTCGGCGTGTCTGGCTGCGGCGGCTTCGGCGGGCCAGGCGGTTTCGGCGGCACGGGTGGCTGTGGGCCACCGCCGCCGCCTCCGCCTGGAGGAAAGCCTCCGCCCCCGCCGCCGGTGCCGCCACCGCCGCCGGAACCACCTCCCCCGCCAGTGCCTCCTCCGTTTCCGCCACCGCCTCCAGTGCCGCCACCGCCAGTGCCACCACCTCCCCCGCCGCCCGGGGGACGTGGTGGCTCGGGAGGCTGTGGCGGATCGGGCGGGTCGGGCGGCTGCGGGCCATCCGGCCACGTGTCGTCCGTCCAGTCGTGCGCGAGGAATTCAGCCGCGCCGAAGTCCCACTGCTGCGCCACGCGGCGATCGTATGGTTGCGTCTCCCACACCGGCTGCGTGATGAGCCAGACGTAGCTCTCGAAGGTGAGCCACTTGCGCCACGCATCGCGTCGAACCGCGGTGCCGCTGCGCGCGAGCGTGCGCGCCTGAAACCAATCGAGCCCGGTCATAGCGTGTCGGGGATGAGGTCGCGCGCGACTTCGACCAGGAAGGTGCGCGTGGTGTTGCGCAGGAAAGGCGGACCGACCTGCGGCTGGTAGTTGTTGAGCGCGATCCACTCGAACTCGCCGAGCGCATTGAATAGCGTTCCCGCATCGGCTTCGTAGTTCGTGAGCGCGCTCGTCAGCTCTGGGCTGTCGAGTTTCACATGGAGCCGAAAGGCGGTTTGCTCGCCCTCGCCAACCTTCCGCCAGTCGTGGCCGTCCACGAGGATGTTCTCCGGTTCGAGTTCCTTGAGCGCGAATCGCAGCGCCGCGAGGCTGATGTCTGCCACGACGCCGCCTTTGAGGAAGGTGATGTGAAAGACGAGATCGTCGCCGCGCTTCGTCCAAAAAAGCGGGCCTTTGTCCTTCACGCTCGCGTCGCCGAAGTTCTGCGCATTGAGCGACACCAGATGGGTGAGCAGGTCGATATAGACCTCCAGCACGCCGGACGGCCGCACGTTGCCGCTCGGCTCGATGCCAAAGGTGAACACGACCGGATCGCTCACGCCGTCCGCATTCCCCGCGCGCAACGCGACGACGAACACGCCCGGCATCGTCGCCGCGCCCGAGATTTTGCCGGTCGGCAGATGCAACGTCAGCCCCGGCGGTAACGGCGAAGCATTCCAAAACGTCGGCGAGTTCGTCGCCCACGGCTGAAATGCAAAAGCCTGCCACTGCAAATAGCCGAGCACGCTTTGCGTCGTGTTGATGACTGGCGCGGCCATTTATCCGACCTCCGCTTTGGCTTCCGTCATCGACGCGAAAACGAACCCCTTCGCGCCGCGCACGCTGTTTTCCGTATCGAACTGAATGAGCCGCGCCCGGATGACGAAGCTCGGCGAATTGGGCGCGACGTTGGCCGCCTGCCAGGTCGCATAGAGCAGCCGCTCGACGGTGAGCACATTATCGAGTGAGCGTTTGATCGCCGCGCCGAAGTGGTGCTTGAGCTTGAGCCCGCTGACGATGATCCGCTGCGCAAGCACTGGCGTGGGTAGCCAGACGATGTTCTCGAGATTCTCAGCCACGGGCGCGGGCGTCGTTTGTCCCGGCGCGCTGCCGACTTCGATGACCGCGAGCATCTGCGCGCGGGTGTTCGCTGCGAGAAGTTGGAGCTCCAGATCGAACTGCACCGAGAAGCTGCTGCCCGGCTTCCACATCGCGTCGTTGATGTGGATGAGGAAAAGCTCGCGCTCGAAATCCATCGGGAAGAACGAGTTCGTCTGCGCGGCGCGCGAGAGGCGATACCACACGCGCCCGTCGCTCCCGGCGAAGCCGAGCGGTTCGAGATAGCCGCCGCGACGGCCGAGGCCGCCGGGCACGAGCAACGGTGTGTTCGTGTTGTTCTGGAACACGTTGCCTGCGCTCGGCTCCGGACGTGGCAGCGGCACGGCGATGGGAACGACAGTCGCATCGTGGATCGCGGGCAGCAGACCTGGAGGCCGCGGCAGTTTGCTGGTCTTGCCCTCGGCGAGTTCTTTCACGTTGAAATCCGCGGGCAGTCGTGCGCTGGGAAACACGTCGATGAAGTCGGGGATTTCGATCTCCTGCGGACCAGCGCTTTCGCGGTCGCCGAAGAAGTTCGGCGTCGGCAGCAAATCTTCGATGTGTTCGAGTCGCGCGTAGATGCCGGCGAGCGCGTCGAGCAGGCCAAGGATCTGCGCGATCGTGTGCGTGTGTGCGAGAAAGGCGCTGCGCGGTCCCGCCGTCGAAAGAGTGAGTGCGAGACTGTTCGGTGCCGGCGGATCGACGGTCAGCGGGAAATCGAGAGCCGCTTCATTCGCGCTCGGAATCTTCACCGTGAAGTCCGGCCCAAGCACGAGCACGCGGCCATTGCCGATGTTTTGGCGCACGGTGAGGTGGAACGCCTCGGTGCCGAGATTGTGCGGGAAAGAGAACGACCGCAGCTCACCATCGCCGAACACCGCGACGTAGTGCTGCACGCCGAAGATGATCTGGTCGGGCGTGAACGGGATGTAGTCGCGCGGCTGCGGCGGGCGCAGCCAATCAATCGGCGACACCGTTTCCATTTCCTCCCAGATTTGCTCCCGCACGATCTTCACCGGCTGCTGGAAGAGCGTGATGATGCGGCCCGGCACCGCGGGGTCGGCAATGTCTTCGCCGTCGTCCACGATCTCGGCCTCGACCTCGAAGGGCACTTCGATCTCCGCCACGGCCCGCAGCGCCGCGGCCATCTCTGCGCGGTCGAGCGGGAGCGTGAAGGTGAGCACGCCCGGCGCGAAGGTGTTCACCTCGACCGTGATGAGCGGTTGCGGCGAGCCGGCGAGTTCGCCAATGAACTCCACGTAGGCGTTGTCGGGCTCAGGGTTGGTGGCCTCGAATCGTTTTCCCGTCTCGAACATCGCGTTGAGCGCCGCGGCGATTTCATCCGGCCCGTCCTCGATGCCGAGCAGTTTGGAGACGCGGTAGTTCCAGCGCAGGAAGTAGGTGCCGCGAAAGTCCGACGGAAGATGTAGCGCCTGGATTTCGTTGCTTGGCGGCTCCGTCTCGCTGCCGCCATTACCCTCGCGGATGCGGCGGATCGTGGGCGGCACCGGGAGCACGCGCTCGTGTCCGCTGTTGAACGCCAGTGGTGCCTGGATGAGCCGGCACTCAAACCACCAGACCCCGAGTTGCTTGAACTGCCGCACCCGCACGAAGGAAATTGGCCCGAGCTTGTTCGTGTGAACGTAGATCGGCCACGGCCCTTCGGAATCCGCCCGCGTCGTCTTCACGACCCACGTTCCCGTCGCGGGATTCTCCACCGTGTCGATGATGCCCGAACCTTGCGCTGCCGTTTTGAACGTGTCGGCGTTCGCGTCGAAGTTGATGTCCGGCGTGTCCGTGTCGCCAATCCACAGCTTGAAGATGCCCGCCGTCGGCGCCGTGAGCACGCGGCCGATACTGGCTCGGAGCGTCCGCACGCGAAGATCCCGCTCGCGGAGGTCGCCGCTCTCGCTGCGTTCGTAAGTCCGCAGCGTGCAGCGCAACTGGTCGCCGAGCACAAACGGCGAAAGCGTCACCGCGCCACCATCGCTGGAGACGAGCTTGCGCGTAATGAGGTCGGCGTAGAGATCGAGATCGCTCACGCTGGGCGCCGCTTGTCAAAGGACGCACCGCCTACCGCGTTGCCTTTCGCTCTGCCTCCTCGTCGGGCGTTTCCCTTTCGAGCGAAAAGAAAAACGGATCGAATGGCTGCCGCTTGTGTGGGAATGCGAGATTGAGTGGCGGCTCTTCGGCGCGCGTTTTTGCCTTCTCGGCCTCGCGCTCCCGGCGATTGGTCTTCGGGTCGAGCGACATGGCTATGTGCTCCAAAAGATGCCGCGGGCATCGGCCTGACCGAAGAACGCCTCCGCCTCGGCATTGCTGTCGTTCACGAAGCTCAGCAGCGCGTTGATCACTGGCTGCGCGATGCCGCCAGCGAGCGGAACGAATAATTGCAGCGGCGGGCTTGGTGCCTTGGGTGGAATGAGGCGTGAAGCGTGCTGGAGGTTCCAGAAGACGAAGTGCTGCGGGTAAGGCGTCCACGTCGCATCAGGCTCGTCGTCCGACGCTGCACCCGGCGGCGAGACGATCCAGACCGTTGCCATCCTCAGATCATCGTATTGCGCATCCCCCGCGTTGAGCAGCGTCCCATACATCAGCGCGAGGCTTTGCTCCTCGGGCGGCTGATACTTCGAGACGGCGCGCAGCTTGGCGCGTCCGCCTGTTGCGCGTAGGACGTCGTTGAGGAAGACGGTCGAGATGGATTCGGTCTGAGCGTCCACCAGCGGATCGTGAACGTCGATTTGCAGCCGCGTGCCGATGCGCGCTTTGGAGAGCACCACGTCCATCGCGCGAATCTCCCGCGTGCGCGTTTCGTCGAACTCACCTTCGAGTGCGCCCGCCTTGGTCACATCGCCGCCCTTCGCCGCCGGCTTCACGCCAAGCTTCTCGAAGAACTTCGGATAGCCTTCCGCCGCGGACGCGATGATTTGCCCGGAGAGCGAGGCGCTCACGCTGTCCGGCATGAGCGGATTGCGCCAGCCGCCGAGGATGAGATACGGCGTCGGGTCATCGGTTAGCGGAACATCGTGCTCGCTGGCGTCCTCCTCGGGCGGCGTCCCCTCCGGCCAGTCGGCGGGCATCGTGATATAGCCGTCCCGACCATTCACGAAGCCGGGCCGGATGAACGCACGCCATTCGCCGGTGCCGTCCTCCTTGAACTCGTACCGCGCGTTGATGAACCACGGATGCCGCCACAGCGAGTTGGCGTCGCCGGACACAATCACGCCGCGAGGCTGCTCCTTCGTGTCGGCACGAACGCCCCGGAGCGGGCGCGCTCGCTTCACCTGCGCGACGAGTTTGTTCCAGGCATCGGCGAGGATCATTGCCAGAAGAAATGCCGTGTGGCCGTCTTGCGGTCGGTGCCGAGTGCCGCGCGATGTTGCAGGTCGAAGAAGGTGATCTGGTAGAGGTCGAGTTTCTTGTCCTTGCGCTCGCGCAGCATCGCCAGCGGGTAGCGCGCACGTCGGCCCGGTAGCGCGACGGCACCGCCGCTGCCGCCAGTGCCTTCGCCAGCTTCGCCATCGTCGGTATTCGGATCGGCGACCTGCACGACCTCGACCTTTTCCACCGACCAATCTTTCTCGCGGCACGTCACCTCCACGCAGATGTAGCCGCGGCCTTCGTCGTCGAGCATCGGCTGGCCGAACTTCAGCACCGGCGGCGGTTGGTCATCCGTGCCCGCGAGTGGCACGTCTTTGATCTTCGCATCCACGCGATTCACGGTGCCGGGTCGAATGCTCGCGGCCTCGGTGCCGACGAGCGACACCTGGAACGGATGCACGAAGTCCGCGCCGTCGCCGTCGAACGTGATGATCGTGCCGTCCGGCATCTCGCGCAGCCGCACACCGTCGCCTGCGATGAGCCGGCACGCGCGCACGGCCGCGCAGAGCTGATTCCAGAGCGGTGCCGTGATAGGCTGCCCGCGCTTGACGAACGGCGGCTCGGTCACTCGCTGCCGCCCTCCAACTGCGCCTGGCCATAGACGTCTTTGATCCAGCCGTTCGGCCCGGAGAGCATGTATTCCTCGGTGATCTCGACCGCGTTGCCCTTGCGTTTGATCTTCGGCGCCATCTTCAGCCAGTTCCGTTTCTTCGCCGCGCCGGGAATCTTGAACTGCTCGATGCCGGGCGGCTTGTCCACGATGGTTCCGATGCCTCGTAGTATGGATGATGGGATCGTCTTTGCGGCGTAGGTTTTGCGGAAGACCGCGCCCACCACGAGCCAGTTATCCACGCCGAACAGCGGGTTCTTCTTCGGCTTCTTGCCGCTGCCACTGAGGGCCGTCTGCTCCCCGCTCGACTCGGGCAGCGTCTCGGCGAACTGCTCCTTTGCCGCGTCCCAAGCGTAGCGCGTCTTGAGTGTGTCGAAGAACGGGTGCGTCTGGATCGGGTCTTCGGCCATCGACGTATCCAGCTCGAACGTCACCTTCTCCGCGTCCTCGAAGGTGAACTCGTTGGTCACGCCCTCGAAATGCAGCGTCACTTTGTAGCCGCCGTCGTCCTCCTGCGTGAAGGAGCGCGATCGGTAGGGAATCCCGATGCCGAGATTCGGGAGTACGCTCAGCGCCTCCGCAAGCGTCTCGACGAACATCGGCACCTCGATGGTGGCGACACCGGTTTCGGAGATGCCGCCGCTGATACCGGTCGTGGGAAGTGGTGTGCTCATGGCGTTCAGGCGAAAGCGGCGTTGAGCGTCGTGGTGCTCGCGGTGGGTTTGTTTTCGATGGCGCGCTTCACGTCGCGCAGAAGCCCGGTCTGCGTCGTCAGTTCGCGCGTCTGGCGCTGCTGTTCACGGAGCATCGGATCGCCTCCGCCATACGCCGCGCCACCGCCGCCGATGCGCTGGATCGCCGAAACGGCGGCCTTGGACGCCTTCTCCGGTTTGTCCTTCGCAGCTTCCTCATCATCGAGGTTGAGCAGCGGCCCGATGGCCTTCTTCGGCTCCACATCCTCACGAGCCTTTTCCGACACCTTCTGCACGCGATCCATCACGCCGCCGATGCTATCGCTGAGCTGCGTTTCCCAATCGCTCGTGTCGATGAGGCCGCTGCCCTTCGTGAATCCTTCCGAGAGCGCCGTACCGATGTTCTCGAAAGTCTCGCGCATCCGGTTGCCGGCTTTGTCGAAGGCGGGAGTGAGCAGGTCGGCACTTGCTCGCTTGTTCTCGTCGCTGGCAGCTCGCACGCCGTCCGCCCAGGATTGCACTTCTTTCGCGCCCTCGCCGATTTCGTCGCCGATGAGCGGGATGCCGGAGAGCCAGTCGAGCAGCTTGGCGATGCCATCGAGCAGGAACGCGATGAAACCTTGGGCGATGCCCATGATCGCTTTGCCCATGCCGATCCAGAAGTCGGCCGTGGTCACGATTTGGAAGAGCGTGATGGCGTTTTTCACTGCCTCGACGAGCCCCTGCCAGAGCGCCTGCGCCACGGCCATCAATGCGCCCGCGAGGAAGTTCACCGCGTTGGCGAAGGAGATCTTCGCGGAGGTGAACAGGATCTCGCCGACCTTCCCATCCGCGAACGCCTGCACGATGAAGGCCACGGCTTCGCCGGCCTTCTGCCCCCAGCTCGCGAGGTCGAGCGAGGCGAACTTGTCGAGCAGTGGCTTGAGCACCGGGGCGACCTTCTCCGCCACGCCGACCCAGAATCCGCGCACCTTCAGCCCAGTCAGCGCGAGCTTGTCGCTCACGTCATCAAAGAGCGCCGCATCTTTGGCGAGGATCTGAGCTTGGGAGCCGACCTGGCTCGCAGCATCACCGAAGCCGTCCGACGAAAAGAGCGCGAGCAACTCCGCGCCGCTGCGTCCGAAAATCTCCATCGAGGCTGCGGCTTTTTGCGACGGGTCTTGGATGGTGTTGATCGCGGTGCCGAGCGTGCGGAACTGCTCCGCGGGCGTCTTCTTCTTCAGCTCCTCCAGATTGATGCCGAGCTTCTTGATCGTGTCGTCCGCCGAGCCGCCTTGGAGCGTCTTCGCCATCTTGCCGAACACCGGCCCGATGTCCTCCGCCGACTTGCCTGCGTTGGCGAACTCCTGCTGCAACACGACCAGATCGGCCACGGCGATACCCGTGTTCGCCGAGAGATCATTGAGTTGCCCGCCGACATCGAGCGCCTGCTTGAATCGGTCGAACCCCGCCGTCACCACGCCCGCCGCTGCGCGGATGGCAATGAACGCCACCGCGAACTTCGCGATGCGCGATTGCAGCGCCAGCATCTTGCCGCTGATACGCGCCAACGCGCCGCTCAGGCGGCTGTCGTCGGCATCGAATACGGCGGTGGCTTTCGGCATGACCGCCGCGCGGCGTCAACGACTGCGTCGCTCTTTCGGAGATCAGATACGTCTGTTCGCGGGTGCTTCCTCGGCGTGG
>JANOBO010000026.1:0-33724 GCA_031411695.1 Verrucomicrobiaceae bacterium
TGGCCCGCTTACTACCGCGAAGCGCGCGGCTGTGAAGTCATCGACATCGAAGGCCGCCGCTTCATCGACATGAGCAGCAACGGCATCCTCGCGTGCATCTGCGGCTTTGCTGACCCGGAGGTCAATGCCGCCGTCATCCGCCGCATTCAATTCGGCTCGATGGCGACGCTGCAAACCTATGATGAAGTCGAGCTGGCGAAGCTCATGATCCAGATTCATCCGTGGGCGCACATGGCCCGCTTCACACGCAGCGGCGGAGAGGCGATGACTGTGGCTGTGCGCATCGCGCGGGCGCACACCGAACGCGATAATGTCGCCATCTGCGGCTACCACGGCTGGCATGACTGGTACCTTGCGGCGAATCTGCCAACGCCTGAAGTCGAAAGCGGTCACGATCCTCTGAATGGTCATCTTTTACCTGGATTGGAGCCGCGTGGCGTGCCGAGAGCACTCGCAGGCACTGCGCTGATGTTTCGCTACAACAGGCTCGATGAACTCGATTCCATCATTGCTAAACACGGCGGCGACCTGGCAGCGATCGTCATGGAGCCGACACGCCATCAAGATCCCGACCCCGGCTTCCTCGAAGGCGTGCGCGAGCGCTGCGACCGCATCGGCGCGCGACTGATCTTTGACGAGATCAGCATCGGCTGGCGGCTCTGTCTCGGCGGCTCGCATCGGAAGTTTGGCGTCGCGCCTGACATGGCCGTCTTTGCGAAGGCGATCAGCAACGGCTACCCGATGGGCGCGATCATCGGCACGCGCGACGTGATGCAGGCGGCGCAAACTTCATTCATTTCGAGCACCTACTGGACGGAAGGCGTCGGCCCCGCAGCCGCGCTGGCCACCATTCGCAAAATGATGCGCCACGATGTGCCACGGCATCTCGCGCGCATCGGCCGCAGCGTGGAAGACGGCTGGTGCCTGCTGGGGCGTAAACACAATATCCCCGTGAAGACTCCCGGCCGCTCCGAACTCGCGCTGATCGGCTTCGATCACCCCGAAGCCGCCGCACTCACCACGCTGATGACCGTGCGGATGTTGAAGCATGGCTTCCTCGCTGGAGCCGGATTCGTCGCCACGCTCGCGCACGAGGATCGGCATGTTGAAGCCTATCTAGGAGCGCTCGAAGAAGTCTTCACCGAAATGGCCGACGCGATCCGCGATGGCGACATTGCCCGGCGCATCGGCGGTCCCATCAAACACAGCGCCTTTGCCAGACTGACCTGAAACGCTTCCTGGCCTTTCTGATCACAGTCATCTGGGTGACTCCACGAAAGGGTGCTGCGCCGGCGGACCGCTGTGAACCTATGCCCTTGTCCGATGCGCCGATGCCCACGCGATTTCGCAGTGTGGCACGCCATTGAGTGCGGTGCGCTAGCGCCACTCAGGCGAGTGCCTCTCAAACGCCCGCGCCGCCTTCACCAACGCCTCATCAATGTCCGCATCCGTGTGCGCGAGGCTGATGAACCACAGGCCGCGCTCGATGGCGCGCACGCCTTCCTCGAGCAAGCAACGGCGCAGGTGCGCCCAGCGCGGTGCGTCGTGTCTTGTCACATAATCGCGGTAGTCACGGATCGGCCCGGCTGCGGAACCGGGCTTCAACATCGCGCAATGGAAGACGAGGCCCGGTCCCTGCGGTTGCAGGGGGACGCCATGTTTGTCCGCGAGGCGTGACAGTCCCGCCATGAGCTTGTTACCCCGACGGATCAACGCCGCAGGATGCGTTTCTCCGTGGGCGATCACTTCATCGAGACACCATTTCGCTGCGGCAAGGCAAAGCGGATTGGCATTGAGCGTGCCGGCATGGACGACCTCGCCACTGATGATCTTCCTGAACATGGCTTCCTTGCCGACGAGCGCGCCAAACGGCGTGCCGCCGCCGATGGCCTTGCCGAGAATGGTGAGATCAGGCGTGAAGCCGAGATACTCCTGCGCACAGCCCGCGCCGAAGCGGAAGCCGGTGATCGTCTCGTCGGCGATCATGAGCATCCCGTCGCGGTCGCATAGCTCGCGGATCATTTCGATCATTCCAGGCACGGGCATCATGCAGCCAGTGTTGCAGAGCACGGGCTCGAAGATGATGGCGGCCAGCTGCCCGCGATGTTCATCGACCACGCGGCGCAGATGCTCGGGATCGTTCCAGCGCGCGACGACGAATGTGCCGAGCACTTCGGGGATGACGCCTTGGCTCGGATGCATGCGCGATGGATTTTCCTCGTCGCCCCACTTGTCCGGCGGCGGCGCGAATCCCACGAGCCCTTCATCCGACCAGCCGTGATAGTGCCCCTCGAACTTCAAGATCAACGGCCGGCCCGTGTGTGCGCGCGCGAGCCGCAGCGCGGAGAGCACGACCTCAGTGGCCGAGTTGTTGAAGCGCACACGCTCCGCGCCGGGGATCATTTTTTGCAGCCGCTCAGCCACCTCGATCTCCAGTTCCGACTGTGCCGCCCAATGCGTGCCCTTGCGCGCCTGCGCCGCGATGGCATCCGCCATTCCCGCCGGCGCGTGACCATAAAGAATCGCGCCCTGCCCGATTTGAAAGTCGATGAACTCATTGCCATCCACATCGAAGAGCCGCGAGCCCTTGCCGTGTTCAAAGTAGAGCGGCACCGGCTGCTCCATCTTCCGAATGCCGCTGTTCACACCACCGGCGATGCTGCGCTGCGCGCGCTCAAACAGCGCGCGGGATTTGGGAAAGTCGTATGGCATGGGAGCTTTTTTAAACGGCTCGCTCCGCACTGCTCTCGCAGATGTGAAGCATTTCGCGATGAAGCCGGATCATCCATCGGTTGTTCGATGACGATGCTGCGGATTGCGCGCCAGCTCTTCGAGATCGATCGGTTTCGCTCAGCGGTATCCTGGTTGTGGGCAGCTCGACATTCAACTCGGTGCGGATGAGGCCGATGAGCACGGTATGCACATCATGCCGATACCTCTCCAAATACGGATTCATCCCGGGAAACGGATTCTTCACGCGGGGTGATTGCAGCCGTGCGGTTCCGGCGTTGCAACATGGCAGCCGCCTTCCATCGTGGGCCGCAGCATTCCATCCCGCAGCCCATGATCATTGATTGCCACAACCACGTCGGAACCGACCTGCTTTTCTACCTGCACGGCGACTTCCCATATGCGCAGCACCTCGTGGCCATGCATGACGAGGGTCGGGCGCTCGGCGTGGACCGCTGGATCGTGTTTCCTTTCGTGTCGCACACTGCGCTCGATGTGAAGGCGTTTCTGTCCAACGAGATCCGCGACGAGCACAACCGCCTGCACGATGTGCCTTACGCCTTCGAGAACCGGCGCCTCATGCGCGAGATTTATCAGCTCTTCCCCGACGAAGGAAAACGGATGCTGCCCTTCGTGATGGCCGACCCCATGCGCAACACCGCCGCGCAAGCCGTCGAGCTGCGCAAGCTGCGCGCCGACTTTCGCTTTCACGGCATCAAAATGCAGACCACGATTTTGCAGTCCGACATCAAGCACCTGAATGATCGCGGCAAAGTCTTCCTCGAACTCGCCGCCGAGTGGGACCTGCCCTTCCTCATCCACAGCAGCATCAACGACAGCGACCTCTGGGCGCAGTGCGGCGACATCCTCGACATCGCGGAGGCGCACCCGCATCTGCGCTTTCTCCTCGCGCACTCCTGCCGCTACGACAAGCCGAGCCTCGACCGCGTGAACGAGCTTCCGAACACTTGGTTCGACAACTCCGCGCATGGCATCCACTGCGAAGGCGCGGTGAAAGAGATGCCCTTCGTGGCGAAGAAGCACCGCCGCTTTGACTCTGACTACACCGACCCCGCCCGCGTCATCGCCGATCTCGCCGCCGCCTATCCCACCAAGTTCTGCTGGGGCAGCGACTCGCCTTTCTACAGCTACGCCGCCGAGATCAATGGCGAGGTCGTGCGGATGATCAGCACTTACAAAGCGGAGGTCGGTGCTCTGACCGCCGGCGGTTCGGAAATGGTGAATCGCATCGCCAACACCAACACCCGCGCGTTTTTGAAACTGCATGACGAAAGCATTCTCTCTTGAAGGCCGCGCGGCTCTGGTGACCGGCTCATCGCAAGGCATCGGTCTCGCCATTGCGCTCGGGTTGCACGATGCCGGCGCGCGCGTGGTCTGCCACGGGTTGCAGGAGCGGCCCGCATCTATTCCGGAATTTGTCTCCTACGTCCCATGCGACCTATCAGACCCTTCCGCGCCAGCTTCCCTGATCAAGCAAGCCTTCGCCGCCGAGCCGGCGCTCGACATCCTGGTCTGCAATGCAGGCAGCTTCTTTGATCTGCCGGTGCTGGAGATGACGCGCGAGCGCTGGGATAAGACCATGCAGCTCAATCTGACGGCCACGTTTTTCATCGTGCAGGCGTTCGCGAAACAACTGACTGCGGAAATGCGCGGCGGCGCGGTGGTGATCACCTCTTCGACGAACGGCTTCCAGGCTGAAGCGGACTCGTGTGCGTACGACTCGAGCAAAGGCGCGCTAGTCATGCTCACGCGCTCGCTGGCGGTGTCGCTGGCGGATCACGGCGTCCGCGTGAACGGCATCGCGCCGGGCCTCATCCGCACGCCGCTGACCTCGACGTGGCTGGAGCCGCGCGCGCACGATCTGCTGAAGCACTACGAGAAGAAGATTCTGCTCGGGAAGGTCGGCAAGCCCGAGGACTGCGCGGGCGCGGTGGTCTTCCTCTGCTGCGATGCGGCCAGCTACATCACGGGCGAGATCATCGTCATTGATGGGGGACTGACGGTTTCGCAGATCGGCCGGATGTGACATGACCGACGATCATGGTCACAATGGCGCTGAACATGGTGATCCAGAGGAAGGAAACGTGGAAATAGAAATAGAGGCTGGAGGCCAGCCCCACGACGCAGCCGATGATAGCACCGCGCTGATCTGCCTTCCTGGTGAACATGCCGAGCAGGAACAGCCCTAACATCGGCCCACCAATGACGCCCATGATGACGTTGATGGATTCGACCAGATTCGTCTGAAACTGGGAGATGACAAAAGCGAACATCGTCACGAGCACGCCATAGATCAGCGTCCACCAGCGGGCACGGCGCACCTGCACCGCCTCGGGCGTCCCCTCTTTCCCCAGGGTCTGGTAGAAGTCGCAGAGCGTCGCGGAAGTCAGCGAGTTCACCCCGGCAGAAACGGTGGACATGCTGGCGGCAAAGATGGCGGCAACGAGCAGGCCGGGCAGGCCGGAGGGGAGCTGCGTGATCACAAAGTAGGGGAGAATCTGGTCTGCCCGCTGGATGAGTCCGGCGGCCAACGGGTCACCGTGCTGCTGGTAGAAGGCATGCAGTACAAAGCCCGTGCCGAGGAACACCAAGAAGACGGGGACAAACATCCACAGCTTGATCCAGAGCGCGCGTTGCGCTTCGCGCATGCTGCCGGCCGTGAGATAGCGCTGCACGGAGACCTGATCGGTGGCCATTTGCACGAGATTGAGGAAGGTGCCGCCGATGAGCGCGGCCCACACGGTGATGCGCGCCTGAGGATCGAGGGAAAAACTCAAATCCAGCTTTCCTGCTGACTTCGCCGAGTCCCATGCGCCAGCGAAGCCGCCGTCCACCATACCAGCCGCCACGAGCATGATGAGAAGCTGCCCGCCAAAGAGCACACCGAGCTGCATCACATCCGTCCAGATGACAGCCTTCATGCCGCCCTTCATCGTGTAGAGTGTGGAGATGATGCCCGTGCTGAGGATGGTGAACGACAGCGGCAGGCCGGTCACGGCCTCGATCGCCAGCGCTGGCGCAAAGATCGCCCCGCCCAGCCACAGTGACACGCGCAGGATGAAAAGACCTGACGCCAGCAACCGGACGGAAAGGCCGAAGCGATCCTGGAAATAGTGGTAGGCCGTGAAGTAGCGCGCATTGTAGAAAAACGGCATCAGGAACACGGCGGTGAAGGGCGTGGCAATGAAGAACGACAGCAGGACAAAGGAGAAGCCGATGCCATTCTTATACATCTCCGCCGGCGTCGCGATGTAGCTGATGCCGGAAAACAGCGACGCGAGCACCGTCATGGCGACGACGTAACGGTTCACACCGCGGCCAGCGAGAAAGTAATCGGCCAGCGTCTTCCCCTTGCCGCCCGCCATAAGGCCGATGAATGCCGTGGCCACGAGGTAGGTGCCGAAGATGGTGTAGTCGAGCCAGGAGAAGTGGTGAGTCATTGAAGAGAGGGTACTGGCTGCGGTGTTCTCGAAGCAATCGCTGTTTGAAGGCGTTTAGTATTGCGGGCGCTCGCGGCATCTTTCACAATCGCCCCAAGTTCTAAAATTACGGCTCGTGATCGATCCCCAACCCATGTCCCCAGCCCTGCCTTACACCGACACGAAGCCGGTCGGACACGCGGATTTCTACTTTGCGGTCAATGCGACGTTTCGCTTCATCCTGAAACGCTTCGGCTATGAAAAGCTGCAGGAATACTGGAGGAACATCGGTGCCAGCTATTACAAACCGGTCTCCGCGCAGTGGCTGGATCATGGGTTCGCCGGCGTGGCGGGGTATTGGCGCGCGTTCTTCAAAGCTGAGCCTGGCGCGGAAGTAGCAGTGCATGAGTCGGCTGATGAAGTTCGTCTCGAAGTGAAGCAATGCCCGGCGATCCATCATCTGCGTGAGAACAAGCGTGAGATTGTGGCTTGCTTCTGCCAGCACTGCTTTTTCGTGAACGAAGCCATCGCCGGGCCTGCCGGAATGGCCGTGCGCATCACGGGTGGCAATGGCGTCTGCACTCAGCGCTTCATGCGGCAATCGCGCAACGAGCCGGCACAGAAACTCGAAGACATCAAGGAGGCGACATGATCGGCTGCTACGACTTCTGCGGGAACTACGAGTGGACCTTCGAGTGGCTGCGCCAGCAGGGCGGGCATGAGGTGGTGAGATCTTATTGGGACGAGGCGATCCATCACGACTCGCAGGTCCACGCGAGCGCTCTGATCGCGGCAAAAGGCATCGAGGGCATGAAGGAGTACTGGGGGCCGACGCTGGCCGATGAAGGTGCGGTGTATGAGCGCACGGCGACTGATGACGTGTTCCGCATCGACATGCACGAGTGTCCGTCGAAGGGGTTTCTCATTCGCAACGGCTTGCAGCAATACCCCGACTACTGCGACCACTGCATGGGCTGGATCGGCCCGATGATGAAGCAGGCGGGATTTGTCGTCGATCACGAGCACAACCACTGCGGCCAATGCTGGTGGGAAATGCGTCGCGAGAGCGATGCCAGCGCGCCGAGCAAGACCGGCGAGCTGAGCGGCGAGCATGATGTGCGGCTGCGCGCTGATTGGAAGCAGCCTGGCACCGACCACTATGACCGGGCGACTGATCCTGATCACAAAAGCGTCCGCCCTCAAGGTTGAGACGGTCGGGCGAGGTCATGGGAGCGGCAATTTCTCTCCGATTCAGGATTGGCCGGAGATGAAAGTCGCGCTCAGCGATAGATGGAGTCGGATTTGCCCTTCGCCGCTGCGGCGTCATTGAAGGCGGAAACCATGCTGCGAAATGAGTCGCCGAGACAGATCACATCGGCGCCGAGGGTGAAAACCTGCGTGCCTTCTTCGATAAGTTTTTCCTTTTGCCCGAAGAGCGAGGCGGCGGCGGACCACTTGCCATGCTTGCGCGCCGCAGCGGCAACTTTAGCTCTCGCCGCGACGACTTCGGGATCGGTGGCCTGGCCGAGCTTTCCGATGCGGTGGCTGAAATCACCCGCGCCGAAGAGCAGCGCGTCGAAGCCGGGCACGGCGGCGATTTCATCGACCTTCTCCAGCGCCTCGGGTGACTCGATCTGGAGGATGACGAAGCGCTCCGCGTTGCAATGCGCGGCATAATCGGCAAGCGGAACCTGGCAAAAGAGGCCGTCCATGTTTCCGGCGTCGAGCGGCTTGCTGCCGAGCGGGCGTGTGCGCACCATGTCCACGATGCTGCGCGCCTCGTCCGCGCTGGTCACGTGCGGGACCATGATGCCGGTGGCGTCGCACTCAAAGGGCTTGATGTATTCGCTGTAACTACCTTTTGAGACGCGGACGATGGTGTCCATGTCGTGCAGCTTGGCGGCGCGGATTTGATGTTCGAGGTTGAGCCAGTCATTCGGCACGTGCTCGTTGCAAAGCCACACCGCATCGGCTCCGGCCAGACCGGCCAGCTCCACGATTCGCGGATCGATGAGGTTCAGCTTGATGATGGTGGCAAAGTCACCGGCGCGCACTTGGCGCAGGATTCGGCTGGAGCGGAGTTTCATAAGAGATGGGCGTTGCGGCGGCTTGCAATGGAGCGATCCCATGGCAGGCGCACTTTTTAACGCAACGCGCGGCGCATGTCGCGCCAGAAAGTGTCGCGAAGCGCCGGCGCGCATACCTATGACCCCGGCGAGACGATTGCCACGCGCGTCTTGCGCTGCTATCCTCGCGCGCCTGCCCGGACTCCCATGGACACTGAGAACAGCGAACCCTCCCCGCCTGACCCGGATGAAAATCTGGAGAACGAAGCGCCCCGCCGCGCCTCCGCTCCCGACGCCGCGTTCAATCATCCCAAGGCATTGAGCGAACCCATCGCTCAGATCGAGCGAGTGCTGGCAGAGGGTGGAGAGCCTGATGAGGGCATCCAGCTTTTGTGTGAAAGGGCGATTGCGAGCCCGGCCGCATTGATCGGAGCTGCGAGCAATTACCTCGTGCATCTGCTCACCGGCGGCAGGCTTGCCTCATGTCCGGAGATACCGACGGCTTATTTGGTCGAGGAGCTGTCGCACGAGGCCGTGCTCGTCACGCCTTTGCTCGTGAAGGTTTGGGAGGAATCTGGAGACCAGTCCCGCCTGCTGCGTCTCGCGGACGGACTGATCAGCCAGGCAAGCCGGCTGAAGGGCAGCGACGTGGGCGTGTTCCTGCTGGCTATCGCGGTCGATCTCGCGATTCAGAAGCCTGTGCGCTGCCTCCGACTCATCGACATCGCGCGACCACTCATTCAGGACCCGGCAGACGGGCCATTGCTGACCGAGGCGGAACAGTGGCAGTCCGCCGGAGATTTCTTGCGCGGAGACGGCCAGAAATTTCGATCTTTCTGGCAAAAGCAGTTTAGTCCCGGGAACCAATGGGACGCGGAAAGCAGCGAGTCCGCCGAGGCAGTCGCCTATCTCAGGGGCGTTAGAGAACATGGGACGGACATCCCGGAATTGTTCCTCAAAGTCATTCCGGCTGGCATTCTCAACACGACGACTGCGCAGCAAGTGATTTCCGAGCGCAGCCTCGACGCGGATACGCTGCCGCCGCGCGGCTCCGCAGAGAGCGAGCCCGTCGTCATGGGTGCCGAAGCTGTTTCCGATACCAAGCGGAGGCCGAGCTTCTTGACCGGTTTCATCTTGGGCGGTGTCTCGATGCTCGCGGTGGCCGGGTGGATGGGAAAGAATTCGATCCTGCCGTGGATTCGGACATCGGCACCGGCCCCAATTGCGATACCAAGCCTCCCGTCACCTCCCGCCGCTGCTCCGGAAATGGTCGCGGTCACCGCAGTGGTGCCGCCCGTGCCGCCTCCGGCAGCGGTGGTGACTCCAATCTCGGTGCCGCCGGTTGAAGCCGCGCCGGCCATGCGTGAGCCCAGCGCCGTGGTCGCGCAGGATCTTCTCCCAACCCCCGCGCCACCCATCTCCGCCGCAGCGTCGGCGAAGCCCGCGGATGCGTGGCGCAGGGCGGAATTTGCAGCATTGGCCAAGCAGCATCCAGCGATGGTCCGGTGGCATCAGACGGCAAGCACATCGACGTGGCGTGAGGTCCAGCCGCTGCTCATGGGAATGCACAGCTTTCTGCCATTGAGCAGCGAGGACTTTCCATGCCTGATCAAGCTCCTGCTCCTCGATCCGCCGCGCGATGCGGAAGTGGCCGAGGCAGTGCCGAAAATTGCCGCGCGCAGGCTGAAGTCATCCGAGTTCGTCCTGCTTCTGGAGAAGCTTTTGTATCCCGGCTCACCCAATGAAAAGGAAGTCCGCGCGGCCGCCGAAGGATTCCTGAATGTGAAGGCGGACACGCTCGACCAGTCCCTGCGTGTGCGTTTGCAGAAACTCGTGACGGGTCGTCCGCGCCTCCCGGCCCATGAGTGAGGTGATCCGCGTGCTCCACGTTCTGGATTCTCTCGCGCCCGGTGGTTTGGAAAACGGCGTGGTCAATGTCGCACGCCGCCTGCATGGGCACGGGTTTGATGTTCACGCCGCATGCCTGCGTTTCCGCGGCGACTTTGCCGTCCGTATGCCTGCTCCGGAACAGGTCGCCGTGCTCGGCAAGTCAGATGGATTCTCGGCGGTCGCAGTCTTCAGGCTGCGGCGGCTGATGCGTGAGATGAAGGCGGACGTGATCCACACGCATAACCTCGGCACGCTCATCTACGGCGCGCTGGCGACTCTCGGTGGACGCTCGCGGCCCATCGTCCACGGCGAGCACGGCCAGATCCAAAAGCAGGAACTCGACGCAAAGCGCATCGGCCAGCGCCGGCGACTTTTCCGCCTGTGCAAAAGCGTGCATGTGGTGGCGGCGGGAATGGTGCCGCACCTCGCCGGGCTGGGATTGAACCACGTTCCCATCGTCGTCACGCCGAACGGTGTGGACAGCGACCGCTTCCGCCCGCCGGAATCCAAATCACTGGCGAAGAAAGCGGCGGGATTTTCCGGTGAGGAAGCGGTGATCGGGATCGTCGGCAGGCTGGTGGCCTTGAAGCGGCACGGGCTTTTGTTTGAGGCGTTCACGTTGCTAGCCGCAGAGTTTCCGCGTCTGCATCTGCTCGTGGTCGGCGATGGCGGCTCCGACAAGGATGACATCCTTCGGCAGATGCAGGAGCATCCGCACAGCGCGCGCATCCGGTGGGCCGGGCATCAGGATGACATGAAGCCTTGTTACCAAGCGATGGACCTGATGGCCGCGCCGTCCGAGATCGAGGGCCTGTCAAACGCCGTGCTCGAGGCAATGGCCTGCGGCACGCCGGTGCTGGCGCACTCCGCGTGCGGAAACGCGGATGTGATCGACGACCGGGAAAACGGATTTCTCGCGCAGCTCAACACCGCGCCTGAACTCGCGGCCGCGCTGAGATCCGCGCTTGCTGACGATGCGCTGCTCTCCCGATGCGGAACCGCAGCGCGAGAGACCGTGTGCCGGCGCTTCTCCATGGAGGCGATGGCGGACTGCTATCGCAGGCTCTACTCGGAGGCGGCGCGGAGGTGATAATCCAAGCACTGCGCAGGCTCGAGCGTGGTGCCGTCCTCAGCGGCGTGGATCAAGTTCACCATCTCACGCGCGGTGACGAAATGCGTGGCCACGCCTCCCTCCCGCATGAGCCCGGAGGTGAAGTGCCGGAGAAAAGCGCGCATCGGCGCGCCGAGCAGCGCGTCAGAATTCGCGGGCGTCGCACCATGTGAGTGCAGCTTGATGAAGATCCATTCGGGCCTGCCTGAAACGTGCACGCGCTGTTCAAGCCAAAGGTCGAGCCGCGCTGCGGAAGGCGGATTTGCCAGCGTGAGGTCGGCGTTCTCCAGCCTTGGCAGCACGCCCCACTTCCGACGCCGCCAATTCAGCGCGAGCGGCCCCTGCACGAGCAGCAGATGCCGCGCGCTGTCCCGCAGCAAACTCGTGGCACCGGCGATGGCGGGAGCCAGGTGGTCGAGCGCACGCGCCGAGCCGCTTTCCCGCGCGTAACCGATCTGGTTCACCGAGCGCGGCTGCGTGTCACTAGGCGCGGATGGGAAGGTGAAGTCGGCGTAGCAGCCGAGTTCCCGCAGAATGCGGATCTCCTCCGGCACGCCACACCATCTGCCGTCGGGTCGGGCATTGCAGAGGGACCAGTTCCCATGGACGAAGCCGAAGCGGAGCGCGCCCGCCGGATCACGCGCGAGACAGCCGGCGCCCTCCATCCGCGAGAGGCCCTCGCGCAGTTTTGCGCGCAGCGAGTCCTCGGAATCGCCATCATGATGGAGCTGCACCTCGATCTCCGATCCCGTCGCCGCGCATATGACGCGGATCGCGGCGATGTGCGCGTCATTCCATTGCTCCACCGGATAAAAGAAAGTGTGCCGTGGGCCGCGGCCCGATGAGTCACGGAACTCACTGGCGAGCTTCGGGTAATCCTCCTGCCAGCGGCGGAGCCTTGCGGCGGCACCCGCATCGTCAGTGTGATGCATGGGCTCGAAATGATCGCACACGGCGAGGAACACGTGCAGCGGCTTGTGCGGCGATGGATGCGCTAGCTCAACCTTCCGGCGGAGCCAGGGCAGCAACCATTTGTCGAGCGAGCGAAACATCGGTGTCTATTTCCATCCTCCGCGAGGTTTCGCCAGTGAAGCCAGCCAGAAGATGAAGCCACGCACGACGGAGATCTGGAGGAACAAGAATCCCGCCGGGATGGCCAGCAGCCGCATCCGCACACGCGGAAACATCAGGCCCGTCAGCGCGCACAGCCAGAGCGCGCCTTGCGCAGAGAGGGCCAGCCGATAAAAAGGCAGCGCACGCAAGACCCAGCTCGAGAGCAGGCATCCAATCAAGAACAGCGGCGCCAGCACGCGCAAATATTTGTGCGAGACGAGCTGCCACCACGCCCGGTTCACCGACGGGAGCACCCATCCCGGGTGGCGGAAGAGCATCTGGAAGTTCCCCGCCAGCGTGCGGATCTTCCTCCGCGACTCCGCCGCGCCATCGAGAGTCTGCGGGTCGTACGCCTTGGCCGCAGGGTCGAAGCGCACGCGAAATCCTTGGGTGACGATGTTCATCGGCGTAACGACGTCATCGAGAATCGTGTCAGCGGCCAGCGGCCGATAGAGCGCGCGGCGGATCATGTAGATCGCGCCAGTGCATCCGATGGAAGAGTCGATCTCGGACTCGCATTGGCGGATTTTTTTTTCGAGTTTCCAGTAGCTGTCGAGCGCGGCCCCAGTGCCCTGGGAAGAGGTTTCGATCTCCAGACTGCCGGACACAGCGCCATTTGCCGGATCATCGAACCAGGCGGCAAGACGTGAAATGGCATCGGATGCGAGACGCTGGCGCACGTCGTTGAAGAGAATGAGGTCGCCAGTGGCGGCGGCGACGCCGGTATTGAGCGCCCCCGCCTTTCCGGAGGGACCGTCATCATGCGGGATCACGCGCACCAGCGCGGACCCGGCGCCGCGTGCCTGCTCCGCGGTGTCATCCGTGCAGTGATCGCACACGATGAGAATCTCGCGGACCGAGCTGATGTCACCTTTGAGAAGGTCGAGAATTTTCTCCCGGATGCGCGGGCCTTCATTGCGCGCCGCGATGACCACGGACACTTCGCGCCGGGTGTGGTCGTGCGCCGAGCAGTGAGGAACCCGGTGGCGTCGCGCGAGGAGCGCCAGGCAGGCTGCATAGCCTGCGAAACACCAGACGAGCACCGCCACGCTCAAGCCAAACAATCCGTGCCATGCCGCTGACTCCACGATGGTTGCAACAGAGGCCGCCAGTCCCTCCTCAGATGCCGGAGCCCGGCAATGCGACCGAAACCATCTCCAGGGATTTCCCCGGCTTTGCCAGATAGGCCGGCACGACAGGCACCGAGCGGGCCCCGCCGCTGACGATGATGCGGATCGTGTCGAGCAGGGTGAAGACATCGAGGGCGAGGCTCATGTGCTTTAGGTAATAAAGGTCGTACTCGAGCTTCCGCCGGGCGTCCTCCACCGTCTCGCCATACGGAAAGCAGACTTGGGCCCAGCCGGTGAGGCCCGGCTGAAGATGCAGACGCTCGCGGTAATGAGGGATCTCCTTCTCCAACTGCGCGACGAACTCGGGGCGTTCGGGCCGCGGCCCCACGAAGGACATCTCGCCTTTGAAAATGTTGGTGAGCTGGGGGATCTCATCAATGCGGTATTTGCGGATGAATTTTCCCACCGCCGTGACGCGGCTGTCGCCCTTCTGCGACCACTGCGGGCCATCGGCCTCGGCATCGGTGCGCATGGAGCGCAGCTTCATGACGGTGAAGTCCTTGCCATACCGGCCGCTCCGGGTCTGCCTGAAAATGACCGCGCCGGGAGAGGTGAGCTTGATGACCAGCATCGCCAGCAAACAGATGGGGCCGAGCAGCAGGAGAAGTCCGAACGACACCACGATGTCAAAAGCGCGCTTGAGCTTGCGGATGTAAATCATCTGCGGCATCGAGCAGGCCTGGAGCAGCCAGCCGCCGTCGATGAGTTCCACGGGCGCCATTTGGTACAGGTCCTCGAAGGCGTCCATCAGCGTCATGATGTGGAGCCCTTGATAGCGGAGGCTGCGCAGCGGAGTCGAGATCTCGGGCCGCATGACGTGAGCCTGGCGTACAATGATGCCATCGAAATACTCTTCAGCCCGCTCGGCGTCGAAGGATTCAAAGCGGCCGAGGACCTTGAGCCCGCAGTTGTCGTCAGGGATGTAGCCAGCGCCCACAATGAGTCCGGCAAATCTCACCTGCGGCTTGTCAAAAGCCGCGAGCCTGAATGCCTCCACCACATCTTCTTGGGTGATGGCAAGACAGGCCAGCCGCAGCGGCCGGCGCATAGCGCGGTTCCGGAGAAACGCATGATGAGTCCAGACGGAGCACGCAGTGAGCAGCGCCGCCACGACCATCACCCCACGGCCGATGCGCGCGGAGAAATTGATCGATCCATAGGCCAGCGCCACGACGAACATCAGCGTCAGCGCGCCTGTGAGCATCACCGTCCGCCGGAACGTGCTGTAGTGCATGCTCTCCTCCGAGTAGAGCCCGAGGATGTAAATCGTGGCTGACAGCAGCAGGGCGCAGACGACGATGGACGGAAGGTAGAAGGCCAGGCTGGTCGGCCACGCGGTGCCAAAGCGGATCACTGACGCGGCATAGAAACTGATGGCCACCAGCACGATGTCCGTCGTGAAGCGTCGTCCCACGCTTTCCCAATGCCGGCTTCGGTTTCCGTAAATGCTCATGATCGTCTCAACCCCTGGCCCGTCACTTGCCAAGCCGGGGCCGACATTGGATGCTTAAAAAGCAGATTTCAAGCCCGGCCAACACTCTTTTGATTCGGCAATGCGAAGTTCCCCACCGTTCGTCCGCCCTTGAATGAGGTCCCCGACTCGCCCGCTCGCGCGGCTCCTCTGCAACGCGTCAGAATTGGAAATAAATGAACTCACCCGGTTTGTCCGGCGCCAAAAACAGCATCGCGAGGATCATCGCCAAATAAACGAGCACGCGGGCCGGCCATGCCGAGTGGGTCAGCGCGAGGGTGTTTCCTCTTCGCTCGACCCACGCCTCATAGATCATCACGGGCAGGGCGAACACGGCCGTCATCGAGAGGGAGTACGCCGCGAGGGGTGTCCATGCCCAGCCCACGGTGAGGCGCGTGAGCATCGTCCAGGCCTGTGCCATGGATTCCGCCCGGAAGAACAGCCACCCGAGGCAGACGAGATGGAAGGTGACCAAGATCCGCCACAGAACGGCACCGTGAGCGTGAGCGCGGCCTCCGCCGAGCACCCGGTGCAGCACCAGCCACAGGCCGTGGAATGCACCCCACACGATGAACGTCCAGCTCGCCCCATGCCACAGGCCGCCGAGGAGGAGAGTGATCATCAGATTGCGGCACGTCAGCCCCACGCCGCCACGACTGCCTCCGAGTGGGATGAACACATAATCCCGCAGCCAGCCCGACAGGCTGATGTGCCATCGACGCCAGAAATCCGCAGGCGAGGTGGCCAGATACGGCTGCCTGAAATTGTCCATCAGCTCAAAGCCCAGCCACCGCGCGATGCCCTGCGCCATCGAGCTGTAGCCGCAGAAGTCACCGAAGATCTGGAACGCAAAGGCGTAACAACCCGCCAGCACCTCCCAAGCGGTGAGGTCCGCCGCCGGCCTGCCGAAGATGCCGTCCGCCACCAGGCTCAGGTTGTCAGCGACGACCATCTTGAGAAACAGCCCGCGCAGGATGAGGAAGAGCCCTTCACGAAAGAGCTCATCGTTCATCCTCGGGCGCGGGTGCAGCACCTGATTCAGCAGGCGCGCGGGCCGCTCGATGGGGCCGGCGAGCAACTGCGGAAAAAACGACACGTACACGGCATAATGGAACAGCGACGGCGCGGGCGGAGTCGTCCGCTTGTACACCTCGATGGTGTAGGCCAGCGATTGGAACGTGTAGAACGAGATGCCGACCGGCAGGATGATCTGCGGAACCCACCACGGCCCGCTGTAGCCGAAAAAGTGCGCCAGCGACCCGGCCTGGGTCACCGCGAAGCCGAGATACTTGAAGACGCCGAGCAGTGCGAGATTGAAGACGACCGAGCCCGTGAGCCATCGCTTCCGCAGCGCGGGACCATCCGTCGCTGAGATGCGACGTGCCATCTCATAGTCCACGACGGTGGATAGGGCGATGAGCATGAGGAAGCGCCAGTCCCACCAGCCGTAGAAGACGTATCCCGCCACGAGCAGCAGCGCGTTTTGCCTGCGCAGACCCAGCCTCCAATACGCGGCGGCCACGATGACGAAAAAGGTCCAGAACGTGAACGTGTGAAAAAGCATCGGCGGCGCGAGGCGCGAAACATGCGCGGAAAGCGGGTCCCGCCAACGGAGGAATTGCGGGCTGGAAAGTAGCGCTGTCATTGCGCGGCGGACATGCTTTCATGCGCGCGATGACGACCGGCCGGAGCGCAGCACAGCCATGGTTGATGCGCCGCGGGCTGGTGTTTCTCGCGGGGCTAGGGCTCGCCTGCGTGGGTCCGTTGCTGTGGCTCACGCTGCGTCCCTCACACCGCTCTCTGCTCTTCTGGCTGTGCTGGAGCGCGCTGGCCGCAGGTGTGGCGCTGGCCGTCGTCGCGGCTTGCGTGCGTGATGGCAGGCTGCTCTCACTTCTCCGCATAGCCATCGGGAACTTCGTGGTTTTCGGCGCGCTGTTCGGCATCGCGGAGGGCGCATGCCGGATCGCGCGCGTGGACTTCGACACGATGCGCATCACCAGCTCGGGGGAAGACCCGCGCGAGGCGTACCCGATCTGCTTCCGCATCCCGGAGAAACCTTTTGCCGAAGTGTTCTTCAAACGTCCCGGCCATGTCGAGTGGACCGGCAGACCGCTGGCCACCTACCTTCGCGTGCGGCACGGCACCGACAAGGCCTACGAGGATGAGGAGTCGTTCACGTCGAAGTACGACGCCGACGGATTTCGCAATCCGCCTGACCTTCGCGACTGGGACGCCGTGGTGACTGGCGACTCCTTCACCGAGACCGGTTATCTTCCGCACGAGGCGATCTTCACCTCCATGGCCGCGCGTGCGGCGGGATTGCGCATCCGAAACCTAGGCGTCTGCAACACGGGGACCTTCACTCACGCGCGATACCTTGAGGCGTTCGGAAAAGCGCCTTCGTGCGCGCACGCGGTGCTGGCGTTTTATGATGGCAATGACGTGCTCGACTCTGCGGAGGAACTGGCGGCGCTGGAAGAAAATCGCGCGACAGGCCGGCGGCCCACGCGGGAGATGCGGCCGCAGACCTCGCTGATGAAGGCGTGCTATCGCGTGGCAAAACGTGTGGTCGCCATTTCGCCGGACCGCCGCTATCAAGACGCATGGTTCACCGCAGGTGGCCGCGAGACGGCGATCTCCATGCGCCCGAGCCCCATGCCGCTGGACCCTGAGACGATGACGCCCGCGCAGCACGCCGCGCTGGACCGCGCGCTGGATGAATGGACGGCCGCAGCGCGCGGTGCGGGGCTCAAGCCGTGGCTGCTCTATCTCCCGGCAAACAACCGCACCTATCACGGCCTCGTCCGGCTGACGGCAAACGCATCCGCCGAGTGCCGCGCGTGGAAGCCCGGCACCATGCCCGCGCATGTGCGTGCGATGTGCGAGAAGCGCGGCATCACATTCATCGACGCCTGTCCGGTGCTGCGCGCTGCGGCGGAGGCGGGCACGCTGGTTTACAACCCCATCCTCGACACGCACCTGAACCGCGAGGGCTCGCGGCTGGTGGGCGAACTGCTTGCAAAAAGCCTCGCGAGTGCGACCTCACGCGCCTTGGAAAATCCGAAACCATGACGCTCATGCCCAAGATCGTGCGCGGCTCCACGATGCACGTTCTGGAGCAGGTCGTGCGCCTCGCCTGCTCGCTGTGGATCACGCCGCGCATGGTGTGGTATCTCGGTGAGTCCGGCTTCGGCCTGTGGGTGCTGCTCACGGGCATCTTCGGTCAGTTCATCCTGCTCGACCTTGGACTGAGCACGACGCTGCCGCGCTTCCTCGCGCGAGCGCTGGGCCGGGGAGATGACGAAGGTTTGAAGCGAGCCGCGAGCACCGGCGCGGCAGGGTTCGCCATCATCGCAGGAGCGGCGTTGCTTGTTGGCGGGACGGTGTGGCTCACGCTGCCGCATTTTTTGCCGGAGGAGCACAGGCTGCATGAGGCGCGCTCGGTCGTGGTGGCGCTGATGGTGGGCTCGCTCGCGTTCTGGATGGCGCGGCCCATCGTCGTGCATCTGCAGAGCACGCTGAGGCGGGATTTGATGTCAGCGGCCGCGATCGTGCGCGTGCTGACCTGCACGCCGCTCGCCGGATGGGCATTGTATCGCGGGCATGGCCTCGCGGCCGTCGCGTGGATTCACACGCTCGGCGGCGTGGGAGAAGTGGCGCTGATGGCGCTGTGGGACCGATCCTTCTTCGGCCTGCTCGGCTGGCGCTTCGCCAAGTGGAAACAAGGCCGCGAGCTGCTCGGCTTCTCGCGCTGGACGTACATGATGACCACGAGCGAGCGGCTGCGCAGCGGGGTGGACCCGTTCATCCTGGCGTCCATCGTCGGCATCTCCGCCTCGGGTGTCTATGCGCTGGGGCAGCGGCTGGCCCTGATGTACTATGATGTGGCATACGCCTTCGCCGGCACGCAGTTGCTCTCGGCATTCAGCCACCTCGATGGAAGGGGGGAGCGCGACAAGCTCGAGCGCGGCTTCGTTTCCGCATCGCGTTTCGCCTCTCTTCTCGCGGTGCTCGGTGGCGGGATGCTGTGGGCCATCGGTCCGGCGTTTCTCGCGCGCTGGGTTCCGGGTCAAGCGACGGCCGCAGCGCCGGTGCTGATGTGCCTGATCCTTCCGCATGTGTTGTACGCCTCGCAGATCCCGTCGATGCATCTGCTCGTCAGCCTCGCGCAGCACCGGCCGCTGGCGTGGACTTATTTTGGCGGCCTGGTCTTGAACCTGTGCCTCAGCATTGTCTTCGCGCATCAGTTCGGCATCGTTGGCGCAGCGCTCGGCACCGCTGTGGAGATGACGTTGGTGTACACCGTGGCGATGCCATGGCTCGTCGTTCACAATGCCGGCATGACTTGGCGCGCGGTCTTGTGGCGCGGCCTGTGGCAACCGCTGCTGCGCGGCGCGCTGGTGCTCAGCGTGCCGCTCGTCCTCGTGCGCCGCTGGCTCGTGGTGGAGGACTACTGGCATGTCGCTGGCGCCGTCGCGGCGCTCGGCACGGCATACATGCTCGCGGCCTTCAGCGGACTCCTCGGGCGCGAGGAGCGCGGCTGGCTTCTCCAAGGCTGCGCGTGGCTGCGCATTCGGATGGGAGACACCGCGCGCTGATCCGCGCGCGTGGCTCAGAATTGAAAATAGATGAACTCGCTGCTGCGCTCGGGCGCGAGGAACACCAGCAGCGCGAGGATCAGTACATAGAACGGCACGCGCGCGGTCCAATGCGCGTCCAGCAGGGCGAGAGGCCTGCCGCGTTTTTCGAGCCACGCCTCGAAGATCATCAGCGGCACCGCGAAGACCAGCAGTGACCGCAGCGCGTGCAGTGTGAACGGCGTCACGCTCCAGTCGGCCGCAAACCGCCCCAGCATCTCGCCGGCCTGCCCGATTCCCGACGAGCGAAAAAGCAGCCAGCCCAGACACACGACATGAAACGTCCCGACGATTTTGAGCAAAACCACGGGTGAAAGCGGCGAGCGGGAGCGGTCCGTCGGCGAATGGGGATCATCCTCCTGCAAACCGGCATTGCGCTCGCCCGTCCCTGCGATCACGCGATGCCCCGCCAGCCAAAGGCCGTGCAGCGCGCCCCACAGGAGGAAGGTCCAGTTCGCCCCATGCCAGATGCCGCCGATGAGCATCGTGATGAACAGGTTCCGGCACACGACCCACAGCGGTCCACGGCTGCCACCGAGCGGGATGAAAAGATAATCGCGCAACCATGTCGAGAGGCTGATGTGCCAGCGCCGCCAGAAATCGCGCGGCGACACCGCAAAGTACGGCTGGCGGAAATTATCCATCAGCGAGAAGCCCAGCCAGCGCGCCACGCCCTGCGCGATCAGGCTGTAGCCGGAGAAATCGCCGTAGATCTGAAACGCAAACGCATACACGCCGAGCAGCACCTCCCAAGCGCTGAGCGTGGAGACAGGGCGGCTGAACACGGCGGCGACGATGAGGCCGAGATTGTCAGCGACCACCATTTTTCGGAACAATCCGGCCAGCACTTGATAAAGGCCGTGCTCGAAGCCGCGGTCATCGAGAGGTGCCCTCGGCACTTCGATCTGCCGCAGCAGATGGCGGGAGCGCATGATCGGCCCGGCGACGAGATGCGGGAAGAAGGCAACGAACAACGCGAAGTCCCAAAAGCTTTTCGCGGGTCGCATCTCGCCGCGATAGACGTCGATGGTGTAGCCCAAAGATTGGAACGTGTAGAACGAGATGCCCACCGGCAGGGCGACCTGCAACGCCCACCACGGCCCTTCATAGCCGAGCATCTGCGCCAGCGACCCCGCCTGCGACATCGCAAAGCCGAGATACTTGAACACCGCAAGCAGGCCAAGATTCACAACGAGCGAGACGATGAGCCAGCGCTTCCTCCGCGCGGGATTAACGGCCAGGCTCATGCGGCGCGCGACGTGATAATCGACAACCGAAGAGAGGATCATCAAGCCAAGGAACCGCCAGTCCCACCAGCCGTAGAACAGATAGCTCGCCGCGAGCAGCATCCCGTTCTGCCAGCGAAAGCGCAGCACCGCATACAGCGAGGCCACGAGCGCGAAGAAGACTGCAAAGGTGAAGGTGGAGAAGACCATTGGGGATGACGAATGACGAATGCAGAATGTCGAATGACGGAGGCGGAGGGCGTCAGCTCATTACCTTCGAGCCGTCATTGAAAGGCGATGCCCGACACGCGACCCTGATTTTTCTGTTTGCCCCGTTCGTCATTCGTCATTCGTCATTCTTCACTCCTACCGCCATCGCCTCCCCAACGACGCGGCTTCCTTCGGCGTTGAGGTGAAAATCGCGCACCGGATTGTACACCATCCGGCCGGCATCGATGGCGGCCTGGAGTGGCGCGGTGGCATCGATCAAGGCGAGGCCGTGCTTCGCGCACAGGCTGGCGATGAACTCGGGCAGCGTGTTCCTTTCCCACTTCCTCGCCGCAGGTGGCGTTGCATCAGTAAAACGGAGCCGGCCCGCGTAAAGCCGGTTGCAGGCGGGAAGAAAAACCAACCACGGCTTCATGCCTGCGGCAGTCGCGGACTGCTTCATCTCGGACAGCGCGCGCTCGATGCACTCCTGCTGCCGCACAGTCAGTCGCGTGGGATCGGGCGGCAGCCAGGCGTCGCTCATCGTCACCGCCACCTCCCCATCGCCGATCCGCAGCCATGCGTTTGCGTAGGTCCTGCGAGCCGGCGGATGCATCAGGCGCGGCGCGCTTTTCCAAGCGGCTGTCAGCAGCGACGCCTGCGGATGGTACGCGCGGTCAGGTGCCACTCCGGTGCGCTCGAATGTCTCGAGTGCCGTCCATTCCTTCTCCGCGTCGGTCACATCATTGCCCTCGAACAAAACAAACATCGCGTGCCTGCACGACGGTGACTTTGCGTGGTGATTGAAGAAGGACAGGTAGCTGAACGGGCCGGATGACGACGCGCCAAGATTCCGCACTCGCCTCCCTGTGCGCCGCGCCAGCACCGAGGTGAAAAGTTCCTCCTGCGGCAGGAAGCCAAGCTCGGTGTACGAATCCCCCACCACCGCGATGTCCCAGTCCGTCAGCGGCGGCGCGTTGCGGAAGCCATCGGCGTCATGGTCCACCGCGATGACCCGCTCGCCGACATACGTGACGTCGGCGGCCAGCGAGTGCTCCATCATCAGCGTGAGCGGCCTGCCCTCCCAGTGCAGTGGCCCCTGCTTGCGGAAGAAAACGCTCTCGATGCGGACGCTCGGCGCGCGGAAGAATGGCGCCATCTGCCGAGGCGTGACCTCATTGCCGAACCGCTCGTCCCAATCCACCCCGCTCTTGAGCGCGATGATCTCGGGCACGCACAACAGGATGGAAGCGACGATGAAAAACGCCCTCACCCGTAGCGCCAGCGCCGAGATCCAAGGTGTGCCCCTGCCGCGCCATGCCAGCATCCATGCGGCGAACGCGAGGGCGGCCATGCACGCCGCCGCTGCCGTCCATGCCGCCCACGACGGAGACTCACACGCCTTCCGAACGAGCAGCAACGCCGCCACGACACCAAGCAGCGCGGCGCAAAACAAAGGCCAGGAGCGATGAAGCGGGAGCGTCGTCATGGTCGGGAAACCACCTCGTGAATCACGGCGCGGCGGAGGATCGTCAAGGGAAAAGCCGGACCGCCAACGCCCAACGCTGGCCATTTTTCAGCCCCGACAACCTCCAAACGCTCGACGCATGCCGCCGATGTTTTGATTGAAGTCGAACTGCTGCCTGATCATTGTGTCAGAAGTCGAATGCCGATTTATTTCCAGACGCAACGCCACTCCGCGCCGCAGACGCACGTCCCCAACCGCAGGGGAGGGCCGGGGCTGTTTCTTGCCTTGGCTTTTGCGCTGCAGACTGCGGTGATTCATGCTGTCCCGGCCAACGATAATTTCGCGGCGCGTGCGGTGCTGAGCCCTGGCATGCAGCTCACCATCGATAACACGGGCGCCACGCTCGAAAGCGGTGAACCGATACCCGCAGGTTTCACCGCCTCCAACTATCAGGCCACGGCATGGTGGAGTTTCTCGCCTGCGGCCTTTGACGGTTGGTACGAAATCGCGACCACCGGCAGTGCGATCGATACCGTGCTCGCCATCTGGACGGGATCGAGTTTTTCGCCGCCGCTCACCTTGGTGCACGTCAATGACGAGGCCGTCGAGGGCGGAGTGAGCCGCATTCGTTTCTTCGCCAGCGCGTCGGTGTCCTACAAGATCGCCGTCGCCAGCCGCACCGGAGCGCGCGGCACCGTGAAGGTGAGCGCGGCGCTCACCCAGCCGTTCGCCGAAGTGGTGGTGGCCGATCCATTCGAAGGTCCGCCCTACGACGAGCCAGTCTTCGCTCCAGTTCCCGCAAATGTCGGCGGCGCTTCCGCAAATCTCACCGCACATATCGCCATTGATTCCACACGGGTGATCAACTCGGGATCGCTCGTCTTGTTCGGCCCATCAGGTGCGGCGGTCTCCTCGGTTCCCGTGAACTCCGCAAACTTGTCCCCCGACACGCCGATCAGCCACGGTGTGTACATCATTCCCTTCACCATCCCCGCCAACAGCCCGCCCGGTGCCTACCGGTGGAGCATCGACGTGCATCACGACAACAACATCCCGCCGACGGCCAACACGCCCGACGTCTCCTACGGTTGGGGGGCAATGACGCCGCTGCCGTTTGGACTCCCCACGACGATTACCGTCATCAGCGATTCCTATGCGGCTTGGCAGACCGCCACCAGCATCAGTGGCAGTGACGCGGTGAGAAGCGCTGACTATGACAAGGACGGGCTGAAGAATCTCACTGAGTTTGCATGCGGCACTGATCCGCGTGTGTCATCCACGCAATCCATGGCACGCTCCGGAAACACGATCACGAGAGCGGGCGTGCCCCTTGTCTCCACCGTTGGAACCGGAAGCGACCTCCGGCTGCGCGTCGAGTTCATCCGCCGCCTCAACGATCCCTCGCTCACCTACACCGTGCAGTTTAGCAATGATCTCGTGAACTGGTCGGATGCGACGAACCCGCCGGTCGTCATCGCCACAGGCCTCGGCCTTGAGGCCGCCGCCGTCGAGGACACCGTCATCATTCCAGTCCGCGCCCGGCGTTTCGGCAGGGTGCGCGTAGTGCAGTGACGGGTGGCGGATGGCGCCAGCCGAGCCTCGCGTGACCCTTCTCGATGCCGGGTAATCTACAATGCAGCCGGGGTGGCATCGACAAAGATGAAGCTGATGTGCAACGATGACCGGAGCTTGGGCATCAGCGTTTGTGCTGTTTGATCGGCGTGCCTTCGACGATCAAGATGGTGAGGCCGGGGATGGCTGCTTTGAGTGACAACCCCGCCGATCCCGATGACAACAAGTTTGCCAACTGCGCAATCGCAACCCACGCCGACTTCGTCATCACCGATGACAGACACCTCGGCCCTTTGGCCAACGCCGGTTACCACCCGCAGCCCATCACTCCGATGGCATTCATCGAGCGTTATCTGAGCGGGAAGTGAAGGAGTGACTTCATGGAGTGGGCGGCGGTGAGCTTCATCGTTGGCTGGTAGTTCATTTCAGCATCGATCACGCAGATGAAGATGCCCTGGCGGCCTTGGATGCGTGCCGAGTTTTGCCGCAGGTGCCACACGGGGGCGAGTGCCTTCGTGGCCCGTGGCGCCATGCAGTGCATAGACCCCGGGGTAACGCTTGCCGCTGATGGCGTAATCATCTGACAGCAAGATGTTGAAGCCGACACCGCGCTGCATCTTCGCGCTGTGGAGGATGTGATGGGTGACGCCCTGAATCGCTGCTTTCCCCGGCGGGTCTGTATGGATGTAGGTCCGATGCGCGGAGTCCCACACGCTGGGTTTCTTCGGCGTGGCCGCAGCTGTCTGCGCGGCGGCATGGTTGAGCAACAACACGCAGAGGATGAGCGAGGGGAAGTGCGATGGATCAAAACAGCACGATGAAGCTGCCGTCTGGCCGCGCATAGCTGGCGGCGTAGCTCCACACGGGCAGCTTGCCGCCATCGCCAGATGTGGTGGCTTTGCCATTGGCATCGAGGATGTCCCAGTGCAGCAGGCCGGCCTTGGCCCAGCCGGAACCAGTGACGCTGGTGACGAGGGTCTGGCCCTGGGCGTTCATGGCCAGGGCGGGATGCTTGGCATCTTTGGGTCCGATCTTCTGTGCCTTCGAAGTGGCTTCACCCAGCAGGCCGGTGACGATGCGGCCTTCGTTCTCCCACGCTGCACGCAGTGTCTGCGCCACGGGCAGGAGGCTGGCGCTGCTCATGGGACAGGCCTCCATGCGCCAGTCGTCGAGCTTGGTGAGAGTGGTGCGGCCGGCTTTGTGCGTGATGAGCGTCATGCCGCGAACACTCGGCCGGTTGGCGGTGCGGTAGAGGACGGTGAGCGCGTCATCTGGGGCGAGATGGGCACGCAATGAGCAGCAGGCGCACACGCCGGGCTGCTCCAGATTCAGCGCGATGGCGGGGGAGAAATTGACGCCGTCATCAGCGGAGTTGCGCAACCAGACAAGGCGCTTGCCCTCGGCGTTTTCGCCAGCCTTTGAGCCATGCCAGACAACGCGGATGTGGCCTTTGCCATTGGCGGCGATGGACGCGCAGCCATCGAGCGCGGTGGTGTCGCCCATCAAGTTTTGCTGCGGGCTGAAGGCCTTGGTGCCCGGCAGCAGTCGTGCATGGAGCAGCGGGGAGAGCATCATCATTTCCTTTTTGCCACCCGTGTTGCCATTCCAGATGACCTGCACGCTGTCGTCTTTGCCGAGCGCGAGCTGGGCGCCGCGCATGGTGCCGACAGCGATGGCGGAGCGCGGCGCACTGTTCACCGTGATGGGAGCAGCCCATTCTCCGCCCACCACCTCGCGTGAGGTGTAACGGACATCACAGGCAGAAGGCGGCCCTTTGAGATAGACGAGATGGGCGACGCCCGCCGTGGTGACCATGACTTGCGGTTGGATGCCGCCTTCTGGCACGCGCTCCTCGAGGACTTCGGCAGAGGCAGATGAGAGAAGGGTCAGGACGATGAGGGCGGTCAGTTTGTGTTTCATTGGAGTGGAGTGGATGGGGATTAAATTCAGGGCCGCGTGACGCGCAGGCGCATGAAGGGGGAATAGTGCCGACGGGTCTAGCTCCAAATGTGCGACTGTTGAGTATGAGGTTGCTCGTTTCAGTGCCTTCGGCCAGCGCTTCGTGGTTGCTCGGAGGTGATGCTTGATAGCGCATCACGCGCTCCAAAAACGCGAGGTCCGCCGCGGCATGATGCATCCGATTCATCGTTGCGCCTCCTGCTCTCGCAGCCGCACGCACTCACCGAGCAGCCGTGGGGATTCGGGGCGGTCCAAGTCTTCATCGGATAGAGCTGCCCGAGCGGCCCCTTGCTGCGGACGTGGCGCTCGATCCACTCCGCGCTGGTCAGCGATTCGTCGCCGCCGAGGTAGATGCCACGGTAGGTGCCCTCGCGGCGGTCGCGCCCCGGCGGCGCTCTGGCGAGGATGTAATTCATGCCGGGAAATTCCGCCCGCATCCACTCTCCGATCCCGTCCTGATCGTTGATGTCGAAGACGCGAAAATGCCGGACAAACCACGCCAGTCCCGCCGCGCCGCGTTCCGATTTTACCTGCCAGAGCGCCTGCGCCAGATCCGTCTGTCCGCCCCAGATGGAGAGATTCAGCGGATGCTCCGGGCTGCCCGCATCGATGCGCAGGACCAGCCAGCGGGAGCCTTCCGTTGCGTGGCCGGCTCCGATGTGCTCGCGGCCCCGCAGCGGATGGCCTGACTTGATGCAGCCTTGCAGCTCCGCCGCCTTCGGCCAGCCCGCCGCATGGCGCAAAAGATTCGGCCTCACGATCCCATATGCGGTCACGATCTCGCGGATGAGATCGGGCCGGGTGATGGAGGTCTTCAATTCATTGGGCGTGCCTGCGGCGCTGGCGATCAATCCTTCGATTCGAAACTCATTGGCATACACCATCAGCCGGACCATCGACTGCTGGTCATCGGGATCACCGCCGATGTCCGTGAGCACGCACAGCCGGGGAAGGTCGAGTGCATGAGAGCACCTCGCGCAAAGTAACAGGACTAACAATAGCTTCATCGTCGTCAGGTCTTTCGGCGGCAGTATGGGAGAGGCATCGAGCAGCGGCAACCGGGCTGTGCTGACGCATCACCATCAATTGGAAAACCTCTCGCCTTCACCGACGCCTCAGGCACACGCGGCTCAGCCATTGGCACGGCAAGCGGGAACAACCAGCCGGTGTCGCCCGCAATGTGATCTGTCGTCTTTTTTCACAGCGTCTCTTTTCACCATCATCATTCCGGTCCGCGCGAGGTTTCGGCAGGGTGCGCGTGGTGCAGTGACGGCTGCCGTGAAGCCGCCTGCATAGTCTCGCTTGCGCCTTCCGATGCTCCGGCTCATCATCCGCGCACATGGTCGCGCGCACATACTCAGCCACGCTTGTCGGCGTCAACGCCATCGAGGTGGAGATCGAGTCACACGAGGCCGGGGGAAATCCTCGCATGGTCATCGTGGGCCTGCCGGACACAGCGGTGAAGGAGAGCCGGGAGCGCGTGCTGGCCGCCATCAGCAGCAGCGGTTTTCTCCACCACGACGGCGTGATCACCGTGAACCTCGCCCCGGCCGACATGAAGAAAGAAGGCCCGGGCTTCGATCTGCCCATCGCCGTGTCCCTCATCGCGCACCGTTGCAAGATCCCCATTCCCGTCCTTTCAGAAACGGCGATGATCGGCGAGCTGGCGCTGAATGGCGAGCTGCGCCCGGTGCGTGGGCTTCTCGCCGTCGCGCTCGAGGCGCGTGCGCGTGGACGGAGGCGGCTCATCGTGCCAAAGCGCGCCGCCATCGAGGCGAGCGTCGTCGCAGGCATCGACATCATCGGCGTGAACAACCTCCGCGAGGCGGTGGACTATCTGAAATCCGAGATCGAGATCGCGCCCGAGCCCTGCCGCGCGACGGAGTTTTTCGCGGCTGCGAGCAACTACGACATCGACTTTTCCGACGTGAAGGGGCAAAGCGACGCGAAGCGCGCCATCGAGGTCGCCGTCGCAGGCGGACATAACATCCTGATGATCGGGCCGCCAGGCACCGGCAAGAGCATGATCGCCAAGCGCATCGCCACCATCATGCCCGGCATGAGCGAGGAGGAGGCCATCGAGACGACGAAGATCCACAGCGCTGGCGGGCTGCTCAATGAGACGGTCGCCTTCGTCGCCACACGCCCTTTTCGCTCGCCGCACCACACCATCAGCGATGCGGGCCTGCTCGGCGGCGGCACGAATCCCGGCCCCGGCGAGGTCAGCCTCGCGCACAACGGCGTGTTGTTTCTCGATGAGCTTCCCGAGTTCCGCCGCAGCACGCTCGAAGTTCTGCGCCAGCCGCTCGAGGACGGTAAGGTCACGATCTCGCGTGCCATCGGCAGCGTCACTTTCCCCGCGCAGTTCATGCTCGTCGCCGCGATGAACCCCTGCCCTTGCGGCTACTACGGCGACTCGAAGCGCGAGTGCCGCTGCGGGCCGCCGCTCGTGCAGCGTTATCGACAGCGCATCAGCGGTCCACTTTTGGACCGCATCGATCTCCACGTCGAGGTGCCGCTCGTCGATTACAAGGCGCTAACCAGTCCCGACGGCGGCGAGGGATCCGAACTCGTGCGCAAACGTGTCGAGACGGCCCGCACCGTGCAAACTGAGCGCTTCTCGAAGCACGCGGGCGTCCACACCAACAGTTCCATGACCCCGAAACTGATCAAGAAGCACTGCGAGATCGACGCTGAGGCTGGCGGATTTCTTGAGCAGGCCATGAGCGACATGAATTTCTCCGCCCGCGCGCACGATCGCATCCTGAAGGTGGCCCGCACATTGGCCGATCTCGGCGGTTTGGAAAAAATCAGCGCCGACAACGTCCTCGAGGCCATCGGCTACCGCACGCTGGACAGGAACCTTTGGTCTTGATGCCCTCTGCCTCATCCCGCTAACATCCGCTCCCATGAAAGCCATCGCACTCCTGTTCGCCTTCTGCCTTTCCACCCTCGCCACCGCCGCACCGAGAAGCTGGACCTCCACCGACGGCAAGTCATTCCAGGGCGACCTCGTGCAGGCCACCGACAAGGAGGTGAAGATCAAGCGCGCGTCCGACTTTCAAATCTTCAAGCTGCCCGTCGAGCGCTTGTCGGCCGAGGATCAGAAATTTGTGGCAGGCATCGTGCGCGAGCAGAATCGCGACGGCGGCCTCAAGGCCGGACCGTTCGCCGCGAAGATCACCGGAAAGTTTGAAAAGGTCACTTCCAAGCAAGGGCTGAACTATCAGCTCTACGGCAATCCAAAGTGGGACGGCAAGAAGCGGCATCCCGTTCTCATCTGGCTGCACGGCTCCGGCCAGAGCGGCACTGACAATGAAGCGCAGATGGGCGGCGCCACGAAGGTCTTCACGTCCGAGGAGAATCAAAAGGAACGCCCTTGCTTCATGGTCGCGCCGCAATGCCCCGACTCCGACATTGGCTGGAACAAGGAGGTGGCAAACAACCTCATGGCCCTCATCGCCGATCTCACCGACAAGCTGCCGATCGACACCGACCGCATCTATCTCACCGGTTCCTCGATGGGCGGCTTCGGCACCTTCAATCTCGCGGCGAAATATCCCGCCGTGTTCGCCGCCGCAGTGCCGCTCTGTGGCGGAGGCGATCCCAAAAGCGCCGAAGCCCTCAAGCCCGTGCCGATGTGGGTCTTCCACGGTGACAAGGACGACATGGTGCCCGTCGAGCGCTCCCGCGTCATCGTGAAGGCCATCGAAGCCATCGGCGGAGAGAAGATCAAATACACCGAGCTCACCGGCGAAGGCCACGGCATCACCGGCATCGTCTATGCCAAGCCTGAGCTGCACACATGGATGTTTGAGCAGCGCCGGGCGGCCGTTTCCGAGGCGAAGTGACCGGCTCGTCTCTCCGAGAATGAGCGGTGGCAGAAGAAGAGCTTGCTTCCACCTAAAATAACGGCTATTTCTGTTCTGACAGAAATAGCCGTCATGCCAGACCTTCCTCCAGTCGAACGCAAATTCATCCTCCACTGGGGTGAACTCGGGACGCGCTGGGGCATCAGCCGCACCGTCGCGCAGATTCATGCGCTGCTTTATCTGTCGGACCGCCCGCTGAACGCCGAGGAGATCAGTGACACGCTCGACCTGGCACGGTCGAATGTCAGCACGGCATTAAAGGAGCTGCAAAACTGGGGCATCGTGCGCGTCGCGCACATCATGGGCGACCGGCGCGATCATTTTGAGTCGATGAAGGACGTCTTCGAAATGTTCCGGGTCATCATGATGGAGCGTAAGCGCCGCGAGATCGACCCGACCCTCATTCTGCTGCGCGAGGCGGCGGTGGAGATGGAGAAGACAAAGGGCACGGATCCGCACACCCGTGAGCGACTCGAAGGCATGCTGCAATTTTTCGAAATGGCGAACACGTGGTCGGAGCAAGTGCAGAAGACGCCGACGCCCATCCTGCTGAAGGCCGTGAAGCTGGGCGAGCGCGTGTTCAAGATGCTCGGCTTCACAGGTTGATTTTTTTTGATTCATGATTTCTCAAATTACAGAAATAACGGAATCGGCCGAGACTGGCGAAGCGCTTCAGGCGGGCTTTGTCAGGGCGTTGGCTCTCAATACCTGCGGCGCGCCGCTTGCTTATGGATTCCTGTGCGCTCGATTTGAAGACGCATCTCGCGCCGCTACAGCCGTTCCTGCGCACGCTGTTCTAGGTGTATGGGGCGTTCATCGTGCTGACCACCGCCGCGCTCCGTACCCTCACGCGGATCCATGCCACAGAAATCGTCCCCGACGATTCGTTCGCCCGGTCGCTCGCTGTCTTCATCGCCGCTTTCTGGTCGGCCCGGCTCGCGGTTTCGGTTTTCGTCTTCGATGCCAAAGAGTTCCTCACCACCCGCTGGCGGAGGCTGGGCTAACACGCACTGACCGTCGCCTTATCGCGCTCGTGCGGTTTACATCGCCGCAATCTTCAACCCCTGAACCACCATGAACAAACCCAAGCTCATTCTCGCAGGCGGATCCGGCTTTCTCGGTCGCGCGCTCGCGCGTCATTTCAGCGCCCTTGGATTCGAGGCCGTGATTCTCACACGCAATCCATCGTCCCGAAGCCCGACCGCACGCGAGGTCGCCTGGGACGGCGAGTCGCTCGGCGTGTGGGCTCAAGAGCTGGAAGGCGCTACCGCTGTGGTGAATCTCGCCGGCCGCTCGGTGGACTGCCGCTACACAATCAGGAACCGGCGCATCATCATGGACTCGCGCGTGAAGCCCACGCGCGGGCTTGGCGAGGCGATCTCGCGCTGCGCATCACCGCCCCGTGTCTGGTTGAACGCGAGTTCCGCGACGATCTACCGGCACACGCCCAGCGCTGCGTGGGACGAAACCGGGACCGACTTCACCCCGACGCCGGCGGTGCATGACGAGTTCTCGCTGGATGTGATCCATGCGTGGGAGAAAGCATTCGATGCCGCAGTGACTCCGCACACCCGAAAGGTGGCGCTGCGCACGACGATGGTGCTAGGCCACGCGCGGAACAGCGTCTTCCCCGTGCTCTGTCGGCTCGCACGTTTCGGCCTCGGTGGTCACATGGGCAGTGGCAGGCAGTTCGTGTCATGGCTGCATCAGGAGGACTTTTGCCGTGCGGTCGAGTGGCTCATCGCCCACGAAGACGTGGGCGGCCCGGTGAATCTCGCCGCGCCGAACCCGCTGCTGAACGCGGAGATGATGCGTCTCTTCCGCGAGCTCGTCGGTGCGCCGTTTGGCCTGCCCGCTACGGAATGGATGCTCGAGATCGGCGCATTCTTCCTGCGCACGGAAACGGAGCTCATCCTCAAAAGCCGTCGAGTGGTCCCAGGCAAGCTGCTCGCTGGCGGATTTGAGTTTCGCTTCCCGACCCTCCGCGAGGCGCTGCAAGATCTTCACAACCCTCATCATCATGAACTTTGAACTCCTCACTCTCGCACTGAAATTTGCCGCGGCTGGCCAGTTCATCATCGCCGTGCTTGGCTTGTGTTTGTCTCATCTCCTCCATTGGAAGGATGACATCGCGAGGATGCCGCTGCTGATCCGTGAGGTGTTTCTCATTCACGGCTGGTTCATCTCGCTCACGCTCGGCATCTTCAGCGTCCTCACCTGGCGGTTTGCGCCGGACATCGCGCACGGCGCGCATGAATTCCTCCGCTGGTTCGCGGCAGGCGTGGCTCTGTTCTGGGGCGTCCGCTGTGTGATGCAATGGACGCACTACAGCAGGGAGCATTGGCGCGGAATCCCGAGCCGCACGGCGATTCACTGGACCGTCTTCCTGAGCTACGCGGCCTTCACCCTCACTTACCTGCGGGCCGCGCTGATGTGATGAGAGCGGAGCCCGCCACCTGTCTCAAGTCGTGGCTGCCGAGCGCGGCAGCACGCGAGCGCATGCTGGCCCTTCGTGGCGAGCCGTTCTTGTTCGCCGACTGGCTCGATGTCGTCTTTCTGCACTACGCCGTGGATCCCGATGTGCTGCAACCGCAGATTCCCTGGCCGCTCGACCTTCGTGACGGGCGGGCCTACGTCAGCCTCGTCGCATTCACGATGCGCGACATGCATCCGCGTGCCGGTGGTAGAATCGGCGCGCTGTTATTCCGGCCGATCGCGACACATCCATTCCTGAACGCGCGCACTTATGTCGTGCATGAAGGTGAGCCTGGCATCCACTTCCTTGCCGAGTGGTTGCCGAACTCACTCAGCGTCGGGCTCGGGCCGACAGTCTTCGGGCTGCCATACCGCAAGGGAGGCCTCGACTACCAAAACGAAGCGCTCTCCCACGAGGTCCGCGGCAGGATCGTGGAGGCGCGAAGCGGCGCATCGCTCTCCTACCATGCGGACATCACGGCGGGCGTTCCGCATCAGGCCTGCGATGCGGGATCGCTCGATGAGTTTCTCCTGGAGCGATACATCGCCTTCAACAGCCAGCTCGGTTTGGCGCGCTGCTTCCGCATCTGGCATCCGCCATGGCCTGTCGCGCCGCTCGACGCCCGAGTCGAAGACTGCGGACTGCTCGCGCAGACTGGCGTGTGGAGTTCCCACGCCGACCTCATCGGCGCCCATCACTCACATGGCTTCCCGGCCGTGTGGATGGGTCGGCCGCGATTTCTCGATCACAAAACATCACGCTTATGAATGCAGCCATCGCGCTTCCCGCCGATCACCTTCGCCTTCTTCACGCGCTCAAGGTTTCCGCACGCGTCGCCGTCGGATTCGTCTGGTTCTGGGAAGGACTGGTGCCAAAGATTTTGCGCGTAACGCCGCTCGAAATCGAGATGGTCGCGCGCTCCGGACTTTGGATCAGCTCTCCTGAGGCGACGATTCTCTGGCTTGGCATTCCGATGATCATCGCCGGTCTGACTCTGATGAGCGGGTGGCTGGAACGGCCCGCTCAGTTCGTGGCCACGGTTTCTGTGCTCACGCTGATGGTGCTGGTGATCCGCAATTCGCCAGGCGCTTGGCATGATCCATACGGCGGGCTGGCGAAGGATGCCTGCCTCTTCGCGTGCTCGGCCGTCGTGTGGTCTCTCAGTCCTCTCACCACCCGCCGCCGAGCGCCTTGATGAGCAGCACGGTGGAGAGGAAGCGCTCGCCGTTGATGCGCGTGAGCTCCTGCTCGGCGCGCAACAGGGTGCGCTGCGCATCGAGCACCTCGTAATAGGCGACGAGCCCGGCGCCGTAGCGTTTCTCGGCGAGATCGACCGTCCGCTGCGCGCCTGCGACG
>JANOBO010000027.1:0-5234 GCA_031411695.1 Verrucomicrobiaceae bacterium
GGTGTAGCTGACGGCCTGGTTGCCGGTCTCGGCGTAGGCCGCCTCGTGATCGCAGACGTTGTTCACGTAGAGGGTCTTCGCCTGACCGTCCTTCACGCCTGTGGCGATCGTACCGATGTTGGTCTTGCCACGGGTGATTGGCCCCAGCGACGCCGGCTCGGGCAGCAGGGCCTTGAGGAATTCGATCGGGATGATCTCGCGGCCCTGGAACATCATCGGCTCGATGCGGGTCATGCCGATAATCTCCAGCACTTCCAGGTGCTTGAGATAGGAGTCGCCGAAGGACATCCAGAACCGGATCCGCTGGATCTCCGGATAGAACTTCACCAGCGATTCCAGCTCCTCATGGTACATGAGGTACATGTTCTTCGGGCCGACCTGGTCGAAGTCGAACACCTGCTTGTGGCTCAGGGCCGGGCCTTCGATCCACTGGCCGTTTTCCCAGTATCGCGACGGCGCCGTCACTTCGCGCAGGTTGATCTCAGGATTGAAATTGGTGGCAAAGGCCTTGCCATGATCCCCCGCGTTGCAGTCGATGATGTCGAGCGTGTCGATCTTTGAGAAATGATGCTTGAGCGCGTAGGCCGTGTATACATTCGTCACGCCTGGATCGAAGCCGCAGCCGAGCAGCGCGGTGAGGCCTGCGTTCCTGAACTTGTCCTGATACGCCCACTGCCAGTGGTACTCGAACTTCGCGACATCGCGCGGCTCGTAGTTCGCGGTGTCGATGTAATGGACGCCCGCCTCCAGGCACGCATCCATGATCGTGAGGTCTTGATAAGGCAGCGCCACATTGATCACGACTTCGGGTTTGTAGCTATTCAGCAGCTTCACCAGTTCCGGAACATTGTCGGCATCGACGCCGGCGGTTTGAATCGGACGCTTCAGCTCGGCTGCGATGCTGTCGCACTTCGACTTCGTCCGGCTCGCGAGCATAATCTCGCCGAACACATCGACAAGCTGCGCGCATTTATGGGTGACGACACGGCCGACCCCGCCGGCTCCGATGATGAGAACTCTGTGTGACATTCGCGGATCGTAGGCGAGTGCGTCGCGCCTCGCAACATGTTGTCCGCTCACAATGTCACGCCCATGGCAGATCTTCACGCGCGAATGCACAATGGATCGCGACATCCGGTGGTTTTGTGACCGGGCGTTGATGCCGCGAACCGGGACGGTTTCGCCTACGACTCGAAATAAGTGTAGCCGCGCAGGCCTTCCTCGAACGCCTCCATGATCTCCTTGCGCTCCGTCGGCGTGATCCGCTTCGAGATGACAGCGCTCTCCGCAAGATTCCGAAACTGCGTGATCAGTTCCTTCGGCTCGTATTCGACGTAGCTGAGGACTTCCGCCACGGTGTCGCCCTCAAGCTCGTTGCTGTACTTGAGCTTGCCGTTCTCGATGCGCACGCTGACGACATTGGTGTCGCCGAGAAGATTGTGGAGGTCGCCGAGCGTCTCTTGATAAGCACCGACGAGAAACACGCCAAGCATGTAATCCTCGGGGCTGCTGACATTGAAGTCATGCAGCGGCAGCGTGGCGTGCAGAGCATTGCTGTGGGCAAAGTGGCAGATCTTCCCGTCGCTGTCGCAAGTGATGTCAGACAGCACCACGTTGCGCTCAGGCTTCTCCTTGAGCCGGTGAATCGGCATCACAGGGAAGATCTGATCAATGGCCCAGAGGTCGGGCAGGCTTTGGAAGACGCTGAAGTTACCGTAATAGAAGTCGGTCTGCACCGCGGCCAGCCGCTCCATCTGCGAGCCGTCGTGGCCGGTGGATTCGAGCTTGCTCGATACCCAGCTCATGATCTCCCAATACAGCTCCTCGCCCTGCGCGCGCTGCCGGAGCGCCACCTTGCCGTAGCTGAACTCGGTGCGCAGTTTGTCGCGGTAATAGACGGCGTCGTTGTAAACCTCCTGGAGCCGCTCGCGCGTCAGCTTGATGCCCAGGCCGTTCTTCGTTTCCTCGCGCAGGTCGAAAAGGTTTTTCAGCAGCGCGGGCGCGTCCTTTTTGATCGCCGTCGGCGTGTGCGCCTCGAAGCGGTTCACGTCGAGGATGTTGATCACGAGCACTGAATAGTACGCCACCACCGCACGCCCAGATTCGGTGATGATGTCAGGATGCGGCACTCCGGCCTCGGCTGTGACTTCGGCGATGGCCTCGATCACGTCAGCGCAGTACCCCTTCATCTCATAGTTGCTGCTGCTCACCGTCGCGCCCTTCAGCCCGTCGTAGCTGATCGCCAGACCGCCGCCGAGATCCAGGATGCCCATGCGCGCGCCTTCATGCACGAGGCCGACATAAACGCGGGCCGCCTCGGTGACCGCCTGACGGATCACGCGGATGTTCGGAATCTGCGAGCCTTGGTGGTAATGCAGCATCCGCAGGCAGTCGAGCATCCCCTCCGTGCGCAGATGATCCACCGTGCGCATGACTTGTGAGATGTTCAGGCCGAACACACTCGCATCGCCACCCGAAGCCGACCAATGGCCGGCGCTCTCAGCCGACAAACGAAACCGGACGCCGAGCATCGGCCGCACGCCCATCTTTTTTGAGCGCTTCAAGATCAAGTCCAGCTCCGTCGGCATCTCGAGCACCAGGATCACCTGAAGACCCATCTTCTGCGCGTAGAGCGCGAGGTCGATGAACTCCTCGTCCTTGTAGCCGTTGCACACGATGTAGGCCTGAGGGTCGTGCATAAACGCCAGCGCGGCGATCAGCTCAGGCTTGCTGCCAGCCTCGAGGCCGTAGTGATACTTGCGGCCATAGCGTGTGATCTCCTCGATCACTTCCTGCTGCTGGTTCACCTTGATCGGGTACACGCCGCGATACACGCCTTGATAGTTCGCCTCGCGGATGGCTGCGGCGAAACCTTCGTTCAACTCGTCGATCCGCCCGCGCAGAAGGTCGCCGAAACGGATCAGCACCGGAAGCTGCGTGCCGCGGTCACGAAGACCCCGCACAATCTGCGCAAGGCTCACGGGCTTCTGCTTCTTCCCGTCCTTCAAATTCACCGTGACCTCGCCCTTCGCGGAGATGTCAAAATACCCGTGCCCCCACTCATTGACGCCGTACATTTCGGCGCTTTCTGCGATGCTCCACTTGGGTTCCTTGGCGGACTCTTTTGACATTCTCTTCTGGCTCCTGGTTGTTGGTGAACTGGGGCGCGATTATCAACACAAGTGCCTCGAAAAGAAAGCGGCGATTGCGCAGGACTCACTTCCCGATGCAGAACGCGGCAAAGATCGCGTCGAGGACCTGCTCGGCGTCCACGAGTCCCACCACCTCGCCGAGTGCCTGCATGGCGTCCCGCAGTTCGAGAGCCACATACTCAGGCGCCCTGCCGCCGGTCAGCGCATCCCGCGCGGCCAGCAGCCGTGTCGTCATGCGCTCAAAACAGTTCTTGTGCCTCGCATTGATCGCCACGGGATGATCGACCGCCAGATGACCCCCACGCAATACGAGATCACGGACGGCCGCGCGCAATGCATCAAGTCCCCCGCCAGTGACGCAGGAAACCGGCACGCCGCCTGCATCGTGCCAGGAAGAATGAACTCCGAGATCACTCTTGTTGAGGATCAAGATGCGCCGTGACCCGATTGCGTCGCTGGCTTGCAAGCGCGCGGCGCCTGCCTGCGGAAGGCTCCCATCGACCACTTCCAGAATGAGGTCCGCGCGCTCCATCTCGCGGTTGGTGCGCTCAATCCCTGAGCGCTCGACCGCGTCCTCGCTCTCGCGCAATCCTGCGGTGTCCACCAAGCGGAGCGGAAGGCCATGCACTTGGATAAACTCCTCGATCGTGTCGCGCGTCGTACCTGCGGCCGGGCTGACGATGGCGCGCTCGAATCCGCTCAGCAGGTTCAGCACGCTGGACTTCCCCACATTCGGCTCTCCGCAGATGACCGTGCGGGCACCGCTGCGGAGGATGCGTCCATTGTCCGAAGTGGCAAGCAGCTTCCCTGCTGCAGCGAGAAGGCCGTCGATGCGCGCGATGAGGGCCTCGCCCGTTTCAGGTGCGATGTCCTCGTCAGGAAAATCGATGTGCGCCTCGATGTGCGCGAGCACTTGGATGAGTTCCGCGCGCATCGCCTCTGCCTCGCGTCCGATCACGCCCTCGAGCTGCTCATTGGCCGCGCGCATCGCCAGCGTGCTGCGCGCGTGGATCAGATCCATCACTGCCTCCGCTTGGGTGAGATCCATCTTCCCGTTCAAGAAGGCACGCTGCGTGAACTCGCCCGCATCCGCCTGCCGCGCGCCGTGATGCAGCAGCGCGCCCAGCACCTTTTGCGTGACGAGGATGCCGCCGTGACAATGCAACTCCACCACATCCTCGCCCGTGTAGCTGGCCGGCGCGCGATAGAGTGTGAGCAGCGCGTGGTCGATGGTCCTGCCATCCGCGTCGATGATCGTGCCCAGATGAGCACAGCGCGGCGGCAGTGAAGACGCGCCCGTTTTACTTCGGAAAACTTTCCCGGCAATACCCAACGCCTCTGGCCCCGACAAACGCAGCACGCTGATCGCCGCCTCGCCCACGGCAGTTGAAATGGCGGCGATGGTGTCAGCCGTCATCACAGCTTGCTCGGAGCGAGCGCCTGCCGCAGCACCTCGATGCAGCGCTCGTTCTGCGGCATCGTGCCGACGGAGATGCGGACCCACTCCGGCAGCTTGTACGCGGCCATGGCGCGGACAATCACGCCTTTGTCCATCATGGCCTTGAAGACCGCGTTGCCATCCCCGACTCTCACAAGCACGAAGTTTGCGAAGCTGGGAATGTATTCGAGGCCCATCTCGCCGAACTGCTTTTGCAAATAGGCGCGGCCCTCGTCGGTGATTCGTTTCGTCTTCGCCTGATGCTCCTCATCAAGCATTCCCGCCAGCGCGCCTGCCTGCGCGATGGAGTTGAGGTTGAAAGGCTGCCGGGTGCGCTGGAGCACGTCGATGAGCTCCTTGTTCGCGATGCCGTAGCCGACACGAGTGCCGGCAAGACCCTGGATCTTCGAGAAGGTGCGCAGCACAACCACGCTCCGGCCTTCGCGCACAAATTTGATCGTGTCCGGCGGTTCATCGAGGAACTCGTGGTACGCCTCGTCGAACACGACGACCACATGCTCAGGCACCTTCGCCATGAAGCGGTCGATCTGCTCCTGCGTGACGAGCGTCCCCGTGGGGTTGTTTGGATTGGCGATGAAGACCTCCTTGGTCTGCGGCGTGATCGCCGCCGCCATCGCATCCAG
>JANOBO010000028.1:0-14426 GCA_031411695.1 Verrucomicrobiaceae bacterium
GGGTGATCACCAGGCGCTCGCGGGCAGGATTCATGATTTTCGCGCGGCTGGAATTCCTGTCTATGTCGTGGACTATCTGGACCGGGGGAATCCCGGCCTGGCTGAGAGCGTGGCGGAGCAGATTCGCAGGATCGGTGCCGAACCCTTTCTGACGACGCGGGAGCTGCAGGGTGCGCTGCTGGGACCGATGCAGCGTCAGGCGCGCCGGGTCCTGGTGATCTACGGATCAGTACTCGCGGAGAGCGAAGTGGCGGAAAAATTTGCAGCCGATACGTTTACTGCGGAGCGCCTGCAGATGCCGCTGGAATGGCTCGGTTACGAGGTGGAGTATGTGAATGTCGGCAAGCTCTCACCGCCGCCGGTGCTGGATGATCGCTTCTGCGGCATTATTTTTGACGTGGAAACGCAACTGCCCTTTGGCGGTGAGGCCTGGTATGTGGACTGGATTACGGACCAGAAAAAGCGCGGGCTGAAAATTCTCTTCACCGGCCAGTATCCCTTTCAGCAAGATGTCCAGCGGGCCCGGCTCTTCAAGTCCCTCGGCGTCTGGGGTTCCTACGCCCAGGTGCGCAATCCACAGAAGGTGGAATTTCTCAAGGTAAACCGGGATCTCATGAGCTTCGAAGGCAAACTGACCGCCCATCCCGCTGAAATGGAGGACAGCCGTGCACCAGAGGGCGCGCAGGTGGATGTCTCCGTGGGCGGCACTGACGAAAAGGCGGATCAACTGGTCTTCGATGCCGTCTTCACCTGTGACTGGGGTGGCGTGCTCATGGAGCCCTACGCCACGTTCCAGGCCAGTGCGGAAGACCAGGCCTCGCTGTTCGATCCTTTTAAATTCCTGCAGCGCCTCTTCCCTGGAGGCGCCTTTCCGGCCCCGGATCCAACCACGCGCGACGGCCAGCGCATTTTCTACAGCCACATCGATGGTGATGGCTTCTGCGGGTCAACGGGGCATGCTGGGAATGAAATTTGCGGGGCGGTGATTCGCGATCGCATTTTGAAGAAATATCCTTTCCCTATCACCATTTCCCTCGTGGAAGCTTCGATGAAGGCCCTGGAGGTCGGGCAGGATCCGCAGGACATTCCGCGCTACGAAGCCGCAGCACGCGAGTGTCTGGCGCTGCCGAATGTCCAAGCGGCCAGCCACTCGTTTTCGCATCCCTACGTGTGGATCGACGATGACGAGGAATTTATCCCTCTTTATGAAAGCCGTGGGCTGGAACTGAAGCCGGAGGCTGGCTATGACTCGGAGCACCCGGTGATGAAACGCGAGGTCACCGACTCCATCGCCTACGTACAGAGCCTCTGCCCTCCAGGCAAAAAGGTCGATCTCATGCTGTGGTCTGGGAATTGCCGGCCCGGCACGCGGGCCCTTGAGGTGTGCCGCCTGCTCGGCGTGGAAAACATGAACGGCGGAAACACCATCGTCAGCCGCCTCTACCCTGGGATCGCCGGCACTGCTCCACGCGTGATGCCGTGGGGCGACGAGATCCAGATTCATGCGGCGAATCAAAACGAGTTCATGTACGCCAATGGATGGCAGGGGCCGTTCTTCGGCGGCTTCGCAGACGTGGTGGACACCTTCGAGCGCACCGACAAGGGCAGACGCACCAAGCCGGTGAACGTCTATTACCACTTCTACAGCGCCACCAGCCTGTCGTCCCTTCGTGCCTTGGAGAAAATCCATCAATGGTGTGAGCGCAGCCAGCTTCACTCCGTCACTGCCTTGCAATACGCGCGGATCGCAAAGGATGCCTGGCGCACAAAGGTGTATGAGGTCGCGCCGCGTCACTGGCTGCTCGCTAATCAGGGCGACCTGCGCACCTTCCGCCTGCCAAAGTATCTCGGCCGCCCGGACATGGCGCGCTGCAAAGGCGTCTCCGGTTACATCGAGCATGAGGATTCGGTTTACGTCCACACCCTTGGCCAAAGCGTGACCGAGCTGGTGCTGGGTGACGAGGCCGAAGGGCCTGTCACTGCCGACGCCGCGCGCCTGCGGCTGACCTCGTGCTCCGCTGAGATCGCGTTTCAGACGTTTGATCCGCTCAAAGTCGCATTCACCGTCAGCGATCTCCGTCCGGTGGAGGCTGAATTTTCCGGGCTGCAGCCGAAGGCCGACTGTCAGGTCAGGGTCAATTCGTCAGACACCCGCATCGCCGCCGACGACCATGGACGCATCAAGCTTTCCCTGCCCCCATCCGCGAAGGTCAGCATCGACGCCACCCGATCCCGATATGCATCCGCTCGCTGAAGATCTCCAGCCGCGCGTCTTCCCGCTGCGCACCGTCCTGCTGCTGCTCGTCAGCAGCATCGGCGCGTCGTACTGGCTCGTCCCACGGCAGGATCAGCTCGTCGAGCGACTCTTCCTCGACAAGCAATACAACCGCATGGCGCAGTATCTCCGCAGCGGGCTCGTTGATTCCACGACGATCAAGGCCTCCGACATCCGCCGTCTCTCAGCCGACCAGCTCACGCTGCTCTCCCAGCTTTTGCGCCTCACGCCGCGTGAGCAATTGAACGTCATCTTCACACCCGGCCGCGCGCCGGAGTACAATTTGATCGTGCATGGCGTGGCGCTGGGTGCCATGCGCTACGTCGATGTGATTCCGCCTGATGAGGCCTGGCGCCTTGTGCAGCCACATCTTAGCCGCCTCGGGGGGGGGCAGCAGCTCGAGATTTGCCAGTTGCTGGCCACAAACTGCTTTTCCATCGGCAAGCCCGCCCAGGCCGCCGCCATGCTCTCCCACGCCGCAAAGCTGCCGGAGGCGGGATGGCCCACCGGCCGCAGCATGGCGCTCGCATTCCGCTGGTCCGGCCAGACTGCGGCCGGTGCGAAGTCGCTGCAAATCTGGATGAAAAGTCACGCGGACGCGCTGAAGCGGGAGGACTTCAAACAGGCGGTCACACTTGGCCGGGAGATGGCCGTGGAATCTGGGAACCCGAGCCTCGCATTCGATTTCTGTGTGAAGGAAATGGCCGCGCTTCCCGTGCACGCGCCCGTCCCGCCCGACTCGATGAAGATCGCCTACGATCTTGCCTTGCAGTGCAGCCGCACCGCCGACCTCATGCCTTGGCTGGCGCGTTTCGTCGCATCCCTTCCCGAGTCGGCCATGGAGTGGAAGACGCTGCGCAAGCAAGCGGCGGCCAATCCAAGCTCGACGGAACCATTCATGCGTTGGGCCGGCATTCTAGCCCAGTTCTGCGATTGGAATTCAAAGTTCGAGCAATCTTACGATCAGCATTTTCGCCTCGCTGCGGCGGGCTCGCTGCACTCTCTCGACCGGTGTCTTGCGCTTACCGACTTCCTCGGGCGCGACGAAGAAACAGCCGGGCTTTTGGAGACGCTGCGACCTTTCCAGCAGCGCGAGAGGACGCAGCTCACGCTCGCAAAACTCCTCGCGTCCCTAGGCCGCGATGAGGATTCGAAGCCGCTGTACGAGTCGTGGCTTCAAACGCATCCCGACGACCGCGAGGCGCGCTACGAGTTTGCGTGCCTGCTCGAGGACATGGGCGATGAGAATGCATCCATGGCCGCGCTCGCGGAGCTGGTGAGGCGTTTTCCTGCCAATGTCGCAGGCGTGAAGAAGCTGGCTGAAGCACGTATCCGTGCGGATGAATATGCAGCGGCGCTGCTTCTCTACTCCAAGCTGCCGGCCGAAGCGCACGATCCGCTGACTCTGGAGAATTACGCGATGCTCGCCGAGTCGCTCGATGATCACCCGCAGCTCCACCGCGCGCTGGAGCTCACCCTCGCCGCATCGGCCAGGCCTACCGTGGAGAACTATCTCGATCTCGCCGAGGCCGCCTCCTATCTTGACGATCCGCGCGTGCAGACCGCCGGGCTCGAGGACGGCATCAAGCGCATCCCCGACAGCGCGCTGCTCCGCGTGTCCCTTGCCAGCGCGTGGATCCATGCGGAAGATTTCGAGCAGGCGCTTGTCACCCTGACTGCAAACCCAAAACTCCGCGACAACATGGAGGCCGTGGCTCTCGGACTCTCGCTGGCAACGGATGTGCGCGATCCCTCCGGCATCCTCAAGTTTGTCGGGGCCGACGTCGAGAAGCGGTTCGTTTTTCCCGACTCCTCGCGGCTCGATCTGGCCGTGCTCTATCGCGTCTGTGGAGAGGCGGAAAAGTCAGAACCAGTCTTCGCCTCCGTGCCCGAGAATGCTGAGACACGTGCGATGCTCGCCGAGGCAAGGTTTGAAGTCGGCGATTATGAGGACGCCGCGCGTCTGATGTCAGCCCACATGACCGGCCACCCACGCGCCGTCGCCGCCGACTGGATTTTCCTCGGAGAAATCTACGAGACGCTCGGCCGCGCTGAGGATGCAAAGCGCGCGTTCGATTACTCCCTCGCCATTCTCACCGCCGATCTTCCCGACACCGCGTTCCTTCCCGACTCCCGTTCCGCCAATCCGGCAAACAAACCCTGACAACCCATCGCTCCCGCGTATGAAAACGTTCCCGCCAGCCATCATCGTGCTGCTCCTCGCACTCGTCACCGCGACCGCGCAGCAGCAGCCCAAAGCGCCACCGGCCAAAACCGGAGACGCGCAGGAGGAAGAAATCCAAAAGCCCGTCCCCTTCTCCGATCAGGAGCTGCGTGTGCTGCGCTCCGCCTCCACGCTGCCAGTCGAGCGTCTCCAGGAGCTGCTCGTGGTGTACGAAAAGCTCGATAACACCTCGATGATGGACGCGCTCGCCCGTGCCATTTTGCGCCGCGATCCCGCGAATGTGGAGGCGCTCCGCGCGCGTGGTCTCGTCGAGCCCGAGCAAGAGACACGTCCCGTCGGTTACCTCGAGGACCTCGCGCGGCAGGTGCTCGCCGGCAAAAAAGTCGAGGACACGGACTCCGTCGCGATTCAAGGAAACGCCCTCACCACCGACGGCCGTGCGGAGTCTGCGGTGAAGCTGCTCGAAACGCTTCGTGCAAATCAGTTCGCCGACAAGGCCTTCACTTACCTCGACGATCTGGCCTACGCCTACAGTGAGGCCGGCCGTTATGACGAGGCCATCGCAGCTTACGAAAAGGTTGCCACCGAGGCCGGCCAAGCCTCCGACGCGCGCGCCGAAGCGCAGAAGATCCTTCCCTCCCTGCGTGTGAGAAAACGCATCGACGGACTTCGCCGCCAGGCCGGCAGCGACATGGACAAACTCGTGACCCTTTCCGCGCAGGCCTACCGCGAGGAGCCGAATGACTACGACGTTATCGCCTTCCGCATCGAATCGCTCGACCGCGCGCGTCGCTACGATGACGCCGTGGCGATGCTCCTGGCCATGAAGTCAAAGTTCAGCGGTGCCGCATGGCCCTACCAGCCCACGCTCGCCTACGCCTACTTTGGCGCGCGCCGGCATGAGGAGGCCATCGCCGCGTTTCGCGACATCCAGAAATCTCCCGCATTCGACCCAGCCACGCGCATGGAGGCTGAGAGCATGATCTTGGAGATCCGCGTCGGCCGTGAGATCGAACTCGGCATGGCCGACATGAAGCGGGGGAATCTGGCCGGCGCGAAAGCGGTTCTCGAAAGGCTCCAGCGTGACTATTCGATTCACCCGGACACCCTCGGCTATCAGGCGATCTATCTGGCCAAGACGGGCCATCCGAAGGAAGCAATCGCCATGCTGCACGCGAAGAAAGCGCAGGCGCGGGCTGCGAATCTACCCTTCTCACAGCAGGACGCGCTGGCGGATGTTTACCTCGAAATGAAGGACTACCGCATGGCCGCGGCCGCCACACGGGAGATCATCGACGATCCACTTTACGATGACGACATGCGCCAGGAAGCCTTCAGGAAGATTCATGAGATCGCCGTGACGCAGACGCTCGAGGCCGCCTACGCAGCCTTGCAGCACGGCTATCGTGCCGACGCCAGGGGGATCCTCACGCAACTTCAGCGTTTCGCGCCCGAGGATCTCGAGGTGAAGGTTCTCGCCGCGGAAGTCGCCCTCGCCTACAACAAGCCAGTGCAGGCACGCGATGAGCTTCTCGCGTTGAAGCAGATCAATCGGGACGGCCCGTTCCCCGGTCAAGAAGCGCTCGGCTCCGCGCTGTTTCACACCGGTGAATGGGAAAGCTCATTTGCCGCCTACCAGGAGATCATGAGCGCACCCGGCTACGAGCCCGACGATGTCCGCGAGGCAAAACTGCAGTTGCGCGAGCTGCGCCAGCTTCTCCGTCCGACGGCGACTCTGGGCATGGAGTACGCGAAGGAAACCGAAGGCGACACGATTCAAACGCAGGCCACCTTTTCGTCCGGCTGGTGGGAAGACTGGCGCCTCACCGCCTTCGCGCATGAGGATTGGATCAACCTGAAGAGCGGCGGCTATTTCAATGAAGGCACCACCACGCGCTTCGATGCCGGGATCACCGCGGAGAGGAGATTCAGCGGCGGCTATTTCGCCGAGGCCACGATCGGCGGCACCGCCAGCGGCGTCATTTACGGCGCGCGCGTCGGCAGGTTTGCCAATCAATCCATCGGTTGGTCGCTCGCCTACATGGGGAATCAGCGCTCGACGGAAAGCCCGGCGCTGCAAGCACTCGACGGCCGTGAGGATCGCGCGGAGTTTAACATCGCCGGCCCCATCGGGGACCGCTGGCTCATGGAGTTTGCGGCGTTCTATCAATGGATCCGCCTCGGCGGTGATCGTCTCGGCCAGGGCTTCGGCTTCCGGGGCGCGCTCGACTACATCATTCAGACCGAAACGAAGCGGCACCCGGAGATCACCATCGGCTACTTCGGCGACTATCATCGCTTTGACTCCGCAGGCAGCGTGCCGCCATCCATCACCCAGGACATCCGACGCGCCGTGATCCCGAGCGAGGAAGTGCGCTCCGCGCTCGCCACCACGGAAGAGGTGCGCCGCGCGCTGGCCGGCAGCTTCGGGCGTGAGGTGCTCGATTCGCTCGTCGATCCGGAGTCGAACCGCCACGGCATCCGCCTCACCGTGAAGAAGCATTTCGGCGATGACTGGGCCGGATTCGTGCAGGTGGGCGGCTACTACGCCTTTGATGACAAGAGCTTCGACTACACTGCGGCTGCGGGCGTGGAGTACTACCTCAGCGAGGCCGCGATGATCTACGCCGAGCTGCGCTACGACTCAAACGGCCGCTCCACCAGCGGCGGAATCCTAGAGGCCAATCTCGGCGCGCTCGTCACGTTTTAAAGCTCCGGGGTTCGACAGCGCGGCGGTCGTGACTAGAGTCGCCGCGCATGAGCCGAACCCCTGTCGATCACATCACCGCCAGCGAGCGCGCCGCATTCTTGCGCGGCGAGCTTGAGCGGCATAACCGGCTTTACTACACCGACGCAAAGCCGGAGATCAGCGACAAGCAGTTTGATGCGTTGTTGCGCGAGCTGCAGGACATCGAGGCCGCGCATCCCGATCTGCTCACGCCAGACTCACCCACCCAGCGCGTCGGCGGTGCGCCCATCGAGGGCTTCACCCAGATCAGGCACACCGTGCCGATGATGAGCCTCGACAACACTTATTCCGAAGAGGAACTCGTCGCCTTTTATCAGCGGCTCGTGAAGGGACTGCATCGCGAACAGATCGACTGCACGCTGGAGCCGAAGATCGACGGCGTCGCTGTCACCATCCGCTACGAGGACGGCGTGCTCAAACATGCGGCCACCCGCGGGGATGGGCAGATCGGCGACGACGTCACCGTCAACATCAAGACCCTCAAGTCCCTGCCCCTGCGACTGCCGAAGGACGTGCCGCAGACCTTCGAGGTGCGCGGCGAGGTGTTCATGCCGAAGAAGGGCTTCGCCAAGATGAATGACGAGCGCGAGGAAGCCGGTGAGCCACGCTTTGCAAATCCGCGTAATGCCACAGCCGGCACGCTGAAGCAGCTGGACTCCCGCATCGTCGCCACCCGTCCGCTCGAAGTGATCTTGTACGGCCTCGCCGATGCCGGTGAGGCCAGGGTGGGCTCGCAGCATGAAGTCTTTGCCTTGCTCAAAAGCGCCGGCCTCCGCACCGCCGATCACGTCTGGAAATGCCGCTCGGCCGAGGAACTCGTGAAGGCCGTGCGCGAGCTGGATGACAAACGCAAGGCGCTGCCATACGAGACGGATGGCGCTGTGATCAAGGTGGATTCGTTCGAGGACCAACGTGAACTCGGCGCCACGAGCAAAGCGCCACGCTGGGCCATCGCGTACAAGTATCAGCCGGAGCAGGCGGAGACGAAACTTCTCGCCGTCGATATCCAAGTCGGCCGCACGGGCGCTCTGACACCCGTCGCACGTCTTGAGCCTGTCTTCCTCAGCGGCTCCACCGTCAGCAATGCCACGCTGCATAATTTTGAGGAGATCGAGCGGAAGGACATCCGGGTCGGAGATCATGTCATCATCGAGAAAGCCGGCGAGGTCATTCCCGCCGTGGTCGAGGTGAACAAAAGCAAACGCAGCGGACGCGAGCAGGAGGTTCACGCGCCGGAAAAATGTCCCGTTTGCCAGACTGTGGTCGCGCGAGATGAAGAACTCGTCGTCATCCGCTGCCCGAACCCAGAATGCCCCGAACAGGTGAAGCGCCGCATCGAGCACTTCACGCACCGAGGCGCGATGGACATCCGCGGCCTCGGCGAGTCCGTCGTCGCGCAGCTCGTCGATCACAATCTCGTGCGCAGCCCGGCCGATCTGTATGACCTGAATGAACTGCTGCTCGCGCGGCTGGAGCGGCAAGGCACGAAGAGCATCGACAACATGCTCAAGGCCCTCGCCGAAAGCAAAACTCAGCCGCCGTGGCGGATCATCTTCGGCCTCGGCATCCTGCATGTCGGCGCGTCATCCGCGCGCAACCTCCTCGAGCACTTCAGTTCCATCGACAAGCTCGCCGAAGCATCGGTCGAGGAACTCACCCAGTGTCCCGAGGTGGGCGGCATCGTCGCGCCGAGCATTCACGATTGGTTCCGCGATGCGCGAAACATGGATCTGCTCGCGCGGCTCAAGGCCGCCGGGCTCACCTTTGCGCAGCGCGAGACGGCACTGGCCTCCGACAAGCTCAACGGCACCACATGGGTGATCACCGGCACGCTTGGCAAACCGCGCGAGGAGATCGCGGAGATCATCCGCGCAAACGGTGGCAAGGTCTCCGGCAGCGTCAGCGCCAAGACCACCTATCTCCTTGCCGGAGAAGAAGCCGGGTCCAAACTCGACAAAGCGGCCAAGCTGGGCGTGAAGATCATCAATGAGCCGGCATTTCACGAGATGCTCGCGTGATTGAATGCGCGGCTGGAGCCTGGCTGCGTTCCGCATGGCTTCCGCTTTACCTCAGCCGATCTCGGGGAGCTTCCAGTCGCCGCGGAAGGCTCTCGCTTTGAGCAGCGCGTTGGCATCATCGTCGCCGGTAAATTTTTCAGCCACTGGGTCCCAGATCAATTTGCGATTCTGCCTCACCGCGATGGCTGCGAGCTGGCAGAGGGCGTCGGAGCGGACGGACGTCTCAATGTCGCAGTTTGCCCGCGTGCCGGAGATCACGGCATCGACAAACTTGCGCGTGTGGTCATCGCTGCCGGAGACTCGCTTCACGTCGTCCTTTTTTCCGCCGCAGCAGCCCAGCGCCTCGGGATCGAGGCTGACGGGCATCTGGCCCATCTTGTTGTGCGGATCACGCAGGATCGCCTCGTCGCTGGCCTTGATCTGTCCGCGCACGACATGCACCCAGCCATCCTCACCGATGAAGCGGATGCCGTGGCCGATCTTGCCGGGCTCATCGCTCTGACTCGCGAAGGTGATCGGCGCGCCCTTTGCAAACTCATATCGCAGCATCCAGCTCAACACGGCATCGCAACTGCCGGACTTCGGGAACGCTCCGCTGCCTTCAATGCTGATGGGGCCGGTTTCATCGGTGCCGTTGCCCCAGTTCGCGATGTCGAGATGGTGAATCCCCCAGCATGAAACCATCCCGAGAGAAAAATTGGAGATGTTCTCGTGAAAGCGCCGCTGAAGCTTGCGCATGCTGAAAGGCGACATCGGCGCGGGTCCGACCCAGCGATCCCAATCGACATGTCCGGGAACTGGCTCGTCGGGAAAGTTCTCCACTTCGATGCCCCCCTCGACACCGACTTGGATTTCCTTCAGCTTCCCCAGCCGCTCATTGCGCGCCAGCTCGCTGGCCCAGCGGAACTTCATGTCGGACCGCTGCTGCGTGCCGAATTGAAACACCACGCCCTTCTTCCGCACGGCCGCGCGCACGACCTTCGCCTCCTCGACCGACATGCCCATCGGCTTCTCGTGGTAGATGTGCTTGCCGTTCAGAACCGCGTCGGCGGACGGGATGCTGTGCCAGTGAATCGGCAGGGCCATGAGCACCGCGTCGATGGATGCATCGCGGTTCAGCTCGCGGAAATCGCGGTGCACCTTCACGTCGTCACTGCCATAGGCTGTGCGGATGAAGCCGCGGGCGGCCTCGATGTTGTTTGCGTTCACGTCGCACAGGCTCGTCACGCGGACATCGGCGTGATTCAGAAATGCACGCAAATCCACCGTGCCTTGCGCGCCGCAGCCGATCACGCCGAGCGTGATCTTGTTTGATGGAGCGGTGGCACCGTGAAGCACGTGCGCCGGCACAAACCACGGCGCGGAACCCGCCGCGAGCATGGACTGGAGGAAAGAGCGACGGGGGGTGGTTGGGATGTACATGGAGTTGGTGGTGGAATGTTGACAACGCAACAGCGGGCGAGAACTGTCCCCCATGACGCGAAAGCAAATCGAATCCGTGATCGACGAGGGAGTGCCCTTCAAGATCAATCTTGCCGACGGCCGGTCTTATTCAGTGCCGCATCGCGACTACGTCTCGCTTCCTCCCAAGAACGCGACGGTGGCCGTGGTCTATGACGATGACGGGACCGTGCATGTGCTGCCGCTGCTGACGATGACGGGCCTCACCTACCGGACGGGGCGGAAGTCCTCGGCGGGTTGAGTCATCGGATGATCATCACCAGCTCCAGCAACGAACGCATCAAGCACGCACGTCGCGTGCGCGAGGGCCGCGAGCGCGATCTGATCTTTGTCGAGGGCGAGCGGCTCGTGGCCGAGTGCATCGTGTCCGGGCTGGCGCTCCACACCTGTTTCGCCTTGCCGGAGCTGGCCGAGTCGATGCGAGCACGGACTCCGTGCGAGGTAGTCGAGGTGGCGCAGTCGGTTCTTGAATCGCTGAGCGACACGCAGAACGCGCAGGGCGTCGTCGTCATCGCAGCGCGGCCCTTTCCGACACTGGATCAAGTCTTCGATGGAGAACGCCCGCTCATTCTCGGACTCGACCGCGTGCAGGATCCTGGAAACTTCGGCACGCTCATCCGCACGGCTGAAGGGGCGGGCGCGTCAGGCGTTCTTGCGTTCGCGGGTTCGACCGACGCCTTCGCGCCGAAGACTTTGCGAAGCTCGATGGGCTCCGCGTTTCGGTTGCCGATCATCTCAGAAGTGTCAGGCCTGGGCGCGATCAACGCATGCCGGGCCAAGGGCATCAAATGCATCATCGCGTCTGGCGAGGCTGAACTGGAGCACTACGACTACGACTGGCGGCAGCCGACGCTGCTGATCCTCGGCAACGAAGCGCGCGGCGCGGGTGCGGAACTCATGACGGCGTGTGATGAGCGCGTGCGCATCCCGCTGCATGAGCCGGTGGAGTCGTTGAACGTCGCCGCTGCCGGCGCGGCGATTCTGTTTGAAGCCGTGCGGCAGAGGAAGCAGGCGCAGTGACCGCGATTCGTTATCCAGCCGACCTGCCGATCACGCCGAGACGCGAAGAGATCATCGCGGCCATCCGCGCGCATCAGGTGGTCATCCTCGCCGGCGAGACGGGCTCAGGGAAAACCACGCAGCTTCCCAAGATGTGCCTGGAGGCGCTCGAGCCTGATCGAAGCCGCCTGCGCCAGCAGGTGGTTCCGACGAGCATGACGACTGACCACGCCCTTGCGGCCGCGGCCACGAGTGCGGGCGCAGCTACGGGTGGGCGCGCGCTTGCTGCTTCGCGACTCGGCCAGATCGGCTGCACGCAGCCACGACGTGTCGCCGCGATGAGCGTGTCGCAGCGTGTGGCAGAGGAATTGAATGTCGTTTGGGGCCGCGAGGTCGGCTGCAAGATGCGTTTCAACCACGACACGAGCCGCAACACGCGCATCAAGTTCATGACCGACGGCATCCTGCTCGCCGAGATTCAGGGCGATCCCCTGCTCCGCGATTACTCGATGATCATCCTGGATGAGGCGCACGAGCGCTCACTGAACATCGACTTCCTCCTCGGCTACCTCAAAGGCCTGCTGGAGAAGCGGCGCGACCTGAAGCTGCTCGTCACCTCCGCCACCATCGACACCGAGGCATTCTCAAAACACTTCAGCGGCGCACCGATCATTGAAGTGTCCGGCCGGCTTTATCCCGTGGACATCCGTTACGCGCCCATCGCCGGTGGTGATGACGATGGCTTCATCGAGGCCGCGGCCAGCGCGGTCGAAGATGCGCTCATCGAGTCGAACGACGGCGACGTGCTCGTCTTCATGCCGACTGAGCGCGACATCCGCGAGACGTGCGACCTGCTCGATGGCCGTCTCGGCGCGGGAATCGAGGTGCTCGGCCTGTTTGGCCGGATGCCAGCCGCCGAGCAGCAGCGCATCTTTGCTCCAGGAAAAAAACGACGCGTGGTCGTGGCGACGAATGTGGCGGAGACATCCATCACCATCCCGCGCATCCGCTTCGTCATCGACACCGGCTTGGCCCGCATCAGCCATTACAATCCGCGCAATCGCACCAAGCGTCTGCCCGTCGAAGAGGTATCCCAAAGCAGCGCCAATCAGCGCGCAGGCCGTGCTGGACGTGTGCAGGATGGCATCTGCATCCGGCTCTATTCGCCGGAGGATTTTGAAAAACGGGATCGCTTCACCATGCCGGAGATTCAGCGCGCAAATCTCGCGGAGGTCATCCTGCGCATGAAGGCCTTCCGGCTTGGCGAGATCGAGACGTTTCCGTTTTTGAATCCGCCGGTCAGCGCCGCGATCCACGCCGGCTACACGCTGCTGCATGAGCTGGGCGCGCTGGATGAGACGCACCAACTGACGCAGCTCGGCCGCGATCTCGCGCGGCTGCCGGTCGATCCCACACTCGGCCGGATGCTCATGCAGGCACAGAAGGAAAACGCGCTGCCCGAGATGCTCGTCATCGCCGCTGGCTTGAGCGTGCCCGATCCGCGTGAGCGGCCCGAGGAGAAGCGCGAGATGGCCGCAGCGGCGCACAAGGCGTTCTCGTGTCCGGATTCCGACTTCATCTCGCTGCTGCGCATCTGGCAGGCCGCGCCGGAGCAGACCGGCGGCAGCCGCAACACGCTGCGCCGGTTTTGCAAAAACAATTTCCTGAGCTTCACGCGGATGACGGAGTGGCGGGATATTTGGCGGCAGCTCGGCGAGGCGTTCAGGGATGATGGAGCGAAACGTGGCGCAAGAACTCCTCCCGCTCACCCTAGCCCTCTCACCCAAAGCGGGGAGAGGGAACCCGACGCTGCGCGCGCAGCGGATTCAGGCTCCCTCTCCCCCGGGGAGAGGGCTGGGGTGAGGGGTCCGGCACCGCAACGCCCTCAGCCTCCGCACACCGAAAAACTAACCCCTTCCTCCGACGACGCCATCCACCGCTGCATCCTCTCCGGCCAGCTCGGCCACATCGCGCAACGCGAGGACAAGAACCTCTACAAAGCCGCAGGCAACCGCGAGGTGACGCTCTTCCCGGGCTCGAATCTCTACGAGCGGCGCGAGAAGAAAGGCAAGCCGGGCCAGACCAGCACGAAGCAGCCGCCGTGGATCGTGGCGGGCGAGATCGTGCAGACCTCGCAGCTCTTCGCGCGCACGGTGGCGAAGATCGATCCGGCGTGGGCGGCGGAACTCGGCGCGCACCTTTGCACCTTCAAGTACAGCGAGCCGCACTACAGCGCGAAGGCGGGGCGCGTGCTGGTCACCGAGCGCACGCTGCTGCACGGACTCGAGGTGCTGCGGAAGCACATCGACTTCGGCAAAGTCGATGCACTGGCCGCGACGCAGATCTTCATCCGCGGTGCGCTCATTGATGGCGAGACGGTGATGCCGCACCGCTTTCATCAGCACAATCAAAAGCTGCGCGAGAAGATCGAGACCACGCTCACTCGCGTGCGGAGCAATCGGGTGTATGACATCGCCGAGGCGCTGTTCGCCTATTACGACGCGCGGATCCAAGGCGTGTCTTCGGTTCACGACCTGAATCGCTTCATCAAAGAGCGCACCGCCGAGAAGCCGAATTTCCTCTGCGCCACCGAGGCCGACCTCACAGGTGGCGGCGAGGAGCTGGCACCGGACCTGGCGCTCTTTCCGGACAAAGTTTCCGTCGGCAATTCCGTGCTGCCGGTCACTTACTCGTACACGCCGGGCCAGGAAGGCGACGGCGTGACGGTGCAGGTTCCAC
>JANOBO010000029.1:0-8159 GCA_031411695.1 Verrucomicrobiaceae bacterium
GCCAGGGCGATTGGCCTCAAGGTACCGGATGCCCTGCTGCGGCGCGCGGATCAGGTGATCGAATAGGATTGCGAACCATCCGCAGGCCGACTATCGATGCCTAATATTTTGCAGAGGTGACGCATGCCGGAAGGTGACAAAGAAGGCGAACGCTATTCCCCGGATGTGCCGCAGCAGTCGCCGGGCTTTTTCCTGAAAGGCTCGCACCAGCTCGACTGGGGTATGAAGAACCGTCTCGCCCGCACCTTCAATCCGGACTCCGGGCGTACCGTCATGCTGGCGATCGACCACGGCTATTTCCAGGGCCCGACCACCGGCCTCGAGCGTGTGGACCAGACCATCCTTCCCCTCGAGCCCTATGCGGACTGCCTCATGCTCACGCGCGGCATTCAGCGGAGCGTGATCCCGGCATCGACCACAAAGGCCATCGCGCTGCGTGCTTCCGGCGGAACATCGATGGTCAGCCCGTTTGAAGAATGGGAGGGCGAGATCGACGGGAAGAAGGCGAAGTTTGGCCGTCCGGGTTTTGAGCCTCTGTCGAACGAAAGCACGGCGCTGAACATCGAGGAGGCGATCCGTCTCAACGCGAGCGTCCTCGCGGTGCAGGTTTTCATCGGCAGCGCGTATGAGCGGCAGTCGCTCAAGAACCTCACAGACCTCGTGGATGCGGCGAGCCGGTACGGCATCGGCGTGATGGGCGTGACGGCCGTGGGGCGCGCGATGGCGCGCAACGCTCAGTATTTCCGCCTGGCCACGCGCATCATGGCGGAGCTCGGCGCGAACGTGGTGAAGTGCTACTACACGGAGGAGGAGTTCGACACGGTGACGAGCTGCTGCCCGGTGCCGATCGTGATCGCCGGAGGCAAGAAACTGCCGGAGCTGGAGGCGCTGCAGATGTGCGCAAACGCCATCGCACAAGGTGCCAGCGGCGTGGACATGGGCCGGAACATTTTCCAGAGCGACTCACCCGTCTCCATGATGCAGGCCGTGCGCGGCGTGGTGCATGAGGGGCTGAGCGCGGAGCAGGGCTTCAAGATGTATCAGGACCTCAAGGCCAAGAAGTAACGCCCCGACTCGCGGGCCGGCGGCGGCGCGCTGTGGCCTCGTCGCGATCCTCATCGAAGCCAGCAATGATCGAGCGCATCCCGCGGCGGGATGCGCTTTTTCGTTTCAAGCGTGCGCCACGCATCGCGGCATCACAGCACCCAGCGAACATCATCCGCGCTGCTCAGCGCGCGGGATGATCCATCGGGCAGACTGATCAGCAGATGGCCCTCGTGATCCAGATCCATCACGCGGCCAAAGACTTCCCCGCCCTCCGCAGTCGCGCGGATCGTCTTGCCGATCAGCCAGCTCCGGCGGCGCACTTCCTCCATCGCCAGATGGAAGCCGGTGTCGATGCGATCCAACTCGGCCTCCAGCGATCTCAGCACGGCCACTGCCAGCGCATTGCGGTCGATGGAAACCGGCCCGCCGCGCAGCTCGAGCGCCAACGACGTCGCCGTCGCGCGGATGTCTTCCGGGAACTCCGTCGTGTTCACATTGATGCCGATGCCCAGCACGATGAACGATCCCGCCGCGCCGCTCAGACTCTCCGCGAGAAGGCCCGCCACCTTGCGGTCGCCGACGTACACATCGTTCGGCCACTTGATCGCTGGCGTGACGGGAAGCTCGCGCTCGATGCCTTTGAAAATCGCCAGCGCCGCCAGCGTCGTGACGCGCGGCCACAGCGCCACGGGTGCCGCCGGCCGCAGCAGCACGGAGAACATCAGGTCCCTTCCCTTCGGCGCGAGCCAGCGGTTTTGCCTCCGACCCCGACCGCTCGTCTGGTGCTCGGCAAAGACCACCGCACCGTGCCCCTCACCCGCGAGACCGAGATCGCGCGCGATGTCATTCGTCGAGCCCGTCTCCTCGAGCACGCGCACCCGCCAGGTCGGCGCGCCGTCGGCGATCTGCGCGGCATCAAGCTTCATGCGGATGTGGAAAGCGATGTGTCCTCGCCCGGATGCATCGCATCATGGTCTCCGTCACACTCAAGATGCGTGGTGATGATGACGGTGCGCTCCAGCGCGCTCGATACGGTCTTCTCGATCTCCGTCGCCACGCGGTGCGCCTCCTTGAGCGAGATGTCGTCGGGAAACAAAAGATGCACATCGATCCAATGCGTCTTCCCCGAGTCGCGGTGCCGCAGCGCATGGTAAGAGATGCCGTGCCGCTCCGTCTCGCGTTGCAGCAGTTCCCGCAGCCGCGCGTCCAGCTCAGGGCTGGCCACGTCCATCAGCCCGCTCACGCTCTGCTGCAGCAGCCCGTAGCCGGACACGATGATGTTCGCCGCCATCAACAGGCCGCAGATCGGGTCCCACGCCGCCCACCCCGTCACATGCACCAGCGCCAGACCCGCGATCGCGCCCAAGCTCGTCCATGAATCGGTCAGAACATGCTTGCCGTTCGACACCAGGATCAGCGAGTTTGTGCGTCTCCCCGTCGTCATCAAATACCAGCCCAGCACCGCGTTGATCACGATGGTGGCCACCGTCAGCAGCACGCCCTGCCCCACATTCGCCGGGTGCGCGCCTGAGAGCAGCAGCTTCACCGATTGATAAATGATGAACACCGCCGCCAGCACGATCAGCCCGCCCTCCGTGCCTGCGGAGAAAAACGCGATCTTGCTGTGACCGTAGCGGTGGTTCTCGTCCGCCGGTTTTTCCGCCAGCCAGAGGCTGAAAGCGGCAAACATCACCGCGCCCACATGCACCACGGACTCCGCCGCATCCCCCAGGATCGCCGCCGATCCCGTCAGCAGATACGCGCCCATTTTGATGGCCAGCATCAGAAAGCCGATCCACAGCGACAGGCGCATCGCCCGCGAGGCGCTAGGGTAGCTGTTGGCAGGCAAACTCACGACGCCGCTCTCTGCGACACGATCACACATCGATCAAGCGGCAGTTCCATCCGCCCTCGCCACCGCACGCAAAAGCGCATCCCCTTCCAGTGAATCCAGCACCGCGAAAGGAGAGTGGACTTCGAGCTCCGCGCGCGTGAAGCTGCCCGTCGTCACCGCGATGCAGCGCGCGCCTATCGCATCCGCGCAGGCGATGTCCTTTGGCGTGTCGCCGATCACAAACACATCGTCCGCGCGGTATGTCACGCCCCGCGCCTGCTCCATGCGCGCCTTTGCAAACGCGCCGAGAAGATTGCGGTCCTCCGCGTCGTCGCCGAATCCGCCGTCCGCGAAGAAGTCCCACACGCCGAAGCGGCGCAGCTTATGCTCGGCGCCGCTACGCAGGTTTCCGGTGAGCAGACCGAGATGTACGTCAGCACGCTGCGCCAGTGCTGGCAAGAGTTCCGCCACGCCGGGCAGCAGCACGCCGGGGAAATCGTCCGCATGAAGCCGCCGCCGCAGATGGCCGAGGTAGCTGACGTGGTAATCTGCGATGCGCGATGCATCGAATGCGCTGCCGACGTGCCCCATCAGGTCCCGCGTGATGCCGCCGTCCGTGGCACCGCCCAGCTCCAGCTTCGGGATGCGTGCGCGCGGGATGCCGAAGACATCCTCCACCGCATCCATCAGCGCGCTGCCGCCTGCGCCGCGCGTGTCCACCAGTGTGCCGTCGATATCAAAGAGCAGCAGGCGCGGCATGGTCCCTCACAGCAGCGCGGTTGCGCGCGCACGGTTTCAAACTGCAGCGTCTTCCGGCTTTACCGTTTCCACCCCAAGCTCAGTCGGCACCGCGGCTGCGGCGGACGGTGCATCCGCAGCGGCGGGCGCTGTCGTCACGGCGTCCGGCGGTGCGGCGGCTGCGGCATCCGCAGGCACGGGCACCGGTGTCTTCGCATCGTCGTGCGGCTGCTCCGCGTGGTGGTCGTCATCGAAGTCATCGTTCTTATCGATCAGCTCCGCATTGCGGTTTGCCGTCTTGAACTTCCGCACGCGCTGGCGCTCCGGCAGCGGGGAGAGCTGCATGTTGATGTTACGCCCTGCCTGACGCGGCTCCATGTCCACATGGGCCATGGAGATGAGGTCCGCCTTCACACGCTTCATCAGCTCAAAGCCCAGCTCCTGATGCGCCATCTGCCGGCCGCGGAACTGGAGCTGCACGCGCACCTTGTGCCCTTCCGCCAGGAAATCCTCCGCATGCACCATCTTGATCTGGTAGTCATGCGGGTCGATGCCGACGCGAAATTTCAGCTCCTTCAGCTTGCTAGCCTTGTGCGCCTTGTGCGCTTCCTTCTTGTGCTTCTCCAGCGCGTATTTGTACTTGCCGTAATCGATGAGCTTGCATACCGGCGGGTCCGCGTTCGGCGCCACTTCCACCAAGTCCACGCCCCGGTCCTTCGCCAGCCGGATGGCGACCGGCGTGGCGATCACCCCGAGCTGCTCGTGCGTCGTCCCATCCACCACCCGCACCTTTGGCGCGCGGATGCGCTCGTTCACCCGTGTCTGGTCAAAGAAACGTGAGGGTGCGCGGCCCCGATTGTTCCCGCCGCCACCGCCGCCTTGATACGGCCGGTTCCCGTATGACGGGCCGCCGGTCGAGGCCGGTCGTGGCGTGGCCGGCGCAGGCGTGGCAGGCGTGGCGGGCGTGGCGGGCGTGGCCGGTGGGGTTGCAGGCGGGGTGCTGCCTCCGAGCGCTGTGAACGGACGATTGGCAAACGGGACGTTGTTGTTGGGGATGCTTATGGGATACCTCCGGGTGGGTTTGGGCGAGAGAAAGTCACGACAGGACTTTCAAAGTCTGAGCGCGGCACGACATGGCTGATCGCTAACAGAGACATCAGGCGGTCATGAACAATCTCTCAGCTTCCGGTTGCCCCGGGGAGATGATTGTTGAATTGACGAGTATCATGCGGCTGGGAAAGGCTTCAAAAAACGAACGGCTCCTCGGAGCGGTTGCGGTCAGGAAAAACGCGGCAAAGACGAGATTCTTAGAGTGCTGCGGGATTTCTGAACCCGCCGACTATCGGCAATCTGTCACCGCTGGCAAGGTCAAAGACGAAATCGTCATCACGGTGTCCCAAGCGCCCGAGATCGCTGGAAGGAGATGCTACTCGTGCAAACGCATCAGTGCATCGCGCAGATACCGGTTTCCAGGTCGGGTCGTGTTCATGAGATGAAGCACCCTCCGCAGTTCCCTCTCATCGAGAGATTTCCAGAGTTCGTGCAACTCAACCCCGCCCGGAAGCGCGTCCACGTTGTCCGCGATCTCAACGATGCGTTTCTGCAAGGCCTGCTCTGTAGTCAGCGGAGGTGACGTTTCTTCCCGCGTCAGCCACGGCCAGAACCGACGGACAAGCAAGACCGGGACAAGTATCGCCACCACGCCAAGCAACCATTCACCCCAGGAGTCGATGGGTTCCTCGTCTGCAATCGAGACGAAAACGATGAGGGGACCAAACACGATCAGCATGGCTAAGCCACCCTTGAATTGAAGCCTCGCCTCCCGCCGGTACCAAGCCCAAAAAGTAACACGGGCGCGTTTTGGCCTCTTGCTCACATCCGCCGCTCGCTCACTTCCGCCTTCACCTCGGCGATGAATTCGGCCACGGTCTTCACGCCGAGATCGCCCTTCTTGGAATGACGGACGGCGACGCTGCCGCTGGTGGTTTCCTTTTCGCCGATGACAAGCATGTAGGGCACTTTGTCGAGCTGAGCGTTGCGGATTTTCGCGCCGACTTTCTCGGCGCCGTCGTCCCACTTGGCGCGGAGGCCGGCGGCTTGGAGTTGGGAATAGAGGTCGGCAGCAAAGGCATCGCTCTTCTCACTGACGGTGAGCACACGGATCTGCTCGGGGGCGAGCCATGTGGGGAAGTGGCCGGCGAAGTGCTCGATCAGCACGCCAGTGAAACGCTCCATGCTGCCGAAGGGCGCACGATGGATCATGACGGGCCGGTGCGGTTTGTTATCGGGGCCGATGTAGTTCAGGTCGAAGCGCACGGGCAGGACGTAATCCACCTGCACGGTGCCTAGCTGCCACTCGCGGCCGATGACGTCCTTGATGACGAAGTCGATCTTCGGTCCATAGAATGCGGCCTCGCCGGGTTCTTCGGTGAAGGGGACGCCGAGCGTCTTTGCCGCTTCGCGGCAGGCGGATTCGGCTTGGTCCCACTGCGCGGGGTTGCCGGTGAATTTACTGCCATCGGGATCGCGCAGGCCGACGCGGACGCGGTAGTCCGTCATGCCGAGCGTGTTGAGCACGATCTTGACGAGCGAGAGACAGCCGAGAACTTCGGCGGCGACTTGATCCTCGGTGCAGAAGAGATGCGCGTCATCCTGCGTGAAGCCGCGGACGCGGGTGAGGCCGTTCAGCTCGCCGCTTTGTTCCCAGCGGTAAACCGTGCCAAACTCGGCGAGGCGCACGGGCAGATCGCGGTAGCTGTGGGGCTGGCTGTCGAAGATCTTGATGTGATGCGGGCAGTTCATCGGCTTCAAGAGGAAGCCGTCAAGGAGCTGGTCATCCGGCAGGACGCGGTCGGCGGGGATGACTTCCCTGCCCGCGCGTTCGTTGATGCCAGCGCGGAGTTTCTCGGAGACGCCGTAAAGACGGTCATAGACCTGGGAGCAGGAGCAGCCTTCGTGAATGCCTTTGGCGAGGTCATCGTTCTCGATGACGGGCGCGAACTGGCTGTCTTTATAATAAGGGAAGTGGCCGCTGGTTTTATACAGGGCAAGCTTGCCGATGTGCGGCGTGAAGACTTGGCTGTAGCCTTGTTTACGCAACTCCTCGCTGATGAAGTTTTGCAGCTCCTGGCGGATGACGGAGCCGTTTGGCGTCCAAAGGATGAGGCCCTGACCGACGTCTTCGTCTATGTGGAATAGCTTCAATTCGCGGCCGAGCTTCCGGTGATCGCGCTTCTTCGCCTCTTCGAGTTGGGTGAAGTGCTGCTCGAGCTCCTCGCTGGTCGGGAACGCGGTGCCATAGACGCGCTGGAGCTGCTGCTTGGTTTCATCGCCGAGATAAAAAGAGGCGGAGACTGCGGTGAGGCGGACGTGTTTGCACTTGCCTGAGTAATTGACGTGCGGGCCGGCGCAGAGGTCGATGAAGTCGCCGTTCTGGAAACAGGAGATCTGTTCGCCTTCCGGGATTTTATCGATGAGGTCGAGCTTGAAGATGCTGGGATTCCCGGGGCGCTCGCTGAGGCCCCCGAGGCGGCCGCTCTCGGCCATCGCCTTGGCCTCATCGCGACTGATGCCCTTCCACTCGAACTTCTGATTTTCCTTGGCGATCTTTTTCATCTCGGCCTCGATCTTCGGGAAATCGTCGGGCGTGATGCGGTGATCGAGGTCGAAGTCATAGTAGAAACCGTTCTCCACCGGCGGCCCGTAGGCGAACTGGGCGTTCGGCCAGAGACGCAAGATGGCCGTGGCCATGATGTGCGCGCATGAGTGGCGGAGGCGGTCGATGTCGGACATCTGGGCGCGCTCTTCGAGAGACTTTCGTTCGGTGGACATGGTGGGAAAAGGGGCGGGATCAATACGGGCGCGGGGGCCGGGTGCAAAGGAGTTTTGCTGGAGCGAGAGAATGTGAGCATGAATCACTTGCACCTTCCGCAGTCGCGAGCATGTTCGCCGCCCCTCGTCGCGGGGCGTAGCTCAGCCTGGTAGAGCGCTTGCTTTGGGAGCAAGAAGTCGTGAGTTCGAATCTCGCCGCCCCGACCACTTTCCCGCCAACGAACGCGGAAAGTGAGATTTCAAATTTGAGATTTGGGATTTCACATGCTTGATGCGGCCATGTCCGCTCTGCACGCCTCCGTCCTCAATGCCTTCAAGACGATGGGATGGGCGTATCGGAAGGTGGAGGACCCGGAGGTGATCGAGGCGGACTTCGAGGCACACCACACGAAGGTGTCGCTGCACGTTCAGAGCTTCGGGAAAGCGGGCATCCTGACGGTGGTGGCGGGGGCGTCGTTCCCGGTGCCAGCCACCCATTACACGGCGGCGTGTGAGCTGCTGATGCGGGTGAACAAATCGCTAAACGTGGGAAACTTCGAGCTGGATTGGGACAGCGGGCAGGTGCTCTTCCGCGTGACGAATGTCTTCCCGCCGAACCGCGCGGAGGAAAGGATCATCAGCGGCCTGGTTCATAACGCGGTGTCGGAGGTGGACCGCGTGACGCCCTTTCTCAGTGAGGTTTGCAAAACGCCCAAGGGCGAGCTGCTGC
>JANOBO010000030.1:0-16483 GCA_031411695.1 Verrucomicrobiaceae bacterium
TGGATTGATGGCCGAACATGCCTGTGGCGAGCAGCTCGGCGATCAGCGTGTAGCCTTCCTCTGTCGGCACAAAGCCGCCCGTCGTCAGAGGCCGCTCGGACTTGTCGTAAAGCGCCTTCGTCGGCGAAAACAGGTCGATGAATGTCAGCCCGCGTTTTTTGGCCACGTTCGAAACCGAGGTCGCGTACAGAATCAGGTTCGCGTTCTCCTTGTCGCCGTTTGGCAGATCACGCCGTGTCGAGAGATTCTCAAACGCGACCGGAGACACCAGCACCACGCGCGGCGCGTCCTTGCCGTTGTAAGCCTTGCTCAATGTGTGCTGCACCCATGCGTCGAGCTCCGCCTCGAAGTTAGCCACCTTGCCAGGACCATCGAAGGATTCGTTGTAGCCGAAGAACGCGACGATCGTGTCGGCCTGCAGATGAGTGAGCCACTGGTCGGGCGTGGGATAGAAGCCCTTGCCGTGATGCACCTGCTTGTCCGGGTGAAACTTCTCCGCGCCTGGAAACGCCCACTGAGATTCGCGCGCCGGATGCGGGCGGAAGCCTGGCGTGTCTCCGACGTGGCCCATATTGCGGAAGAACAGCGCTTCGTTTGGATAACGCAGGTGCAGCTCCGACTCGATGCGGCTGTACCAAGTGTCGCGCTCGGCAAGGCCATTGCCGATCAGCACGATGCGCTCACCCTTCGATGGCGGCGCGACAGCCTGCTGCCGTGCCGATGTCGCGTTTGCAGGCAGGGCGCTCGGCGCGTGTGGCGGTGTGGCAGGCACCTCCGCTTTCTTGTCGCCGGGCAGGCCGGTGGAAGGGCTCTTGCCCGTGGCGAAATCGCCCGGCTTCAGATTGCGCTGCTTGAAGAAATTCTTCTCCTTGATGAAACCGTAGAACGTCGGCTTGAACGGATCGATGAAACTCACATCCGCCTTCGCCGGCACTTCGAGCCCCAGCAAGTGATGCGCGGCATTCACGATCAGGCGGCGCAGGTTCTCATCGTTGAAATCTACCGACGCGCCCATCGTGGTGCAGAAAGACCGGCCTTTCGTTTTCCCGTCCGGCCCGATGTAGTCGTGCAGCCACGCCAGCGGCATCATGGGCTCGTTCTTCTTCCCGGCGACCGGCTTCGACTTCGGATCGAGCGACTCCGTCACTTGTCCGCGCAGCAGGATCTTGTCGTTCTCCGGCTTCAAATGCACGACGCCATAGACATCACTCAGTGCGAAGATCTCACCCACGCCGCGCAGCACTTCGCTCGAGCTGTGCGCCGGCTCCACGACGGCGCGCGTGCCCTCCTTCTTGTGCGCTCCGTGGTGGCTCACCCATTGCTCGCCGAGGATCTTGAGTCCGAACTCGCTCCACTTGAAGTCGCCCGTCTTCGCCGCGCCGGTGAAGGCATGCGTCGCCGTGCGGAATCCGATGACCGGCTTCCCGGCATTCAGAAACCGCGCAAACGGCGCGAGCTGATCCTGCGGCAACTGACGGAAGCGCGTGCCGATGATGAGCAACGCGGCATTATCCAGCGCCTCTGTGCCACGGATGTTCGTCTGGTTGTTCGGATCGATGAAACCGTCTTTCTCATCGGTCGAGAACAGCACGATGCAATTGAAGCCGTGCGTCTTGGCCAGGATCTTCGCCAGCATCGGCATGCTTTCCTCGGTGCGATACTCTTCATCCCCTGCCACGAGCACGATGGTCTTCCCCTTCCCGGCGCCGACCGGATTGGCTGCGAGTTCAAGGTAGTCTTGGGCAAACGCGAACGTACCAAGGAGAGCGAAGGTGAGGAGGATGTGCTTCATGCGTGGATGGGTGAGGGGGGAATCTATATTTTCGCTGCGCGTGCGACGCCAGCACAGTTTTCACTCTTCAGCAGCGCGGTGAGATTTTTGCGGCTGCCCGCGTTACCCTATGTGCCGCATGTCCCGACTCCTCGCCCTAGCCCTGCTCACATCGCCTTCGGTCCTCGCGGCATCGCCGGTGTCCGGGTTTATAGACAAACACTGCGTCGAATGTCACGACGGCGACGTGAAGAAGGGCGGCCTCGATCTGACGGCGCTGGCATGGAAGCTGGACGAGCGCGGCAGCTTGGATGCATGGGTGGAAATTTTTGACCGAGTGGCAAAGGGCGAGATGCCTCCGACAAAGAAGGCCCGCCCAGAGCCGAAGGAAAAGTCGGCTTTTCTCACCGAGCTCGAAAAGCCACTGCGGGAATCCCAGTCGCGCCAGCAGGCCGTGTCGGGCCGCACCGTGCTGCGCCGGCTGAACCGCACGGAATATGAGAACACCGTCCACGACCTGCTCGGCATCGCCACGCCGCTGAAGCAAATCCTGCCGGAGGATTCGCTGATGCACGGGTTCGACACGGTCGCGGAAGGGCTGCGTTTTTCACAGCTTCAAATCGAGAAGTATCTGGAGGCTGCGGACGCCGCTCTCGACGCGGCCATCGTCCTCAGCCAGAAACCCGAGGGCCTGAAGAAGCGGTTCGATTACAAGGAGGAGGAGGGCGTGCGCAAAAACCTGGCGACGCCGGCCGGCACGGTAACCGAGAAGAACACGGTGAAGTCGGTGCATCGCGTCATGTATCGTGAGCTGTCGGACGCGCTGGTGCTTTTCAACACCGCTGACTATCTCTCGGGCCTCAAGCAGGTCCGCATCCCTGCCCCGGGCACCTACCGCATTCGCATTTCTGGTTATGCGTTTCAATCAGACGGCAAGCCCATCACGCTGCACATCTACAGCCACAACTACCGCGCAAAGACATTGCTGTCCTATTGCGAACTGCCTGCGGACAAGCCGCGCTTGTTTGAGTTCACCGCGAAGCTCGATGGCGGCGAGCACTTCGTGATCAACTCGGAAGACGTGGGCCAGGACAAGCATGGGAAGAGCATTCACAATGTGCAGGCAAACGACTTCACCGGCGCCGGCGTGGCGGTGCAATGGTTCGAGGTGGAAGGTCCGCTGGTGGACACCTGGCCCCCGCCCAGCGTGAAGTGGGCGATGGGCGATGTGCCGCTGAAGACCCTGCCGCCCTACAAGCGCAAAGACCGCTTCGGCAAATCCATCGGCTTCGAATTGGCCCCGCCCGATGCGAAGGCGGCCATCAGCGCCGGACTCACGCAATTCGCTGCGCGCGCCTTCCGCCGTCCGCTGGAGCCCGGCGAGACGGATCGCTTCACGCGGCTGGCCACGGACTCCCTCGATGCCGGCGAGACTTTTGAGAACGCCATGCGCGTCGGGCTGCGCGCGCTGCTGACGTCTCCCCAGTTTCTTCTTTTCGAGGAGCGTCCTGGGAGGCTGGAGGATTTCGCGCTCGCCTCACGCCTCTCGTATTTCCTCTGGAGCACGATGCCTGATCTCGAGTTGATGAGAGTGGCGGGAGAGAAAAACCTCACGCAGCCCGAAGTCCTCCGCGCACAAGTGGAGCGAATGCTCAAGAGCGAAAAGGCGCGGTCCTTCACGACCAACTTCGTGGGTCAATGGCTCGACATGCGCGGCATCGACGCGACCTCGCCGGACAAGCGTTTGTATCCTGAGTTCGACATGGTGCTGAAGGTCTCGATGGTGGCGGAGGCGGAGGCGTTCTTCGACGAGGTGCTGACGAAGAACCTCCCGGTCCGCAATTTCATCGATTCGGATTTTGTGATGCTGAACCGCCGGCTCGCCGAGCACTACGGCATCGACGGAGTGGAGGGCGAGCAGTTCCGCCGCGTGTCGCTGGCACCCGGCAGCCCCCGTGGCGGCGTGCTGGCCCAGGCCGGTGTTTTGAAGGTGACGGCCAATGGCACCGTGACGTCGCCCGTGTTACGCGGCGCGTGGGTTTTGAAGCGCCTGCTCGGCCAGCCAGCATCCCCGCCGCCGCCCAATGTCGGTTCCATCGAGCCGGACACACGCGGGACGACGACGATCCGCGAGCAGCTCGCAAAACATCGCGACTCCGAAACGTGCGCGAGCTGTCACGCGAACATTGATCCGCCCGGCTTCGCGCTGGAGTGCTTCGATGTCATCGGCGGCTGGCGCGAGACGTACCGCGCTCAGGACCAAGGCAGCAAGCCAACGCGCAAGGTCAAGGGTCTGGACATCTGGCAGTACAAGGACGGCCTGCCGGTGGACGCCAGCGGAGAGCTGTCCGACGGCCGGACGTTCAGCGGCATCACCGAATTCAAGAAGCTGCTGCTCACGCAGGAGGATCAGGTGATGAGCGCGCTGGCGTCGAAGCTGGTGATCTACAGCACTGGCGCAGGGACTCAATTTGCCGACCGGCCTGTCATCGACTCAATCGTCCGGCAAACCCGGAAAAAAGGCGGCGGGCTTCGCTCGCTGGTGCATGCAGTGGTCGAGTCACCGTTGTTCCTGAGCAAGTGATTCCAGCCCGGTTCAATCGAGCCTCAACAATTCAAACGACCCATCTCCATCTTGTGAAAACTTCATCGACCACCCCGCCAGTTTCCCGACGTCGGTTTCTACGAGGCGCCAGCGTCTCTCTCGCGTTGCCGTTTCTCGACGCGATGCTTCCGCGTGCGGCCCGGGCCGCAGGCGCGCTGCCGCCGAAGCGTGTGGTCTTTGCCTGCGCCTCGCTCGGCATCTACGGGCCGAGCTTGTTCCCGGCGGAAACGGGACACGGCTACAACTCGACGCCTTACCTCGATCTGTTGAAGGAGCATCGCGACGACTTCACGGTTTTCTCCGGCGTCTCGCATCCCGACCAGAATGGCCTCGACGGCCACTCGTCGCAGATGACGTGGCTCACGTCCGCGCGCGGTCCCGGGCTGGGCGGATTTCGGAACTCGATCTCCATCGACCAGTTCGTGGCGGAAAAAGTGGGGTATGAGACGCGGTTCCCATCGCTCGTGCTCAGCACCGCCGGGCAGACCAGCCAGAGCTACACGCGCAGCGGTGTGATGGTGCCGGCGCACTCGAAGCCATCGCTGGTTTTTGCCAAGCTTTTTCTCGACGGCAAGGACCACGAGATCAAAGCGCAGATGCAGAAGCTGAAGGAAGGCGAGAGCATCATGGACACGGTGATGGAGGAGGCAAAGCGCTTTCAGCGGCGCGTGGGCGCGGCGGACCGGGAGAAGCTGGACGAGTATTTTACATCCGTGCGCGAGATGGAGGAGCGGATGCAAATGGCCGAGGCGTGGGTGACGAAGCCCAAGCCAAAAGTGGCGGCGCAGCCGCCGCAGGACGTGGAGAACGAGGCCGACCTCATCGCGCGGATGCGCCTGCTCTATGACCTCGTGCCGCTGGCGGTGCAGACGGACAGCACACGCGCGATCACGATCCTCGTCCAAGGCGGCGGTCAGGTGATTCCTGTGCCAGGCGTCACGATCGACCATCACAATCTCTCGCATCACGGCCAGGACCCGTTGAAGATCGATCAGCTCCAGCGCATCGAGAGCGAGGAGTTCAAGGCTTACCGCGATCTGCTCGCCGCGTTGAAATCGAAGAAGGAAGGCGGCGGCACCTTGCTCGACAACACGATGGTCCTTTTTGGCAGCAACCTCGGCAACGCCAACAATCATGACTGGCACAATCTGCCGCTGCTCATGGCCGGCGGCGGCTTCAAGCACGGGCAGCATCTCGCCTTCGACGCGAAGAACAACCAGCCCATGTGCAATCTCTTCGTGCAGATGCTTCAGCGCATGGGCATCGAGACGGATGAGTTCGGCTCCAGCACGAGCAGCAGCCTGCCCGGACTCGTTTGAGTTTGGCGATGGTGCCTCACTTCAACGAGCGCAACACGAGCGCAGGGCCGAACTGCACCACCAGCATCACCACGATGCCCGCCACCACGATCCCGGCCAGAGCGATGAGCGCGATCTCAAAGGCCTTGATCGCCGCGAGCGTGCGCGGTGACACGCCGATGTCCGCCAGCGTGGAGAACTCCCGCGCGCGCATCTTGAATGACAGCGTGAAGACAATGAACGAGATGGCCGCCGCCGCGCAGGCGAGCAAGCCCAGTCCCACGATCACCGCGCCTTCGATGCGGAAGACGGTGGAGAGCACGACATTCAATTCATCGCCGGGCCGGATGAGCTGGAGCACGGCCTTCGCGTCTTGAAATCGACCGCTGAGGATGGCCTCCGACTTCGCGTCATGCGGAATCACAATCGCGGCGGTCAGCGGATAATCAGCGGTGTCCCCATGGAAATGGAAGCCGGCGACATTGGCGTCCGTCACCTCATTGAACATGCGGACCGCGGCGTTGCCGACCACGTTTCCCTCCTCCCGCTTGAGCACCTCAGCCGTCGCGGCCGGCAATGCGAGATCATCGTGCCCGTGCGCGCGGCCTTCGATGAGCCATGCGGTTTTTACATCGACGAAGACGGCGTCATCATCTGGCGAGAAGGCTTCCGCCAGCACGCCGGTCACGCGCATCTTGAGGGGATAGGTGCCGGCGATGTCGAAGACCTGCTCCGGCGAGGAGAAAAGGAAATCGCCCGGCTTGAGACCGCGCGCTGCGGCCACATGAGCCCCGATCACGCAGTCGCCCAGCCTCGTGAACTTGTGGCCTTGCGCGACCCGGAGTTTGCGAAAATCGAAATACTCCAACGCCGTGCCGACGATGGAAAACTCCTGCGCGCGGAACCGCACATGCAGCGGGATGACCTCCGCCAGGCCGGTGTCCCGCACCTCATCCGTCTGCCGCATGGAAACCGGCTCGACAGGCTGTCTGCGGAAGTACAGCGCGCCCAGCATGAGATCGAGGGCGCTGCCGCGAGCCCCGAGGACGAGCGGCGTTGCCGCGGCTCGCTGCCGCATCTCGCGCTCCACCGTTTTGGCGAAGACACGCACCGCGACCGGCAGCGCGAGCGCGGCGCCTAGAGCGAGTGAGAGCAGGAGCGACTGCGCGAGATGGCGCGTCACATACCGCAGGGCAAGCTGGAGCGCGGCGATCGGGCTCATGCGGAAAGCGTCTCGAAGTCCACCACGCGGTCAAAGCGATCCTGCAAGGCGTGATCATGAGTCACCAGCACCAGCGGCACGTTGTTGGCGCGCGCGTATTCGATGAGCAGCGCGCCCACTGTGTCACGCCGCGCCGCATCGAGTGATGCCGTCGGTTCATCCGCAAAAAGGAAACGTGGCTCGTGCGCCAGAGCGCGCGCGACGGCCACACGCTGCCGCTCCCCTTGCGAAAGCTCGCGCGTGAGGCGCCGCGCGTGCCGCGCGATGCCGAGCTGCTCGATGAGCTGCCCCGCCCGCGCGTGCGTCGCGTCATCGGCAAATCCGCCGAGCCGCATCGGCAGCAGCACATTCTCCTCGACGGTGAGATACTCCAGCAGCGCGAAATCTTGAAACACCAGGCCCACGCTGCGCAGGCGAAACTCGCGCAGCGCCCGCGCGCTCATGTGGTGCACCGAAGCCCCGCCCATCCGCACCTCGCCAGCTTCCGGCGAGAGCAATCCCGCCAGCACGCGCAGCAGCGTGGATTTTCCACAGCCACTGGGGCCGACGACGGCGACGGCCTCACCTGGCGCGACGACGAGCGAGTCCACCCGGATGGAAAAAGACTCGCCGGGATAGGCGAACTTCAGGCCGGAAACCTCAATGCCCGTGGATGTCGTGGCGCTCATGGATTGACGCCGCGCACAAAGCCGCTGCGGAAGAGGGAATCAAGAAAGGAAAACGGACCCATGGCATGGGTCGTGACGCAGAACGTCGCGCGCCGCTTTGCAGGGCGCGCAAACGCCGCCCGCAGATTGATGTTGAGCAGAAGAGCGAACCTCCTGTAAGGTTGCCGCCTCCTAAAAGGAAACCAGACCATGAGCGACACCCACACCACATCCCGCCGACGTTTCATCGCCACGAGCGCTGCCGCGTTTGGTTTTCCGAACATCGTCCCTGCAGCCGTCCTCGGACGCGGCGGGCGGCCCGCTCCGTCGGAACGCGTCACCGTCGGCCTGGTCGGCTACGGCACGATTGCGCTCGGCTGGACGAAGAACTTCCTCGGTGATGAGCGCTGCCAAGTGGTGTCCGTGGCGGATCCGATGAAGGAGTCCGGGCACTACGGATACAAGGGCGAGCTGCAAGGCGGCCGTGACGTGGCGCAGCGGGATGTGGACGCGCACTATTCGCAGGCGAAGAACAAGCCGGTGAAGACGTGCAGCACGCATGTCGATTTCCGCGAGATGATGGACAAAGAAGATCTCGATGTGGTGCAGGTGTCCACGCCGGACCACTGGCACGCCTTCATGGCGGTGTATGCGGCGCGAAAGGGGAAGCACATCTACGGCCAGAAGCCGCTGAGCTTGACTGTCGCGGATGGCAGATTGATGTCCGATGAGGTGAAGAAGTCCGGCATCACCTGGCAGACCGGCAGCCAGCAGCGCAGCGACATTTATTTCCGCATGGCGTGCGAGTTCGTAAGGAACGGCCGGCTGGGCAAGGTGCGGCGCATCCGCGTGGGCCTGCCCGGCGGCCACACGAACTGGAACCAAATGGGCGACCAGCAGGCGCCGTGCCCTCCGCCAAAGGATTTTGACTTCGATCTCTGGCTCGGCCCTGCGCCAGACATGGAGTACCGCCCCGCGATGCTACCGCTGAACTGGAGGCACAATTACAACTTCTCCGGCGGCATGATCACTGACTTCGGCGCGCATCACATCGACATCGCGCAATGGGCGATGGACATGGACCAGGGCGGGCCGGTCGAGTTCAACGACATCAGCGGCACGCTCCCGGCACCGACGGATTTCTACAACACGGCCACCGCGTTCAAGTGGACGTGCAAATACGAAAGCGGCGTCGAGATGACCGTGGCGGACTCCAGCCACAAGCTGATGCCCGAGATGGAAGGCAACGCGGTGGGCGGAAAGAACTTCGACCACACCGGCATCTTCTTCGAGGGCGAGGATGGCAAGTGGCTGTGGGTGAACCGGGGCAAGATCACCGCCAGCTCGCGCGAGCTTCTGCAGGAGAAGATCAAGCCCGAAGAGATCCACCTTTACGAGAGCGCCGAACACACGCGGAACTTCATCGACTGCATCTACAGCGGCAAGCCGACTGCGGCGCCGATTGAGACCGCGCACCGCACGATTTCCATCTCACACCTCGGCAACATCGCCCTCCGGCTGGGGCGGAAGAACATGAAATGGAATCCACAGACCGAGCAGGTCATCGATGATGCCGAAGCTCAGAAAATGCTGAAGAGAGAGTGGAGGAAGCCGTGGGCCGTCTAACTCCCCCGCCCGTCATCCGTCGCCGAGCGCCACGGGGTGGCATGCTGGCAGTGATGCTCATATCGCTGGTGTGTGCCGACGTGTGCCGCGCGCAGACCGCAACCGCCACCGCAGCCGCGCCTGCAAAGCCAGTGGCAGCCACCTATTTGTACATCGAGCCGTACGAGACGCGCATGGAGGCGCTGTTCGGCGCGGAGATGCTGCTGGGCTGGATTGGAGAGAGCCCCGACCCTGCGGCGGCGCTCACGCCGGAGGCGCAATTGGAAATCGGGAAGAAGGTGGCCTCGAAGGCCGATCGCTGGTGCGCCGTGCGTGATGATGGGAACACGGCAAAGGGCAGGCTCGTCTCCGTCTCATTCGTCAAAGGCGAGCCAGGACGCACCGAACCCGTGAAGGCAGGCGAAAGCGTCGCGCCCAAGGACTGCATGATCGGCATCATGTGGGAGTTTGCGACGAGCCCTGTGCCGCGCACGATCGAGGCGCTGTGGTGGGAATGGAACCCACCGATCAACTCGCTGCCGATCAAGCTTTTCTTCGGCACCCAGACGGACAACCTCGAGATGACGCGCGACCTGAATTTTGCCAAATGGCAGAACGAAGGCCGGCTCCCTCCGCCGAAACCGCTGGCCGAGGTGCCGCCGCTCCCACCGGTGACGTACATCCCGATTCCCATCGCCACCGCCATCTGGCTTCTCATCGGCGTGGTGTACTATGTCCTGCGCAACCGCACAGACCGGAAGCCGCGCGGCGGGTGGCTGGGCATGTTGATCGCCTGGGTTTTCGTGGCGGTGATCCTCAGCCTCATGGGCGTCGTGCATGTGAGAAATCCAACCGACAAGATCGCCACGCCGGTGAAGACCGCAGATGACGCGGTGCGCATCGCGCGCCCTCTGCTGCGCAACATTTACCGCGCGTTCGACTACCAGACGGAATCGCAGATCTACGACTCGCTGAAGCGCAGCGTGGAGGGCGAGCTGCTGCGGAAGGTTTATCTCGAGATGATACAGTCCCTGGCCATCGACGGCGGCGAGGGAGCGCGCGCGCGGGTGACCGATGTCGATGTGCAGATCGACAAGGTCACCCAGGGCGATGGCCTCACCTTCACCACGGAAGGGCAATGGACCGCGCTCGGCACCGTCGGCCACTGGGGGCACACGCACACGCGAGTGAACCGGTATAACGCGCGCGTCACATTCCGCCCCGTCGATTCGGAGTGGAAGATCACCGGGCTGGAAGTGCTCGAGCTGCGCCGGATGTAGCGCGCGCCGGCTTCCTATTTCACCAACGCGGCGATCTTGTCGAGGAACTGCCAGTTGTGCCACGCCTGGCCGCTGATAAGCGCGACGAGTACGGCCGCGAGAGGCTTTGACAAAACGGGCATGCGTTGAATGAGCCGCTCCCATCCCGCTGCCACGAGCAGCACGGCGGTGGACGTCCACAGCGCGGCGTAAAGCATGCGGTCGTGGCCGAACACGAAGAAGAAGCAAAAGTTAAACGCCATCACGCCCAGCCCGCCGAGAACGACGGGCGTGTAGAACCGCCTGTCGAACAACGAAACCGCCGCCCCTGCGAGCACGAGGCACCAGACGCCGAACAGCGGCCAGGCCGGGGCGAACATGTCCCATGTACCAGCTTCGATCGAGGCCATCGCCTCGTCCGGCTTGAAGGGGTGAAGCTTCACCGCCTCGGGCGCGATGATGTTCGAGATCCACTGGTGCTGCAGCAGGATGCGAGAGGTTTCGACCGGCACCTGAAACCGCTCCCAATAAAGCCAGTGGGCCTCCCGCGCGACCGAGTGTGCGGCGAAAAAGAGCACGGTGCCGGGATAGATGAGACGCTGCACGACATTCAGCGCGACCATCAGCACGACGGTGACAGTCATCACCACCGCGACTTTTCGCAGCCACTCGCGGCATGAGGGCTGCCAGTGTCGCACCATGGCCCAGATGCCGACGAGCACGATGTTCGTGGTGAGCGCAGACCACGCGTACACCGCCGTGAGATGCCACCACGCGCCGCCGACCCTGGGCCGGCAAGCGATGAGCGCCACGCCCATCAGGCCGAGCGCTGAAAACATGTAGGTCTCCGGCACGCTGGCGTAAAACAACTGCACGGTCGAGAAACCCAGCACACTGGTGAACAGCAAGGCGCGAAGACGCGGAAGCTGAAGCGTGACCAGCAAAAGATAAAACAATGCCACGACTCCCGCGCCGGCCGCCGAGGTCATGCAGATCGATGCCGTCTTCGCCGCGTCAATCTTCTTCACCTTGTCACCGGCATCCTTGATGGCAATCGTCAGAAACCAACCGACCGGCTGATGGAAGATGACGAAGTTCGGATGCCCCGATGTGTGGGGGTGCGGGCTCAAGCGCTCCCCGACCATGTCGCGCCAGGCGCGTCGGGTGTCGGATCTGAAGAAGACATCACCTCGGTCATAGGCCGGTGTGTCGCGCAGTTTCTCGCCCGCGTTGAAATACACGACGAAAAAAAAGATGAAGAGCGCCGAGGCCGCCACCACCCCGACACGCCACGCGGACGTGAGCACAGCGACAATTTTTGGGTGAGTACGCTCGCGAAATGTCATGTGGGATTTTGGGCTTTGCTAAATCGGTCTGGCGGCCCACAGGACTGCCACCACCACGATGGCGACCGCGTAGCTCACCCGGTCCTTGATTGCGAACGCGATGGCGTCTTCGGACACTTCCTGCCTCCCGGCCAGCAGCCACAGCCGGCTCAGCCAATAAAGCAGGCAGGGCAGGATCCACCACAGCACATCCGGCCGCGCGTAGTGCGCGGCGACATCGGGCGATTGAATGTAGAGCGCCAACACCAGCACCGCCATGTAGCTGGCGCTCGTCCCCATGCTGAGGATGTGGTCCAGATCACCCTTCACATAGCCACGCCGACGCAGCGGGGAGTCGCCTTGATCCCAGTCGCGCAGTTCGGCCAGACGTTTCTGAAAGGCGAGGCCGAGGAAGAAGAACATGGAGAACAACAGCAGCCACTTTGAGACCGGCGTCTGCGTGGCGAGGGATCCCGCGAAGATGCGCAGCGTGTAGAAGCCGGCGAGCATCAGCGCATCGAGCATCACCACCTTTTTCAATCCGGCCGAGTAGGCCGTCGTGGCGGTGATGTACCCCAGATAGACTACCAAAAAGGCGCGCGGCAGCCACATCACCGCAGCCGCACTGCTCAGCACAAGCAGCAGGGCGCTCACCAGCAGAGAGGCGCGGCTCGTGATGAGCCCTGCGGCCAGAGGTCGAAAGCGCTTCTCCGGGTGCTGCCGGTCCGCAGCCACATCCATCACGTCATTGATCAGGTAGATCGCCGAGGCGCCCGCGCAGAAAATGGCAAACGCCAGGAGCGCCCGGCTCACGAGATCCGGCTGCGTCCATTGATGCGCAAACAGGAGCGGCAGGAAAACGAGAACATTCTTCACCCACTGCCGCCACCGCAGCGCCCGCAGCCAGACGCCAAGCCCGGCGCCATCATTGGCAGGGGCGCGCGGCTGGGTCGCATCAATTTTTGGCGGAGACATGGCGCATAGTTGGAAGGAAACCGCGTGATGCAACACTCAAACCCGCCGCAGCATCCGCAATCAGCCGGGCTCGATGCGGGAGCTGTCGTCGCGCGCGCCCGTTCTGATGCGGCGCGAGCAAATCGGTGATCACGATGCGTCGGCACCTTAGATTCTTCTCGCCTTGAAACCGACATTGCGCATACTCGGCGGCGCCATGAACGATCAACCCATCCCCGACTCATCGTCAGGTGCCGGCACGGCACATGATCCCTTTCAGTCTGCCAAGGCCAGCGCCATGAAGGCTGCGGAGGAACTCCGCGCGGCCGCCACCCAGAAGGCTCACGAACTGCGTGCCGCAGCGGAATCAAAGGCCACGCAGTTCCGCTCCACTGCGGAGCAGAAGGCGGCGGATCTGCGCGACAAGGCAGGTGAGTATCGCGAGTATGCCGACCAGGCGTTCACGGACGCAAAGGGCCGTTGCGAGGATCTGCGCACGGAGGCTGAGGCCTTCGCGCGTGAGAAGCCGATGCAGGCGATCCTCACGGCGTTTGGTGTCGGAATCTTCGTGGGCCTGCTGCTGCGGAAGTAGGCGCGCCCCATGGATCGAGAACCCGCGAGGACGCCGGCATCCGGAGACTCATCGGGCCTGCGAGGGCTGGCCGAGGCGGGCGTGATGTACCTTGAAGCGCGGAGCCGTCTCTTTCGGATCGAGGCCGGTGAGGCGGGCCAGCACGTGACGCGACTGGCCGTCCTCGCATTGATCGCGGTGGGCCTCGTCGGGACCGCGTGGCTGCTGCTTCTGCCTGTCGTGGTTTGGGCCATCGCGAAACTGGCAGGCTGCTCGTGGCAGCCGGTCGCCGGCGTGCTGGGCATCGCCCACTTGCTCGCGGCCTTCGGATTGGCGCTGCATTTGAAGGCGATCACGGTTCGGCTGAGCTTGTTTGGCGAAACCATCAACCAATGCCGGAGGGATGCCGAATGCCTGCGCGGAAAGAGTCACGGGACGAACTGAAACGGCGCCTCGTCGCGGCCCTGGATGATGCGCGTGATGCCGTCGCTCTGCATTCGACGCATGTGGCGGCGGAGCTTTCACCGTCGGCGATCGCCCTGCGGAGTTTCAAGAAGCATCGGGTGATCTGGCTCGCTGGTGTGGCGCTGACGAGCGTGGTCGCGGTGCGATGGGTCTCCTCTTCCGCGTCGCGGAAAAATGAGCGTGACAATCTCACGAAATCCGGTACAAAAGGCAGGCTTTTCCGAATGCTGGCCGTCCCGCTCGTCGCAGCGGGCAGGAAGGCAGCCTTTGATTTCGCGAGCCAGTATTTCAAGAACCACTTCAAGCAACCATTCAAGGCGTCCGGCGCTGAGCGGGACCCGATCTGATTCACAATCCAATGTCAGTCCAAACCGAGCAGGAAGCCGTCGCAGTCGTCGTGGAAGATCAATCACAGCCCCAATCGGTCCCCGTGCTGGGTTCCGTCGATGATTACCTTCGTTTTTGTGTGGAGTATGACGCCTCCGACCTCCATCTGGCCACCGGCTCACCGCCGATCTGGCGGCGGTACGGAAACCTGAGCCCGGTGTGGGACAACGCCATGCCGCTGACCGCCGAGGACACGCATCGGCTGGCCTACGGCTTCCTCACTGAAACGCAGCAGCAGCAGCTCGAGAAGCGCGGCGATGTGGACTTCGCCTACTCGCCTGATCATGGCCGTTTCCGTTCCTCCGTCGTGCATCAGCGGCTGGGCATCGACATGACCTTCCGCATCATCAACACCACGATCCGGTCCATCACCGATCTCGGGCTGCCGGACATGGTCCGCACCTTGATCCGCTATCACAACGGCCTCGTTCTGGTGACCGGCCCCGTGGGCTGCGGGAAGAGCACCACGCTGGCGGCGCTGGTGGATGAGATCAACAAGGAGCGTGAGGACCACATCATCACACTGGAGGACCCGATCGAGTACGTGCTCGAGCCAAAGGGCTGCCATATCAATCAGCGCGAGGTCGGCACACACACCGCGTCGTTTGCCGCCGCCCTGCGCGGAGCACTCCGTGAGGATCCCGATGTGATCATGGTCGGTGAGATGCGCGACCTGGAAACCATCTCGCTGGCCATCACCGCCGCAGAGACGGGCCATCTCGTGCTCGGCACCCTGCACACCGGGAACTCGGCCCGCACCCTGGACCGCGTGCTCGATGTCTTCCCCGCCGACCAGCGCGACCAGATCCGCGTCATGGTTTCCGAGTCGCTTCGGGGCATCATCTCGCAGCAGCTCGTCCCCCGCAGCGATGGGAAGGGCCGCGCAATGGCGCTCGAGCTGCTGGTGAACACACCCGCCGTCTCCGCCACCATCCGTGATGGCAAGACCTTCATGCTCAACGGCATCATGCAGACGGGCAAGAATGTCGGCATGGTCACCATGGACGACTCCCTCCGCGCCCTCTATTCCAGCAACCTCATCAACCGCGAGGAATGTGAATCGCGCGCCGAGGACAAGGTCGTGATGCGCGCCTTCTTCAAATCGTAGCGCCCTTCATCTTCCCGCCTTCATCCTTCATCCTTTCCGTCCATGCCGATCATCGACAACTACTTCCAAACGCTCATCCAACTGGGTGGCTCCGATCTTCATCTCAGCCAGGGCCAGCCTCCGAAGGTGCGCGTGCATGGCAGCGTCAAGTCCATCGCCGAGGATCTTCTCTCCGAGTCCGTCCTCACCTCGATGATGCAGGAGATCTGCGAGCCCCGCGCCTGGGAGCGCTTCCAGGAAAAAGGCGACCTCGACTTTGCCTATGAGATGGACGCGAACAATCGCTTCCGTTGCAATTACCTGCGCCAGCTTCACGGCTACGCTTGCGTGTTCCGCATCATCCCCACCAAAATCGCCAGCCTCGAGCAGCTCGGCATCCCGCAGGTGGTGAAGGAGTTTGGCCACCTGCGCAGCGGGCTCGTCCTCGTCACCGGCCCCACCGGCTCTGGAAAGTCCACCACGCTCGCCGCCCTGCTCGATTACATCAACACGAACTTCCGCCGCCACATCATCACCGTCGAGGAGCCGATCGAGTTCGTGCATCGGAACAAGAAGAGCATCATCACCCAGCGCGAGGTGCCCATCCAGACACCCTCATTCGCTGACGGCCTGCGCGCCGCGCTGCGTGAGGACGCCGACATCGTGCTCGTCGGTGAAATGCGCGACCTGGAAACCATCGCCCTCGCCCTCACCGCCGCCGAGACAGGCCTGCTCGTCTTCGGCACCCTGCATACCAACAACGCCCGCAAGACCGTTGACCGTATCATCGACGTCTTCCCTTCCGACCAGCAGAGCCAAGTGCGCACCATGCTCGCCGCCTCCCTCAAGGGCGTCGTCGCCCAGCTCCTCATGAAAAAAGCCGACGGCAAGGGCCGCGCCGCCGTCAACGAGATCATGGTGTCCACGCCCGCCGTCGGCGCCATCATCCGCGAGGGGGCCACCCAGAAGCTCTACGACGTCATCATCGCCGGCAAGGCGCAGGGAATGCAGTTCATGGACGAAGCCATCTGGAATCTCCTCCGCGACGGCTACGTCACTCCGATGGAAGCCTACATGAAGGCCATCGACAAAACCCGCTTCCGCTCCTTCCTCTCACCCGAGGATCAAGAGATCGGCAACGCAGGCGGCGGGGAGGAGACGAAGAAGAAGTAGTGCAGTAGGACGGTAGGACGGTGGATCTGTTCGTCCCCGCTAAACCGTCCTACTCTGATCAAAGCGGCCAAAAAGCCCGCCTGTGTGGTGGGCTCTTTGATGCGCAAGCTCATG
>JANOBO010000031.1:0-46317 GCA_031411695.1 Verrucomicrobiaceae bacterium
GCTCCAGCTCTTGCGGTCGGGCTTGGTGACGTCGATGCCGATCACGCGATGGCGCGGCGCATCGAGATCAGTGCGGAAAAGAAACACGGAGCCGTCATTGTCGATGAAGTCGTACTTCGCATCCGCTTCGTTGAGCAGCTCGATGACTTTTGAATCCGCCGCCTTCAGGTCTTTGTAAAACACGCGATTCTTCGGCTCGGTGCCTTTCCAGACCTGAATGATGAGATAGCGCCCATCCTCCGTGACGGAGCCACCAAAGCCCCAGTCGGGGTGATCACGCCTCTCGTACACGACCGTGTCGGCGGACTGCGGCGTGCCGAGCTTGTGGAAACAGAGCTTATGAAACTCATTCTTCTCCGTCAGCGCCGCGCCCGGCTTCGGCTCGTCATAGCGCGAGTAAAAGAAGCCGCTGCCGTCCTTCATCCATGACAGCCTGCTGAACTTCACCCAGCGCAGGTGGTCGTCGAGATCCTTCCCGGTGGCGATGTCGCGCACGCGGATCTCATTCCAATCACTGCCGCCGGTGGAGGTGCCGTAGCCGAGCAGTTTTCCATCCTCGCTCGGCTCATAATCCGTGAGGGACACCGTGCCGTCCTTCGACATGCCGTTTGGGTCCAGCAGCACCGTCGGCTCGCCCTCGAGTGAGGTGGCCGTGTGCAGCACGGACTGGTTTTGCAGCCCCGAGTTCTGGGTGAAGAACCAGCGCCCGCCTTGCTCAGAAGGCCGGCCCACGCGCTCGTAGTTCCAAAGTTTGGTCAGCCGCGCCTTGATCTCATCGCGGCGGGGCAGCGCCTTCAGATAGCGGAAGGTGACCTCGTTCTGCGCCTTCACCCACGCCTTGGTTTCCGCCGAGTTATCGTCCTCGAGCCAGCGGTATGGGTCCGCGATGCGCGTGCCATGGTAGTCATCGCTCACATCGTCCTGTCGCGTCACGGGATAGGCGAGAGGCGGGGCGTCAGCGGAGAGGGATGGCATCGTGAGCAAGAAGGGAAGCAGGGATTGGAAAAGAAGCCTCATACGCGCGCAGTCCTAGCGCATGAGAACCGGTGCCGCACCTGAATCAGCGCGCCGCAAAAGTGAAACGCATGGCGGGCACGCGCCGGATACTTTTAACCGCGCCACGCCTCGAGGAAGTAAAATTGCGCTCGAAGTTGGCACGGTTTTGGCTTTGGATGGGCTCTGCTACAAAGACGAGCGTTCCGATCCGCCAGGAAAGAGACACTGGTCGTTGCAAACAGTGAAATCATACTACTATTGCCCAAAGCCATGAAAAAAATTGAAGCGATCATCAAACCCTTCAAGCTGGAGGACGTTAAGGAGGCACTCTCTGAGGTGGGAGTGGAAGGCATGACTGTCGTGGAGGTCAAAGGATTTGGCCGCCAGAAGGGTCACACCGAAATCTACCGCGGCAGCGAATACACGGTGGACTTCCTCCCGAAGGTGAAGATCGAAGTCGTCGTCGAGGATGACCGCTGCGATACGGTGGTGGACGCGATCGTGAAGTCCGCGAACACGGGCAAGATCGGCGATGGCAAAGTCTTCGTCAGCGAGGTGCTCGAATCCGTCCGCATCCGCACCGGTGAGAAGGGCAACGACGCCATCTCGGGCGGCTAGCCATTCGGAATTCCAATTTCAAACTCATGCCGGGGCGTGGTTCATTAAGATCACGCTCCGGCTTTGTTTTCAGCCAAAGACGACGCGCCCTGAAGTTCACCCCCGGTTTTGTCGTTTGATCTTTGCCCTCGTCACCCCAAACTCGGCTCCAATGAAATCACTAGCCCTCGTCGCTGCCCTTCTCGCGCTCGCCCCCGTCATGCTTCGGGCTGACGACATCGAAAGCGCGATCACCTCGGCGCTGAAGCTTTACAAGGAAGGCAAGATCGACGACGCCGCAGCCGGCCTGCAAAACGCGCTTGGCCTGCTCAATGACAAGCGCGGCCCCGCCATTTCATCCGCCTTGCCCGACGAGATCAAAGGGTGGAAGGGCGGCAAGGTGGAATCCACCTCCCTCGCCGGCCTCGGCGGTGGGAACACCGTCGAGCGCTCCTACAAGAAAGACGACAAGAAGGCCACCATCTCCATCGCGGTGGACTCGCCAACGCTGACGCAGGTCGCCGGCTTCCTGGCAAACCCGGCGCTCGGCGGCCTGCTGGGCATCAAGCAAAAGAAAGTCGGCGACCTCACCGCCATGCTCCACGCGAAGGAAGGCCTGCTGCAGATGGTCGTGAACAATCGCTTCCTCGTGCAGATCCAGGCGAAGAAGCTCAGCGAGGACGAACTCGCCGAACTTGCCGGCGGCGTGAAGGTGGAAATGCTCAAGGCGATGAAGTGATCTGCATTTAGGCTCGTCAGCGGGCCGCGTCTCGGATACTGATTGATCCGCCATGAATGATCAGAGCCAGTGTGCCGCAGCCTGGGGTCGGCTTGCCAGCCGGACCGCACGAAAGGTGAACCTCGCCTGGTTCGCGCAATCCGCGGGACCCGCGCTGTTGATCGCAGGCGCGGCCGGCTTTGCGGGCATTGTCTGGTGGCGCTCACGCTTTGGTACCGTTCCGTCTTTCGCGCTGATCGCGGGCCTAGTCATCGCCCTCGTCGGCGTGCTCGGTGCCGGGTTTCTCGTAGCGCGCGGGCGTTTTCTGTCTGCGGCTGATGCGATGGTGCGCCTTGAGTCGGAGCTTCGTCTGCACAATGCCCTGTCCGCCGCCACCGCCAGACGCGCGCCGTGGCCGCAAGTCCCCGCGCGTGTGGCGGACGGATGGCAGTGGCACTGGCCGCGCGTCATCGCGCCGCTCATCGGCGCGGCGGCGTTCATCGCGCTCGCTTGGTGGCTGCCGCTCTCACCAGACGCGCAGGCATTGATCGCACGAGTCGAGCCGCAGGCATGGGCGCAGATGGATGCGTGGCTGGACAAGCTGCAGGAGGAAAAGATCGTCACGCCCGAGGAGAAGGAGGAGCAGGCCGCGCGCATCCGCGACCTCCGCGCGGAACCGCCGGAGAAGTGGTTCAGCCATGAGAGCCTCAATGCGGGCGACACGCTCAAGCAGCAACTCCAGCGCGACATCCAAAATCTCGGCCGTCAGTTTGACCAGGCCGCGCGTTCCCTGAATGCGCTCGATAGTTACGCCGACCAGCTCTCCCCTGCGGCGAAGGACAAATTGCTCAAAGACTTCGATGAGGCCGTCGCCGACCTGAAAACCGGCGCGCTCGACATCGATCCATCGTTGCTCAAGAAGCTCGGCCAGATCGATCCAAAGGATCTCAAATCACTCTCGCCTGGAGAGCTGAAGGAACTGCGGGACGCGCTCAAGAAAAACTCAGGCTCCTGCAAGGGCATGTGCGAGAACCCCGGCTTCCTCGGTGACGGCGAAGGCGAGGATGACGAGATGGCCGGAGCCATGGGTCTTTTGAAGAAGCCGACCCCGGGCGACGGCGGCATCGACCGCGGCCCGGGCACCGCGCCGCTCACGCTGTCCGACGAGGAGAACCGCTTCGACACCAACAAAAACGAGCCCGCCTCGAACCCCGATCTATCCCGCGCGCAGCTCGGCACCGTGCTCGGGATGAAGGATGGCAAACACGAGGTGGACAAGTCTCCCGTGTCTCCAAGCGCCGCCGGCGCCGTGCAGAACACCGGCGACGGCGGAGCGCAAGTGTGGCGTGAGTCTCTCACGCCGGCGGAGAAGGCCGTCTTAAAGAAGGCTTTCAAGTAGATGCGAGACGCCGACGGAAATTATCTTCCGCGCATTCATTTTCCATCTCGACTCGCCGCACCGGCCTGTGATTAATGTCAGGCAACTCATGGAAAATCATGCTTCTGAAACCGACATCGCGTCCGCCTCTGAATCCATTCGAAAGCTGCGCGGCGCGTTGAACGAAGTCTTGTTCGGCCAGGAGGAGCTGGTGGATCTCGTCATCTGTGGTGTCGTCGCACGCGGCCATGTGCTGCTCGAAGGCTTGCCCGGCCTCGGCAAGACGGAGCTGGTGAAGGGGCTGGCGAAAGCGCTGAGCCTCACCTCGCGCCGTGTGCAGTTCACGCCGGATCTTTTGCCCGGCGACATCACGGGCAATCCAGTTTTGCAGGAGGTGGATGGCCGGCGCGAGTTTGTCTTCCAGCCCGGCCCCATCTTCACGAATCTCCTGCTCGCCGATGAGATCAACCGCGCGTCCCCGAAGACGCAGTCCGCGCTGCTCGAGGCGATGCAGGAACGGCGTGTCACCGTGCTCGGCCACACACATATCTTGCCGGAGCCGTTCTTCGTGCTCGCCACGCAGAACCCGATCGAGCTCGAGGGCACGTATCCCCTGCCCGAGGCACAGGTTGACCGTTTCCTCTTCAAGCTCGACGTGCCGCGCAATAGCGCCGCCACACTGGCGAGGATCGTCTCGCATCGCGAGCTAGGAGTGGAGCCTGACGTGCCTTCGATCCTGTCGCGCGAGGATTTCGCGGCGTTGCAGCAGACGGCGCGGCGCATTTTTCTCCCGGAAGTCGTCGCGGATTACATCGCGCGCGTGGTGGATGCCACGCACCCCGGCCAGAGCGCCGCGGCGCAGGGCGCGCGTTTCGGCGCCAGTCCGCGCGCGGCGCTCAGCCTCGCCTCCGCGGCAAAGGCGCGCGCGCTGATGCACGGCCGTCCAAATGCGAGCTTCGAGGACGTGCAGGCGCTCGCGCTGGCGGTTCTCAATCATCGCGTGCTGCTCGACTACAGCGCGCGCATCGACGGCCGCACGAGCGCGGATCTGGTGCGCGCCGTGCTCCAAGAAGTTCCGCGGCAGTCGCTGGAGCAGCCGAAAACCTTAAAGGAGTCATGAGGCGCGAACTGCTGATCATCACCGCCTTGGCGCTCGGCGCCGCCCTCCGGGCCAGCGCGCAGGAGAGCATGCTCGACCAGGAGATCGACAACCGCGACGGCACGCGCGTCGCGGTGCGCCCCGTGTTTGATCCGCAGCCGCCGAGTGGCTGCGCGCCCGTCCGCGTGGTGGCTACCAATGGTTCCGCGCGGGAGTTATCGTGGACGTTCGACTTCACATCGGCCACCACCGCCTACAGGCGTAACAACACGCACCAGAGTTCCTTCGGGCTGAAAACGATGGCGCGCTCCACCGGCTCCGCAGTGTTTCTCGTTCCGTTGGCGGTTGGCTATGGCGACTCATCGGGCTATCGCTACAACCAGCATAACTTCCGCGTGAACGTTTCGACCGACGCGCATGAGGACCGGTCAGGCGGCAGCTACAACGCGCGCGTCGTGGGCTTCCCGGCCATCGCCATCAGCAAGTCCCTGGCCGACGCGAACCTCACCAAGCTCAACGACGAGGCCAAGCGGAGATCGAGCTCATCGTCCGGCCGCACCGCCAGCGAGGTCTTTGCCAGCAGCTTCAATCCCGATGATCTCCCCGAGGACTGGCTTGGGTTCAGCGGATTCGATTATGTGATGATCACGGCTCTCGACTGGGACGCCATGAGGCCGGGCGTGCGGCTCGCGCTCACGCAATGGGTGCGCTTCGGCGGGAAGCTTCATGTGTATGTCTCATCCAGCACCGTTCAGCTTTCCGGCCTGCCTTCGGAGCCGCCGGGAGTGACTGGCGCCAAGTCACGCATGTCCTTGGGGCAGGTGCTTCAATATTCGTGGAATGGCTCGACGCTCCCGGCAGCGGACACCGTCAGCCGCTACGATCGCGCCACGCAGCGGGAGGAAATCCTCACGGAAGGATACACGGGAAAAGCGGGCGCGTGGGGTCTCATCCATGATCTGGGGAAACGCAGTTTCGCATCGTGGCAGGTGCTGGCGTTCCTCCTCGTGTTCGGCATTCTCGTGGGGCCGGTGAATTTGTTCCTGCTCGCTCCGCCAGGAAAACGGCACAAGCTTTTCTTCACGACCCCGCTGCTCTCCGTCGGGGCCAGCGTGCTCATGATCGTGCTCATCTTGTTTCAAGACGGCACCGGCGGGATCGGCCGGCGGATGATCACCCTGAACATCGAACCCGCCGAAACCACGGCCTACGTCACGCAGGAACAGATCAGCCGCACGGGCGTGCTGCTCTCGTCCGGCTTTGAGATGCCCCAGCCCGCGCTGATCGAGCCGCTCGCCTTGCCGGATTCCGCATGGGCGAAGTTAAAGAGCGATGTGCAATCCCAGCCGACCAGCTTGTCCCAGCGCGGCAAGCTCCGCTCCGGCAATTTTTTCCAAAGCCGCACAGAGCAGGCGCAGTCCATCCGCACCGCCGTATCCACCCGCGCGCGCCTCGAGCTGAAGGCTGGCACCGCAGCCGATGCGCCGCCCATGCTGATCTCCGCGCTCGGCTTCACCGTGAGTGATCTGTTTTACATCGACGCCGAAGGTAAAGTCTGGAGGAGCAACGCGCCGCTGGTAACAGGCCAGGCGAGCGCCCTGGAGGCGACGACCGATGTGGCGTTGCGCGCGACCTGGGAAACTGCCAGCGCCGACGCTGGAACCGCGCTGCACAACGTGCTTCAAGCCGACCCGGCTCAGCGCAAGGGCTGCTTCTTCGCCACCGCGAAACAAGCGCCGGGCTTCACGCAGGAGACTTTGCCTTCCATCCGCTGGACGGATGATCAGATCATCGTCTTCGGCACGGTGGCGAAACCGTGATACCCAACGCGCTGCACGCACTGCCATGCACATGACCGCCAAAGATTCCCCGCACGCCGTCGAGATGGACCGTTCACAGCCGGCCATCGTCGTCGAGAGACTGCACCGTCACTTCGGCGCGCTGCGTGCCGTGGATGATGTGTCCTTCACCATCGATCACGGCAAGGTCGTGGGCTTCGTCGGTGCAAACGGCGCGGGCAAGACGACGACGATGCGCATCCTGGCCACGCTGGATCATCCCGACGGCGGACGCGCCAGCCTCGGCGGGCACAACGTCGTGCATTATCCTGAGAAAGTCCGCCGCCTCCTCGGCTGGATGCCGGACGCGTTCGGCACTTACGAGCACATGACCGTGCTGGAGTATCTCGACTTTTATGCGCGCGCACTCGGGTTCAAAGGCGCGGACCGCCTCCGCCGCATCCAGGAGGTGATGGACTTCACCGACCTCGCTCCGCTGGCCGACCGCATGAGCAACCAGATGTCGAAGGGCCAGACGCAGCGTCTCTGCCTCGGCCGCGCACTGCTGCACGATCCGCAAATTCTGATCATGGACGAGCCCGCCGCCGGACTCGATCCGCGCGCGCGTGTGGAGCTGAAGCAGCTCATCCGCATCCTCGCAGACGAAGGGAAGACGATCCTCATCAGCTCCCACATCCTCAGCGAACTCGGCGAGATGTGCGACAGCCTGCTGTTCATCGACAAAGGCACCATCGTCCACCACGGCGACGCCGCCACCATGCGGCGCAGCGGCGGCGTCGAGGAGACGCTCGTCACCGTGCAGGTCACCGGCGATCCCGCGAAGCTCGTCGAGTGGTCGCTCACCTCCCAGCATGTGAAGCTGCTGGAGGAGATGAAGCATGGCGCGCGCCTGAGCATCGGCTCTACGGATGAGAACATCATCTCCGCAGTCCTCAAGCGCATGATCCTCGACGGCCTTCCCGTCATCGACTTCCACCGCGAGGAGCGCCGCCTGGAAGACGCCTTCATCGACATGCTGGGGCAGATCGACAAAGGAACGTTTCGGGGAGGGGGATGAAGAAGTTTGCGATGGTTTGCAGTTGTTTTCAAAACCCCCGCTCAACCATTGCTTCACCACCGCTCAACTTCTTCCAACAACCGCAAACCACCGCAAACGATTGCAAACCACCGCAAACTCCCTCAACGACTTCTCTGACCGGCTCCCGCCCATGGCGGTGAAGGAGCTGCGGCAGGGATTGCGCACGCGGCGGTTTGCCGGCGTGATGCTGGTGCTGCACGCGCTCATGGTCATCGTCACGCTCATGGGTGGAGGCACGGGGAATGAGGAGGGCATCTCCGGCCTTGCCGACGGCATCGTCACCTTTGTCCTCTGCATCATCCTTCCGGCGCCCGCCCTCCATGCGCTGGCAAACGAGATCAAGGCGAACACGATGGAGACGCTGGTGCTCACCGAGCTTTCCGCCGGCCGCATCGTCTTCGGCAAATGGGCGTCGATGGCGATTCAGTCTCTTGTCGTCGCAGTCAGCCTCATGCCTTACGTCGTCGCGCGCTATGTGTTTGGCGGGCTCGACTTGTTTTCCGAACTCGGCACGCTCGGGGCGAAATGGCTGGTCGGCGCCGTGGTCGGTGCCTTCCTCATGTGCATTTCCACGCAGAAGCAGGCGTGGCTGCGCTCGATTGTCGGGGGTTTGTTTTCACTGACCATCGGCATGATGATCATCGGGACGCTCATGCCCCGCTTTATCGGAGGATCTTTTCCCGCGTCAGGCATGCCCTGGACGTTGTTCTTGGCGGGAACGAGCGGAGCAGTGGCTGTTCTCGTCGTCTCCGTCGCGGCCACATGGGCGATTTTCAGTCTGCTTTCCGTCGCCAGCACACGCATCGCGCCGTCAGCCTCGAATCTCGCCCTGATCAAACGGACCGTGCATCTCGTGGCCTTCATCGGTGTCGGGGCGCTCGCACTCGGACCCGCGCCGACGTCGGTGGTCGCCAGCGCCATGGTCTTCGTGCTCATGGTCGCCAGCATCGATGCATTGACCGAGCGTGTGAACGATGTGCCATCTGTTTACGCCCCGTTTTACCGACGCGGCTGGCTCGGGAGAATCGCGTCGTGGTTTTTCGTGCCCGGCTGGAACACCGGCATCGTGTTTTCGCTGCTGCTCACCGTGATGGGAAGCACCCTCCTTTGGTGGAAGGCAGGCATCGACTCCGCATCCACCCTCTGGCTGGCTGCCGCGGTGATCTGGATGCCAGCTGCCTTGATCCAGCTCACGCCATCCCGGCGCGCGCCCGATCTGCTGGGGCCGTGGATCGTCTATTACCTCGTGTGCGGCTTCCTGACGATGCTGGTCGGTTTCACGTTTCCTTTTGCGTCGGCGATGTCCATCACGCCGTGGCTGGCGGGCGCGCTGCCATCCACCGTGATGGCGGGCGTAAAAATGGCGAAGGCCGGTGAAGCGGACAAGCTGCGCCTCTGTGGCCTGGCCGTTGCGAGCCTGTGGCCGCTGCTGCTGCTCATCGCGTCTCTCTTTGCGGCACGCTTCACGCGCGAGACGAAACGCGAGGCCAGGCTGATGGCCGCCCAAACCGAACCTGCATGAATGAAATGAGCGCCATTGCGTGGGCCGGGCCATTTGGGGCGGACAAAAGCCCAGCCCCTCACCCCAGCGCTCTCCCAGGAGGAGAGGGAGCCGGATGGCTCTGCCGCGCAGGCATGCATGCCATGGGGTATCGGCAATCAGATCGTCGGCCCGCAAACTCGAGCGGCAGCGCGTCAGGCTTCCTCTCCCTCCGGGAGAGGGCCGGGGTGAGAGGGGCTTCGACCCAAGGCGCGCGGCGCACACTCCCACGTCCACACCTTGCTGCCAGCTTCGAATGAATTCCCGCTCCTCACCTCCCATCGCCCCCTTGCGCGATTTCAGCGACCGTCTCAGTCCGATGGTGGTGAAGGAGCTGCGCCACGGGCTGCGCACGCGCTTCTTCACCGCAGCGCTCATCTGTTTCCACTGGCTGCTCATCATGCTGATGGCCAGCACGCTCGTGGGCGTGAGCACCGACCGCATGAACGAGCTTTTCTGGACGCTCGCCCTCGTCTCCATGCTCGGCGTGCTGCCGTTGCGCGGGTTCACGGCCCTGTCGTCTGAGATGACCGGCGGCACGCTGGACATGCTCACGCTCACATCGATGTCGTCATTCCGTATCGTGATCGGGAAATGGGCGTCGCTCTTCAGCCAGTCGCTGCTCCTGGCGTGCTCGCTGCTGCCTTACCTGATCGCGCGCTACAACTTCGGCGGCGTGGAGGTCGTACGCGAGGTGGTCGCCCTGCTCATCCTCCTCCTCGGCTCTGCTTTGGCGACTGCGGCCTTCGTGGCGTTTTCATCGCAGACCGCACGCGCGCTGCGTGGATTGCTCATGATGGCGCTGGCCGCAGGGCTGTTTCCCCTCGGCGTGTTTGTATTTGTTTTTGTGCGCGAGTCGGAAGGCGATGGAATGATCCGCAGCTTTTTCTCGCTGCCTTTGTCGCAGCGCATCGCACTGCCTGCCGGCATCCTGGGCATCGTGGTGTATGGCGTCTATTTTTTCCTCGCGATGGGTGCCTCATGCATCGCGCCTGCATCGGAGAATCACAGCACGCGAAAGCGCATCGTCGCCTTCTGGGTGTTGCTCGCGCTGACGGTGATCGGCTTCGTGCTCGCCCAAACCATCCATGTGGATGCCGCGCTGTGGGCTTTTGTTCCGCTAATGGTGCTCACGATTCTGAACGGCATGGATGTCCTCACCGAGACGCTGCCGCGCATCCCCACCGTCGTCCTGCCCTTTGTCCGGCGTGGAAGGGGAGCGACTCTGTTTGGGAACCTTCTCTATCCCGGCTGGAGTAGCGGCGTGTTCTTCTACCTGCTCCTCGCCGCTATGCCGATGTCGTTGTTTCTGTTGATGGCATCAGTCACGACCTCCCACAATCCGGAGAAGTCCTCCGTCTTCGTCATCGCGTGCTTCCTCCTTGCGCCGCTCGTGCCTGTGTCGCTGCGCGTGAATCGAAAGGATTTCTTTGTGAACTGGTGGTCCGTCATCATGATCCAAGTGGTCGCAGGCATCTTGATGTCCATTTTCTGCGGAGTGTCCGGCTCGCAAGAGTTGGCAGGCGTGGGAGTCCTCACACCCGTCACCGCGTTGTTTGCGGCGATCATCGACTATCGGCACAATGAAGAAATGGTCTCCGCAGGTGCCGGCATCGGTCTGGCGTGGGCCGCCATCGCCATCGCGCTTGCAGTGCGGCAGTTCCCCTGGATGCGCGGCCTCGAAAAAGAAGCGGCCATGCTGCTGCGAGGCAAGAAAACGCCGCCACCGCCTGACGCATGACTGCGCTGCTGCAAGACGCATCCGCGCTGAGATCCATCCACGCCAGCGCGCGAGGATGGGCGCGCGTGTTGAAGCTGCCATTCCGTCAGCAGAAGTGGCGCGGGCAGAGCGGACAGTTTCTCGGCGCGGGCGTCGGCAGCTCGCTCGATTTTCAAGACCACCGCGTCTATCTGCCTGGCGATGATCCCCGTCAGATCAACTGGCAGGCCTACGCGCGCACGGGCAGCTACTCGATGAAACTCTACCGCGAGGAGGTGCGGCCGCTGGTCGATCTCATCTTCGACGTGTCTGCCTCGATGTTTGCCTTTCCCGCAAAGGAGCAGCGCGCGCTGGAGCTTTTCGCCTTCGGTGTCGAGGCCTCCTTGCAAACGGGAGCCACGCTCCGCTGCTTCATCGTGCGCGGCGCATCGCATCGGCTGCTCGACAACGACGCGACCCTCGGCGGTCGCTGGCCTGATGAAATCGCGCGGTTGAATTCCGCTGGCCTTAGCGAGACGCCGCTGATCTCCCGCATCCCCACGCGCGCCGGAGCGATGCGCCTTCTGATCAGCGACCTCCTTTTCCCTGCGGAGTCGGAGTCCTTCCTCGCGCCGCTCAGCGCGCGCAATGGCCGCGGCATCGTGCTGGCTCCCTTCTCGCGCGAGGAGTCGGACCCCGGCTGGGATGGCAACTACGAGTTCCTCGACGCCGAATCCCAAAACCTGCACGACCACCGCATCGAGCCCGCGCTGCTCCGGCGGTATGGTGACGCCTATGAAAGACACTTCGATTTCTGGAAAGCTGGCGCAGCCCGCCACGGCATCGCGCTCGCACGGGTGGAGTCCGAGCATGACTTTTTAAGGGCGATGCGCATGGAAGGCGCGGGCGTGGGAGCCGTCGAACTTTGAACAACGATGGAACGTTGAACGCTCAACCTTGAACCATGAAGATTGACCGGACCGAGATAGCGCCAGCCGCCGCATCGCCTTCGGCATTCATTCAATGTTCAGTGTTGGGCGTTCAATGTTCGATGTTCCATCCATGAGCCTCACCTTCTCCAACCCGGCCGCTCTCTGGTCGCTCCTCGGCATCCCGGCCGTGATCGCGATTCATTTCCTCCAGCGTCGGAGCCAGCGGGTGGTGAGCACGACGTTGTTTCTCCTCCAGCAAATGCGGCGTGAGAGCGAGACGGGGAATCGCATCGACCGGCTGCGCGTGTCGATTCCGTTCTGGATGCAGTTGCTCATGGTTCTGATCTTCACCTGGCTGCTTGCAGGGCCGCGATGGCTGAAGAATGACGCCGTGCAGCGCATTGCCATCGTGCTCGACGCCTCGGCCAGCATGTCAGCATTCCGGCAGCCGGCGCTGGATGCGGTGACGGGCGCGCTGGATTCACTGTTGAATCCGCTGTCGCGCGTGGAGCTGTCGTTGCTCGCGTCCGATCCGGAGGCACCGCCGCTTTATCACGGAGCGTCGGCGGCAGAGCTGCGCGTTGCCTTGAAGCAGTGGCAGCCGCTGCTCGGCGTGCATGATTTCAACACCGCGCTCCGCTCAGCGCGCAGCCTCGTGGGAGAAAGCGGCGTGTTGCTGCTGGTCACGGATCATGTCACGACGCAGAAGCCGGGCTCGGATGCGAAGGTGATCTCGGTGGGCGGGCCGAAGGCAAACGTCGGCTGGGCCGGTGTGACGGTGGAGCGCAAGGAAGACATCTGGATCTGGCGCGCGGTCGTGCGGAACTACAGCGGCGCGCCGCAGCTGCGCGGCTGGCACGCGCGCACCGATGCGGCGGCGACTGAAAGCAAAACGATCACACTTGAGCCGCATGAGACGCGAACGATGTCAGGGCCGTTTCCGACGGATGCCTCCGGCCTGATGGCAACGCGCATGACGCTGGTGCTCACAGCGGATGAGTTCACGCTCGATGACCAGCTCCCGCTCGTCATGCCGAAGCCAAAGGTCATCACGCTCCTCCCGCCCAAAGGAAGAGCGGCAATCCACGAGGCGGTGCGCGAATTCATCGCCCGCTTCGATGACACCGCTCAGGCCGACGACGCGAAGACTGCGGACATCATCGCGCTCGTCTGGCCATCGGCTCTGGCGCTGCCGGACGACCGCCATACCTGCATCTTCACGGCCCCTCCGATAGCGGAACAGTCGGCGTATCTCACCGGCCGCATCGTCGCGGAGGCGCACGCGCTGACGGACGGGCTGAACTGGCAGGGCCTGCTGGTGCGCGAGGGTGTGGTGATCCCTCCCGCGCCGCAGGATCGCGTGCTGGTCTGGCAAGGCGAGCGGCCTCTCATCAGCCTGCGCACGACGACGGCGGGCAAGGAGCAACTGCTCTGCCACTTTGATCTCATCACGAGCAACGCGCGGAAGCTTCCAGCGCTGGCGATTCTCCTGCATCGCTTTTTCGAGAGCGTGCGCGCGGCAAAGATAGCACCTGAGACCGCAAACTTTGATCTGCGGCAGCGCCTCGTTGTCGCGCATGACACTCAAACTGGCGCAGCCGATTTGATTTGCGATAGCGATGACGACGCGGCGCAGAGGATCCCGCTCGCACAAGCGCGTCTGCTCCGCGCACCATCGCTGCCGGGCTTCTTCACGGTGAAACAAGGCGAGACCGGGCTGCTCGCCGGGGCGGCACATTTTGCCGATGCTCGTGAGGCCGATCTCTCGAGCGCGGCTCCGTTCAGCGAACTTTCCGAAGCGAAGGCGGCCCATCTCGAATCCGTTCACGAAGCCGATCCTGCGTGGAGGCTTTGGTTGCTGGTGCTGCTCTCGGCGTTGCTTGTGAGCTGGTGGTTTGCGCGTGAGCGTTTGGGGCGGCCGCAAAGTGACCCAGAAGGTGGCGCGACATGATGAAGAACCGTATTGCTAGCGCCGCGCTGTCCGCCCAAACTCACATTTCATTGTTTGTGCCCTCCGCGCCATTTTGCGGTCCTCCCGTCCCGGCCTCACCCGCATGATCCTCCGAAATCCAGAATGGCTGGCGCTGCTGCCGGTGCTCCTCGCGCTGGGCTGGATGCTGCCGCGGCTGAATCTATGGCGGCCGCTGCGGCTGGTGTGCCTTTGTTTGATCACGCTCGTGTTGGCGCGTCCACAGTGGCGGCTGCTTTCGGAGGGGATCGATCTTTGGGTGTTGCTGGACAGTTCCACTTCCGCAGAAAAGCCGGTCGCGAAGGGGCTGAACGAATTTGAGAAGCTGATCGAAAAATCCCGGGGCGCGGAAGACCGCGTGTTTTACCTCAACTACGCGGGCGAGGTGATGCGACGCGGCGCGGAGGGCGCGGAGATTTATGATCGAAATCGCAGTCACACGCGCACGGGCCTCGCAGTCTCGCAGGCGCTGGCCTTTGCACAGCGCGAAGGCGCGGGACGGCCTGCGCGCGTGCTGGCCTTCACGGATGGCTACTCGACTGAGCCGCTGACGGGAATCGCCGAGAAGCTCACGCGGCAGGGCGTGGAGCTGGACTACAGGCTGACGCGCGATCCCGAGCCCACGGACTTCCGCATCTCCGCCGTGCGCATTCCGTCACGCGCGCAGCTCGGGGAGCCGTTTCTCATCGAGATCGAGGTGCGTGGCACGACGGACGGGAAGGTGCCGGTGACCGTGAGCCGCAATGGCCGTGAGCTGAAAACGGCGGATGTCGAGGTGAAGCTGGGCGCAGGCACGCTGCGCATGACGGACCGCCTCGCCCAGAGCGGCGCGGCGCGCTATGAGGCGATGATCCGCCCTGCGGTGGATGCGTATCCGGGCAACAACCGGCACGAGGCGATGATCGACATTGCCGGCGGGCCGCGCATCCTTTTGCTCACGCGCTACACGGACGATCCGCTCGCGGCCGCGCTGCAAAAGCAAGGATTCACTGTGGAGGTGGTGGATGAGCTGCGCGGCGTGCGCGCGGGTCAGCTGGCCGGAGCGAAGTGCGTGATCCTGAACAACGTGCCTGCGTATGAGCTGCCGCAGGAGTTTCTCGCGTCACTCGACTTTTACGTCCGCACGCAGGGCGGGAGCGTGCTCATGGCGGGCGGGAAGCACAGCTTTGCATCCGGCGGCTATTTTGAATCACCCATCGACGCGCTGCTGCCGGTCTCGATGGAGCTGAAGCAGGAGCACCGCAAGCTGATGGTGGCGATGGCCATCGTGATGGACCGCTCCGGCTCGATGGGCATGACGGTGAACGGCGGCTTCACGAAGATGTCGCTGGCGGATGAAGGCGCGGCGAACGCGATCCGCTTCCTGTCGTCGCAAGATTTGCTCACCGTCTTCGCGGTGGACAGCGAACCGCACGAGGTGGTGCCTCTGCAGCAGGTGGGGCCGAACCGCGAGAAGATGGAGAGCGCGGTGCGGCGCATCGAGAGCACAGGCGGCGGCATCTTTGTGTACACCGGAATGAAGGCGGCGTGGGACCAGCTCAAGAACGCGCCGGCCGGTCAGCGGCACATCATTTTGTTTTCCGATGCGGCGGACTCGGAGGAGCCGGGTGACTACAAAACGCTGATGGCGGAGATCGTGGCCGGTGGCGGGACGGTGAGCGTGATCGCGCTCGGCACGCGCGCTGACAGCGATGCGTGGCTGCTGGATGACATCGCGCTGCTGGGCAAGGGCCGCATTTTTTACACCGACAAGGCGGAGGAGCTGCCATCGATTTTCTCACAGGAAACCGTGGCCGTGTCGCGCAGCGCGTTCATCGATGAGCCGGTGGAGACGCAGGCGGCGGGCGGTTGGTTCGAGATCTCCGCGCAGGAGATGGAGTGGCCTGCGAAGGCAGATGGCTACAATCTCTGCTACCTGCGCAACTGGGCCAGCCAGGCGGTGCTGACAAAGGACGAGTACGCGGCGCCGCTCGTCGCTTTCGGCCAGCGCGGCGTCGGGCGAGTGGCGGCGGTGACGTTTCCGCTGGGCGGCGAGCACTCGAAGCTGATCCGCCAGTGGAGCAAATACAGTGACTTCATCCAAACCATGACGCGCTGGCTGATGGGCGACGCGCTGCCTTCAGGCATCGGGCTGAGGCAGCGCATCGACGGTGAGGTGCTCACGATCGATCTCCTGCATGATGAGGAATGGGAGCAACGGCTCACCGCGAAAGCGCCGCGCATCATGCTCGCGCACGGTGCGCGGGCGGAGCGGCAGCATGAGATCGCCTGGGAGCGTGTGGCACCCGGCCACTACCAGGCCAACGTGACGATGGAGGACGGCGAGATGCTGCGCGGCGCGGTGCAGGCCGGCGGGCAGACGTTGGCATTCGGACCGCTCATCGCCGGTGCAAGCGCGGAGTGGGCGTTCGACGAGAAGCGCGTGCAGGAACTGAGGCAGGCTTCCTTGTCCAGCGGCGGACGGGAACTGCTCGACCTCAGCCAAGCTTGGCGCAGCCCGCGAGCGCCGCGCTTCACCGATCTGCGCGACTGGCTGCTCGCGCTCGCGCTGGTGCTGATGCTCTTGGAAGCGCTCGTCACGCGCACCGCATGGAAGCTGCCGCAGTGGGCGCGGCCAAAGCTGCGCGCAACTCAGAAAGTCGCTGCCGATGTTGCCGCCAGGTCGGCGGCGCATTTGCAGCGGGTGGACAAGGCGGCGGCGAAGACGTCGCCACCTGCCGAATCAAAAACAGCAACACCGTCGAGCACACCCCTCCCACCAGCGGCGGACCGGCGCAGCCGCTTTCACCGCGCGAAGCGGCGCGGGCCGTAGTCAGCCCATCCGCCGCGTGGGCCCGACAATCCGACCGCCCAACAAGCGCTCTACTTGCTCTTCGGCGCGGTCATCTTCAGCATCACGAAGTAGAGCACGCCGATGATGGCGATGCCGCCGACGAGCCAGATGGACTCGTGTTTGACGGCGTGGACCAATTGCGACGGATCTTCCATGAGCTGCGGATTGCGCCCGTGCAGGCCGTGGCCGTACCAACTGAGGATCGAGCACCACACGAAGGAGCCGATGATGGTCATGAGGCTGAACATGCCGAAGCGCATCTCGAGAAATCCGGCGGGGATGGAAATGAGATGACGCACGACAGGCAGCAGACGGGCGAAGAAGATGCCACCGGCCTCGTAGCGCTCGGCAAAATGCTCGGCGCGCTTGAGCTTCTCCTCGGTGATGAGAAAGTAGCGGCCCCATTTGCGAATGAAGACGTGTCCAAGCCAACGGCTGACGCCGTAGGTGATCGCCGAACCGAGCCACGAGCCGAATGTTCCGGCCAGGATGACGCCCCAGATGTTCATCTTGCCCTGGGCGGCCAGGAACGCGGCGGGCGGCATGACGACCTCGCTGGGCACGGGGAAGATGGAGCTCTCCATGGCCATGAGGATGATGACGCCCCAATAGCCCCAGTCCGTGACCCAGTGAAACCATGTGTTGATCAGATCGTGCAGCATCGCGTGCGTTAGCAGCGAAGGAACAAATCCGCAACCGCGATGAACGTGCGGCTATTTCTTGGCGGGTGCCTTTGCCGGGGCTTTGGGCGGCACCTGGAAATAGTAATCGCGCAGTTGCCCTTCGGTGGCGACCATCTGGTCTGGCTTCAGCGCCATGGAGAACACGATCACCTCACCGATGAACCCGCTTAAGCTGTCGGCCTTGGTGACGGGCTGGTTGTTCGAGCCCAGCACGCGCCCGAGCTGCAGTTTTCCCAACGCCTTCGCTGGAGCGGCCATTTTAGAGGGTGCGTCTGTGCGGAAAGTTTTACCGTTCGCGTCCCGGGCATTGAGCTGAATCTCGGCCGGGTTGCTGGCCCAACTGATCGTGGCGATGCAAGGCACGGTACCGTTGATGTCTTTTGTTTTCAGATCGACGGAGCCGCCCGGCGCGCGTGCTTCCGCGACGAGATTCTTTTGCTCATCGACGCGCAGCGACAGCGTGGCGCCATCCTCGCTGGTCAGCGTGAAGACGCGGGAGGGCAGATCGGCCTCGCTGGCCTGAAAGACGAGAAAAACGGTGAGCCCGCGTGAGAAGGTGAATTTCTCCACTGCGGTGTTCGAGCCGAAGGGGAGGCTCTCGATCATGGACTCCGGGTCGGTAAGGTTCATCGCCGACGGCGTTCCGTCGCGAAGACGAAAATCAAGGCACGGGCGGTTGGGCTTGGCTCCAGCGACGCCGGGCTGGGAAGGCCAGTTCACGCGACGCGGGCTGTGGTCGGGTGATGAATTGAAGGAGCGGAGGAGATTGTCATTGCCCAGCGGCGAGAGATCGCGCCACTCAAACACGGGTTCATTGGGATTCGGCTCGGCGGGCTTGCCTTGGGCATCGCTCCGATTTGCCACCGGGCCTTTGCCAGCGACGAAGTGCATGCTGATGACCTGCGAACTCGGCGGGAAGACGCGCTCCGTGGGCAGTTCAAAAATGGGCTTCGGCGGCCCGCTGGTTCCGATGACGGAGGCGTCGGCTTTTCCGCCGCTGTCAGCCGAGCCGCTATTTCGGCCAAACAGGAACCAACCGAGCGCGAGGACGGCCACGGCAGTCGCGCCGATCACGAGAGGTTTCCTGGATCCTTTTGCTCCGGCTGCGGGCGCGCGGGGTTTTGTCTGGCCAGCCGGTCTGACCTTGGCCGAGGCCGTGCGCGGACCGGGCCGGGGGCTCACTGGCGCGGACGAGGGCCTGACGGCGATGGCGGGCGCGGGATCTTCCGCGACGGCCTCGGCATAATACACCGGCTCTTCCGCAGGCGCGGCATAGACGGGCACCTGTCCGCTCGTGTCATGCGGTGGCGCATAATAGGCAGCGGGGTCCGCAGGCTGCGCATACGGCTGCTGTGCGGGAATGCCGTAAGTTGGATAGTAGGCCATCGGCATCCACGGTCCGACAGGCACGGTGGGCATTTTCTCCCACGCGCGGAACTCCTCGATGGCTTGCCCGGCGTCCAGGGGCCGATCATCCGGCTTGGCGCTCATAAGACGCAGCACCCACGCGCTCAGCCAAGGTTGCACATACGGCGCGATGATGTGCAGCGGAGTGATCTGGTGATCGATGTGCTTGTCGATGACGTCATTCATCGACTCGCCGTCGAACGCGCGCTTCCCGGAAAGCGCCTCGTAGAAAACGCAGCCGAGCGAGTACAAATCCGTGCGCGCGTCCACCGGCTCCCGCGTGAGCTGTTCGGGGGCCATATAAAAAATGGAGCCCATGACCGTGCCGGCCTGATCCTCGGTCTGCTTCCGCGCACGCAGGCCCGCGCGCGCCAGGCCGAAGTCAATGATCTTGGATTGCAGCCGGCCGCCGGGGAGCCGCTCGATCTTGATGTTCTCCGGCTTGATGTCGCGGTGGAGGATGTGGTTCTGGTGCGCGGCGAGCAGGCCTTCAAGGCTTTGCGTTGCCAGTTCCTTGAAGTCATCGTAGCTCAGCGGGCCGCGGGCGAGAACGTCGGAGAGATCCTCACCCTCCAGCAGTTCCATCACGATGAAGAGACCTTCGTCATCGCTGCCCACGTCAAAGATGGTGACGATGTTTGGATTGCGCAGCGAGGCCAGCGTGTCCGCCTCCCGCCTCAGCTCCGCAGTGTCCGGATCATTGCTGCTGATCTCATTTGCGCTGAGCAGACGCTTGATGGCAACCCAGCGTTTAAGCTGCGAATCATATGCACGGAAGACAGCGCCCACGCCCCCCGCGCCCATCTTTTCGTAGATTTTGTATCGCTGCTCCGCCATCCGGCTGATTGATTCACGGAGGCTAGCAGAATGCATGTAGCCTGCCAACGAAACAATCGATGGATGAGAGGACGTAAGCGAAATCGGGACCCGAGATTCCCGCGACACTTGCGTGGACACTGACCAACTGCGTTTTTGGCAGGTGTGAGTCTCTCCGTGCGAAGACACACAGAGCCCGTCAAGATCAAGGCCGCGGCGTCAGATCGACAGGTGCCAAGGGCGTGCCAAGAGACGCCTCGAGCGCTGAAACGGCGGGGTCCTGCGTGAGCGCCGAAGCCTCAAATGTCGGCGCAAAGGTTTCGACAGCGGCTGCGCTGCCGGCAGTCGCATGGGGAGCGGAGGAGATTGCGGCGGACACAACTGCCGTGTCGTTCGGAGCGGGCTCGGTCAGCGGTGTGACTTCGACATTGACCGGCAGGTCGGACTGCATCGTGACGAGCGGCCTGGCAATCATGAATGCGGCTGGCATTTCTTTTCCCACCGGCCCCGTCCCGAATGGCAATGGCTGAGGTTTCGAAGTGGCGTCGTTAAACGCAGCGATCAGTTCCGGCTGATCGAACTCGCGGAAAGCCGTTGGCGCCCCTGCATAGCTGCCATAGCGCTGAATGTTCCAGGCGTCAGGGCTGAAATGACGGTAGGGGACACCCGATGGATCCTGCACGAGTGCCACCGCGTGCTTTGCGATGTACTTTTGCAACCGCAAGGTGTCCGGCCGGTGCAGTTCGTGGCTGCTCTCGTTCACCACGACGACGACGCGTTTCTGCTTGTTCAGATATTGGAGCAGGGCCGCGCTCTCGGGCAGGCCATCGTCCGTCAGATCCTGCTGAAAGTAGAAGAGCCGACGTTGCTTTCCCTCGCTGGTTCGAAGGGTGATGACGCATGCCGAGGAGGGATGAGATCGCGTCGCCACGTCATTGGCAGCCGTGAGCGGATCTAACGAGATTTGTCCAGGCTCGACCAAATGTTTCGACCCGTGGTCAGCAGGCATGAGCTCCACTGCCTCGACAATGTGGCCGGTGCGCGCTGACAGGGCCAGGAGCATCGGCAGCGCGCCTTGCATTGACTGTCCGGAAGCGGGCATCTCGTTCGGATCCGAACCGCGTTCAGTTTTTAGAATGGCGGCAGAGACCTCGCGGAGGCCGCTCATCGTGTCAGCCATCACCGAAGCAGGGGTTTCGCCAAACTTCGGCATGTCCACGCACGGAGACTTGCCGCAGAGGACAAAAGTTTCGGCGTTCGGAAACAAAAGGTGTGAGAAAACAAAATCCGGGCCGCCGAAAGGTTGGAAAACCACCGGAGTGGATTGCACATCCGCCACTTCGGTGGCCGCCCAGTTTCGAACCTTTACGCCTCGCTTCCCGCCGAACTCTTTCCACATCTTGTCCATTGCCGTTTTGTGCGTGCGCCAAAAATTCTCTCCGCGCCACTTTCTGTGTGTGTCCGGGTCCGACAAGGGCGGTAATCCAGCAAGGAGGCGCGCGACGTCATTGGTTTCCATCGCCTCCGGCGGGAGGTCGGCGGTTGTAGGCTGCGGGTACAACTCGTCTTTGTCTGTTTCCTTCTTTTCACGATCGGCCTTGACGAGATTGGCGAGTTGGCAATTTGCCAAGACCAAAATTGCGGTGCCAGTGAAGGCGAGATGGGAGATCCGACGAGCTTGGGTTCCAAGAGGGAAAGGGCGCATAAATTATGATTTTGATAAATACTATCATAAGATTGACATGGGTTAAAGGAAAATATCGTCCTTGAATCGAAAATCTGGGCGGAGCACCTGCCGTCCAGCGTGGTTTCCAATTTCCCCGCGGACTCGCCCTCAATTACGCAGGGAGTCAAACTTCGACGGCACATCGCGGAAATTCTCGTTCAGCACGCATTCCAACTCGGCCATTCTGTGCGCGAGGAGGCGGTGAGCCGGGTCTGGCACGTCGATTTCGGAACTCAAAACCTGTGCGTAGCGGTCGGCCAGCGGCAGATGAACGGCTGCATTTCCAGCCTCACATAACAATGCCTCGATCTGGGCGACGCGAACCTTCGCGTCTTCAATGTTCCGCAGCGCCTCGGTCTCCGTAAGTTCACCGTTTGCCATGCCCTTCAACTGCCTGCACTCGAAAGCGCGGCAGCGCGCGGGACGTGATGCGTACTGGGTGCAAGTGCATGCGTGCAGCAATGTGCAGGGCTGCTTGAAGTATGGCTCGCTCTTCTTGCGGCTGAGCTTCACTCCGAGCGCTTCGAGTGATTTCACGCTGTCCTTAGGTTGCAGCCGCACAATGTGAAACAGCACGCCGTCGCAGCAAAGCCCGCACGCCGTGCAGAGGCGCGATTCCGAGGTGGTGGGTTCCGAAGGCAGCATGAATGCGCAACGTATGCTCGCGTGTTCCTTCTGCGCCACCGCTACTCTTGGCAGTTTCCCTCAAGGAAAGATTCCTTCGACAACATTTTACACGCTCAGCCTCCTCCGGGAATCCGCAGAAGCGCGTGCGACAAAATCCGGCGTGACCGTTGACAACAGAATGAAGTCGAATACTCTCCACGCCCGCTGGTGAAAGGACCGTTTTCCCAGCGATGGCCTTCGAGCCAAGCACCCATAGCTCAACGGATTAGAGCGTCTGACTACGGATCAGAAGGTTTGAGGTTCGAATCCTCATGGGTGCGCCAAATGCGCACGGCCCCGGCCATTTTCATGTTCGCCTCTGCGCATGTAGCACTGCGCTTCCCAGCGGAAAAAAGTGGTGCGTTTGAGGCTCGTCGAAAATGACAAGCGGGCTCTGAAATCCCTCACTTCGCGCGACAACGACTCCTGGCAGCCATGCAGGGTTAAAAATATTCAATTCCTACTTGGTCGATATACATTCGGAATGTATGCGTCGTTCACCATGCGACTCACGAAGAAAGGCGAATACGCGCTGCGCACACTCATCCGCCTCGGCATTGCCGAGAGATCGGGCGGCGGTGTCACGTCCGTGTCCGTGCTAGCCGGGCAGGAGCGGCTGCCGTTCAAGTTCCTTGAGGCGATTCTCTCCGAGCTTCGCGGCGCGGGCTATGTCGAAAGCTTGCGCGGCAAGCATGGCGGCACGCGGCTCGCGAAGCCGATGAAGTCCATCAGGATGGGCGATATCGTCAGGCTCATCGATGGCAGGCTGGCCCCCATCGGCTGCGCGAGCGAGACGGAGTACGAGAAATGCACCTGTCCCGATGAGATTCACTGCGGACTGCGGATGCTCATGATCGATGTGCGCAACGCCATCGCCAACATCCTTGACCGCTACACGCTGGAGAACGTCGTCGAGGTGACGATGCGCAAGCTGGAGCAGGAAGCTGCCGCGACGAAACCGCGTGCAAAGAAGACCGCCGTTAAGCGACCTGGCGCTCGCCATGCCGATCCTGCGGACGGCTTTTTAGCGATGCTGCTCGAAACAAGAACCGCCTGAAGCAATTCAAATATCATGAGCCAGAATAACAACGAGCCCACGACCGAGCCCTGGATCGAAATTGTCAGCCAGAAAGTGGCGGCGATTCGCTTTGGCTCAGTGCAGATCACCGTGCATGACGGACGCGTGACGCAGGTCGAGAGCCTGGAGAAAACACGCTTCTCCGCCGATGACGTGAGTGACACCGCCGCAGTTCGGAAGCCACGCCGCTGATTTCCCCTTTCCGGCTACCGCACGCACGGAGGCATTCCCCAAACAATTTTTGCAGACGCCGACCGGACCACCGGACGTCGACGCTCCGCAAGGCAAGATGAAAAACAAAACCAAACAGACATCCGACAAGATATCCCACGCGCTCTCCGCCGCGCTCATTCTCGCCACCACGAGTCTCGCGAACGCGGGCACCTCAATCCCTGGCAAGGAACCGTCCGCAAAAGACGGCATCACGCAATACGTCGAGCCATCCTTCTACGACAAGCTATGGGGCCTCGCCACGCTCTACAAAGACGACAGCAACTCCTTCATCCAGGAGTTCAAGTTGCGCGGTCGCTATCAAGGCCAGTATCACTGGCGTGACTCCGACCAAGGTGATCATGACGGCTGGGAAGACCGCCGTTCGCGCTTCGGCTTTGATGCGAAGCTCCTCGACAAGAAGATCGAGGTTCGCCTTGATGCGCAGAGCAGCGACGGTTTCGACCCGTTCTACAACGGCCTCATCGATGCTTACATCAAGTGGAAGCCAAGCGAAGACTTCAGCCTCACGGTGGGTCGTCAGAAGGCGCAAATCGGCGCTTTTGATTTCCTGCAGCCGTCCACGCTCTACTTGACCTTCGAGCGCTCGCAGATTTTCAATCAACTGCGTGTGGACCGTGCGACGGGCGCGGTGGCGGAGGGCAAGATCGGAAAGTTCACTTATCAAGCCGGCATCTACTCGAATGATATTGATCTTGAGTTCGGCCAGTTTGACGCAGGCATCGCATACGGCGCGGGTATCGGCTACGACTTGAAGCACGCGCTAGATCTTGAAAAGGCCGACTGGCGCTTCGATTACCTGCACAGTGACATCGAGTCCACCAGCACGGTACTGAACCGCTATGAGCATCTGTTCTCGACCACACTCTGGCTGAAGGACGGACGCTGGAGCCTGGCGACGGAAGCGTCTGCGGGCACAGGCGGCAGCGCGCGGGATGGCGATGTGATCGGCTTCATCATCCAGCCGACGTTCGATCTCGTCCCGAATAAGCTACAGCTCGTGGGCCGCTACACATATTCCACGGGCGGCGGTCCAGACAGCGTCATCGCGCAGAGCCGCTATGAACGCGAGGCGCCCAGCCTCACGGGCGGCGGTCGTGGCGATCAGTATCAAGCAGGCTACCTCGGCCTCCAATACTTCATCTATGGCGACAAGCTCAAGCTTCTCGGCGGAGTCGAATTCGCGAAGCTAAACGGCGGCGGCAATGGCGGCGACTACGAGGGCTGGACCGCGCTCACTGGCATTCGCTTCTTTTTCTAATTCTCAAATCTCACCCATCATGAAAACAAAACACATCCATCGCCGCGCGTTCATCGCGCTCGCATCCACCTCCATCCTCGCGCTGGCCGCGTGCAACAAGCAGCCGACCACCAATGCGGCTGGCCAGCCTGTCATTCGCTTCGGCCATTTCCCAAACATCACGCACCTCTAGGCGCTTGTGGCGCATCAGCTCTCGCGTCAAGGCAAGAACTGGTTTGAAAAGAGGCTTGGCGTCGAGATCGAATGGTATCTCTACAACGCGGGGCCTTCGGCGACGGAGGCGATCTTCGCGAAACACGCAGGACGTGCAACTGCGCGCCTATCTCGCCGACAATGGCTTCAGCATCACGCAGACGGGTGGCGATGCCTTCATCCTGCCGACGCAGAATGCGGACATGCTGGCACTGTTTGAGAAAAAGGAGCTGGATGCCGCATGGACCGTCGAGCCATGGGTGACGCGGCGGGAGCTTGAGGTGGGCGCGCAGCTTCTCGTGGATGACCGCGAGACAAACGTGACGCTGCTCGCCAGCAGCGCTGCCTTTGCAAAAGGGAACGCAGCGCTCGCAAAGAAGCTCGTCGATGCCCAGGCGGAGCTGACGGAATGGATCAAGGCCAATCCCGCGGAAGCGCGCGTGTTGATCAAAGCGGAACTCACCGAGCTGATGAAGTCCGTGCCCAAAGATGCCGTGATCGACAAGGCGCTCTCACGCATCGTCCTCACCACGGAAGTCTCGAAGCCGTCGCTCGACAAGATGGTGGGCAGTGCTCAGAAGGCCGGCTTTCTCAAAGACATCCCGGCACTGCATCTGCTGCTCACAGCACTTTGACTCCATCATGAGTGCGCACGATGAACTGCAAAATCCACCACCGGCCAAGCTGGTTGTGGATCACGTCACCAAATCCTTCACGGCGCAGAGCGGATGGATCAAGGCGCTCGACGACGTGAGCCTCACTGTCGCGGAGGGAGAGTTTGTTTGTCTCGTGGGCCCGAGTGGCTGCGGGAAAAGCACGCTGCTCAATCTCATCGCCGGACTCGACACGTCGGACAGCGGCACGCTCGCCAGCGATGGCTGCCGCGTCCGCGCGACATCAACAGCGTGGATCTGGCCCATCACGGGACGGCAATCACCCGCGTGCTGAAGGCGCACCACACCGCCGACGCATCCGATTCATGAAACGCCTCCTTATCGCCTCGGTCCTTTTCATCGCGCTCGTCGCCATCTGGCAGACGCTCGTCGCAGCGCAGATCTGGTCGCCCGTGCTGTTGCCGCCGCCCGCTGATGTGGGCCGCTATCTGCTGCACGCGCTCGGAGACGGCACGTTAGTCGAGGCCGCCTGGGTCACGACGAAGCGTCTGCTCATCGGCTATCTCATCGGCTGCCCCATGGGCCTGCCTCTCGGCCTCATGACCGCGCGCTCGGTTTATCTGAGCGACACCATCGGCGTGCTCGCTCTCGGATTGCAGACGTTGCCCAGCGTGTGCTGGGTGCCGCTCGCGCTATTGTGGTTCGGACAGACGGAGGCCGCGATGCTGTTTGTCGTCGTCATGGGCACGCTCTGGAGCGTGCTCATCGCCATCGATGGGCGGCGTGCGCAGCCTGCCGCCGCTCTATGTCCGTGCCGCGCGCACGATGGGCAGTCGCGGACTGCACACACTGGTGAAAGTCATCCTGCCCGCGTCGCTGCCATTCGTCGTCAGCGGCATGAAGCAGGACTGGGCCTTCGCCTGGCGCTCGCTCATGGCGGCTGAGATTTATGTGACGCTCCTCACCGGCTACGGCCTCGGCCATCTCCTGCACTTCGGCCGCGAGCTGAACTCGATGGACCAAGTCATCGGCATCATGCTCGTTATCGTCGTCATCGGCCTCGCAGCAGACAAAGTGTTGTTCTCACCGCGGCAGAAGTTTTTGCATCGCCGCTGGGGCACGGCGACGTAGCCTGCCATTCCCATGAGCGCACCATGCGGGGATGGAAGCTGCGTCTAACCGCGCATCTCTGTCGCGACGCAACCCAGCGCCTGCGCTTCGCCCCGGTCATGGGTCACCGCCAGCAGGGTGATGTGGCGCTGCGCTGACAATGCCCGGACATCGGCGATGAGCTGGGCCTTCAACGTGTCATCCAGCCCCGTGAAAGGCTAATCAAGCAACCAAAGCCGCGGCCGCCCAGCCAGAGCGCGTGCCAATGCCACACGCTGCTGCTGGCCGCCGGAGAGCTGGGCGGGTTTGCGTTGGGCAAGGTCTTCGATGCGGCAGAGCGCGAGGGCTTCCAATCAGAGGGAGCTCCGGAAGATTTGTCGAAGGTGTCTCCGTCAGCAATGGCAGACGAAACGGCGGTGAGTGCGAGGAGGAACAGGGATGTCGCTTTCATCAAACTCGGCGCGGGTTCACTTCACCTGGGTTTGCAGGGCCGCTTTGAGAGTGGCGGCTAGGTCAGCAGCCTTGCCGCGTCCCCAGTAGTGCAGGAAGAGGTAGCGCGGCTCCTCCATCATCATGTGGTGGTGGATGGCGACGATGTTGATGCCGCCCGCGCGCAACCTTTTGAGCACGCCTTGCAACTCGCTCTCCAGACACGCGAAGTCACCGTCCACCACCGCATTGTCATCAGCGCCTGCAAACGCGGCCCATGTGTTCACACCCATTTCTTTCCCAATCTCGCAGCCGCAGGCCATCTTCGCCGTCCGGCCGATGACGAACTTCACCATGCCATCCTTCTCCTGCGGCTTCCCTCCCAGCGCGGTGACAAGTGGCGCGGCGGTGATGGTGCTCTTTTCAGGAATGCCACCGCCGAAGGACTTCGCAGGCAGCGGTGAGGCGGCGCGGATCTGCTTCACCATGTCCAGCGCGGCACGCACGCCTTTCGCAAGTTGCTCCGTGGATCCCTCGCCCGCGATGTGCATGAAATACGCCTTCGGCTCATCATAGAAGAAATGGTTGTGCAGCGCGGTCACCGCGAGACCGGCATCCAGCAGCGCGCTCATCACGGGATTTACCTCATCCTGCATCAGCACGAAGTCGCCCATGACCATCGCCTCCGCCGCCTTGCCCTCCGTGAATGCGGCCCATGTCGTCAGTCCCATGAAAGCGGACATCTTCCACTCATCCACCGTCACGCCCAGATCTCCACGCGGGAGGGTGACCTTGAAGACTTTTTCCTGTTCGTTCAGAGTGCCCTTGAGTCCGGTCAGGGTCTCGATTTTGGCGTTGTCGAGCGCGGAGGCGGCCAGTGGAAGACAGGCGAGCAGTGTGAATAGCAGCGGGGCAAGTTTCATGCTGGCGAGCATTGCCGGAAAATGCTGGAGGGGTCAACAATATTCTTGCAACATGCATTTCATCCCCGTAACACCTATTTCAAATGGCTGATCTCTCCTGGCTCCTGCTGCTCTACAGCCTGCCCGCGAAAAGCGGAGCTTTGCGCCTTTCCCTGTGGCGGCAGCTCAAGCGCCTCGGCGCGGTGCCATTGAAAACCTCAGCCTCCGTCCTACCTGACCGCCCGGAGCTGTATGAAAGTTTCCAATGGCTTGGGCAGCGCGTCCGCGAGCAGGGCGGAGCTGCGACGCTCGTGCGTGCCAACGATGTGGATGGCGTCAGCGATGATGAGCTGGTGGCGATGTTCCAGCAGACACGCGCGGCGGAGTATGACGAGATCATCACGGCGGCGCGCCCGCTGCTGCCTGCGAGAGGCAGGAAGCCAAAAGCAGCCCCCGAGGAGGTGGAAAAACTCGCCTCCCGCTTCCAGGCGGTGCGGCAGGTGGACTTCTTCGACTGCCCGAAGGCTGAGGATGTGGAGATGCTGCTGCGTCGTCTCGGTGATGGAGCCTCAGGCGCGAAAGCGAGGCCGCTCTCCGCGAAGAACTACCTGAAACGCGTCTGGCTCACGCGGCCACGACCAGAGGTGGATCGTGTCGGGTCCGCGTGGCTGATCCAACGTTTCATCGATCCGCAGGCCACGTTTGTATTCGCCGCCAATGCCTCCGCGCATCCCGTGGCGCTGCCATATGACATGGTCGGTGTGGAGTTCGGCCATCATGGCGACGACTGCACCTTCGAGACACTATTGAAACGCTTCACGCTGGAGGATGCCGCGCTGAAAAAAGTCGCCGCCATCATCCACGACGCCGACCTTGGCGATGGCCGCCACCGCACACAGGAAGGCGCGGGATTGCTCGCCATCTTTCGCGGCTGGGCGCAGATGGGCTGGACGGACCACGCCATCCTTGCGCGCGGCTTCGACTGCTTCGACGCGCTGCATCGACTGCTCTCCACACGAACCCGCAGGCCCCCGAAGAAACGATGAACACCGAAGTGCCATCCATGCCTACCTTCCGCGAAGCGCTTCGCTACTGGCTCAAGCTGGGCTTCATCAGCTTCGGCGGGCCTGCGGGGCAGATCGCGATCATGCACAAGGAACTGGTGGAAAACCGGCGCTGGATCGGCGAGGCGCATTTCCTTCATGCGCTGAACTTCTGCATGTTGCTCCCTGGTCCCGAGGCGCAGCAGCTCGCGACGTATCTCGGCTGGCGCTTGCACGGCGCGCGCGGCGGCATCGCGGCGGGCGCGCTGTTTGTGCTGCCGTCGGTTTTCATCCTCTACGCGCTGAGCTGGCTCTACATGGCGGGCGGCCATCTGCCGTGGCTGGCGGCGATTTTTTATGGGCTGCTGCCAGCGGTGATCGCCGTCGTCGCCTCGGCCGTGCTGCGCATCGGGCGCAAGGCGCTGAGATCACCCGCGCTCTGGCTCATCGCCGTCGCATCGTTTGTCGCGATCTACTTTTTCGCGGTGTCATTCGTCATCATCATTGCTGCGGCGGCGCTTCTCGGATGGATCGGCAATCGCGTCGCCCCCGCGCAATTCCCTGCGGGCAAAGGCCACGGTGCTGACGGCAAGGCGGAAGCTCCAGCCATCAAGCTGCCGGCATCACCCGCGCCGAGTTGGAGCCGTGCGATTCTCGTCACGGTCATATGCCTCGTGTTGTGGTGGCTGCCGTTGCTCGCCGTGGGCGCGTGGCTCGGGTGGAGCGGAACGCATTTTCAGCAGGGCGTGTTTTTCAGCAAGGCCGCGCTCGTGACGTTTGGAGGGGCGTATGCGGTGCTGCCGTATGTGGCGCAGCAGGCGGTGGAAAACTATGCGTGGCTCTCGCACGGTCAGATGATGTCCGGCCTCGCGCTGGCAGAGACCACGCCCGGTCCGCTCATCATGGTGCTGCAGTTCGTCGGCTTCGTCGGCGGCTGGCAGCATCCCGGCACGCTGAGTCCGCTGGCAGGCGCGACTGTCGGCGCGCTGATCACAACCTGGGCCACCTTTCTACCATGCTTTCTTTTCGTGTTCCTCGGCGCGCCGCACATCGAGAAGCTGCGCGAGATGCCGCGTCTCGGCGCCGCGCTAACCGCCATCACTGCCGCCGTGGTCGGCGTCATCCTGAATCTCGGCGTGCAGTTCGCTCAGCACGCGCTCTGGCCGGACGCCACCGGCAGCACTGACTGGTTTGTGGCCGTCGTCGCGGTCGCCGCGTTCATCGCGATGGAGCGCTTCAAGCTCGGCGTGATGAGCACGATCGGTGCGTGCGCGGTGCTAGGCCTGGTATGGCGGCTGGTCGTCCAGTAGCGGAACTCGCCAGAGTTCCGACGAGCGAGGGAAACATGTCAGAACATCATCCGCCCTGTATGCCGGCCCAGGTGAGATCAAACCGCGAGAGATATTTCTTCAAGCGGTCTGCATCGTTCGTCACGCTGCGTTTCGTTCGCGAAACGGCATAGAGTTTCCTGCCCGCATCCGACAGCGTCTTGCTCTCACGACACATGCCGATCACAAAATCGAGCTGCGCCAGATCAAACGGGTCGATCTTCAGCCTCGCTTCTTCACTGAGCACGGAAGACTGACCACTGAGCACTTTCTCCCCGACATCACGCCACCCCTCACGCAGCCGCGCCATCTCCGCCTCGACTTCACTCAGCGTGATCCGCCCCTTCGGCGCCAGCGTGGCCATGCGCGTCACGGCGGCGTTCAGATCGCGGAAATTCGCGTACCATTTGGCATCGGGGTTGCGCGCGAACTTCAGGAATGCCTCACGCGCCTCTTTGTTGAAGCTCACCTTGCGCCGATGCGACTTCGCAAAGCGCTCCAGCTCGAAATCCAGATTTGCCGCGATGTCTTCACGTCGCTCCGCGAGACTCGGCAGCGTGAAGGTCCATAGGTTGATCCGCGCAAGCAAATCGTCGCGGAATTTGCCCGCCGCCACCTCGCGGCGTAGATCACGATTCGTTCCGGCGATGAGCTGGAAGTCGCTCTGCACCGGTTTGTCGCTGCCTAGCGGGAGAAAGGTCTTGTCTTCGAGGGCGCGCAGCAGCATGGCCTGCTCGTCGAGGCCGAGCTCGCCGATTTCATCGAGGAAGATGAGGCCTTTGTCTGCCTCCTTGAGCAAGCCGGGCCGGTCCGACTGCGCGCCCGTGAACGAACCACGTTTGTGGCCGAAGAGCGCGGACATCGCCTGATCACCACGCAGCGTGGCGCAATTCACTTCCACGAGTCGTCCGCCGAGTCCGGCGCGCGTGCGACGCAGGTCATAGATGCGGCTGGCGAGCATGGATTTGCCCGCGCCCGTCGGCCCCATGATGAGGATGGGAGCGCGTGAGTTCACGGCTACGAGTTCGATCTGCTCGATGAGCTTGTTGAAGCCCTTGCTCTTCGTCGCAATGCCGCTCTTTAGGAAATCCAGCGTCCGCTCCTGCTCCTGCGCGAAGCGCGTGGCGAGCCGGTCATACTTCGACAGATCGAGGTCGATGACCTCATAGCGCCCCGCCGCCGAGGTATCGCGCGCATCCTTGCGTGTGGGCGAAGTTTGCAGCAAGCGCGCCGGGATGAAGTTGGCCTCGTTGAGCAAAAACCAGCAAATCTGCGCCACATGCGTGCCCGTCGTGAGATGGATGAGGTAGTCCTCCTTCTCCGGCTGGAAGTCGTACCCGCTCACGAGATCATAGAGCCGCTCATAGACCTCTTGGAAGTCCCAGGCGTCCTTGAACACGACATCATGCACGCGCACCTCCGTCTCCGGCGACACCTGCCGGATGTCCGCAATGACTGTCTTCGTCACCTCCGCAAACTTCGGCTCCGCGAGCAGTTCCAGCCGCGAGATGAGCAGAACCTCCTGCTGACACATCGCCACCGTCGGCCGCCACTTCGACCAACGATCCGCGCCCTGCGCCCTGTCAAGCGAGGTGCCAAGGAAGCCAAATACGACGATGCGTTTCATGAATGTGAGTGCGGACGCATGATCCGCCCAGATTTGATAGAGCCAATAGCCTGAAAGATAAATAGCTATCTATTGAGAGATAGAAGATTTGATCCTGCGCCAAGACTGGCGCTGCAAAACATCAGCTCGTATTTTTTCTTTCCCTGATTCTACAAGGCCTCCAGCGTCAGTCCGATACCGGCATGGAGGACTTGGCACGCGGCTAGCAATACAACCTTCCGTTCTCCGACTCCATGCGGCGACCAGCGGCGATGTGCCAATGGGAGCCGCGCATCGGTGAGGAGGACACCTTTGGAAAAGGGCAACCTCGGGGTTCGAATCCCCATCGACATAACCTTCCCGGATGGCTGGGGTGAAAGTCTGCTCCGGCAGATGGACACAACGGCCTGATGACTTTGCGAGCTGTCTGGTGTCGCGGCGATTCCCGCCGCGTTCGGACCCGGCGGCTTCCGTCAGCAGACCGCCAGCCATCCGGGGGGGAAATTCAAATCTGAAATTCAAAATCTGAAATCACAAATCCATGACCACCTTCATCTCCACCATTCGTCCAGCCGCCGGGATCAGCTTTGTGATCCAGGATCACGAAACCGCGCTGCTTTTCCAGCATGGCCGCTACCTCCGCATGCTCGCACCGGGGAAACACCGCATGTGGACTTCCGGTCATGAGGTGAAGCGCATCGACAACCGCGAGCAGATGATCCTCGTTCAGGGCCAGGAACTGCTGACCGCCGACCAGGTCGTGCTGAAGGTCAGCGCGCTTGCGACCTTCCGCGTGAGCGATGCGCTCACGATGCATCGCGCGACGAGCGATGCCGCCGCCGTGCTCTACACCGAGATGCAGCTCGCGCTGCGTCAGGTCGTGGCTGCGGATGCGGCGGAGACATTCCTGCAACAGAAAGCCGGACACGGAGCCAAACTGCTCGCGCTCATCGCTGATCGTGCCAGCACGCTCGGGATCAATGTGGACCGCATCGACATCCGCGATGTCATGTTGCCAGCCGAGCTGAAACGCAGCTTCATGTCCGCGCTGCAACAGCGTCAGGAGGCGCAGGCCGGTCTTGAGAAAGCCCGCGCGGAGACGGCGTCGCTGCGCACGCTCGCGAACGCCGCCAAGCTCATGCGCGACAACCCGGAGCTCCTGCAACTCCGCTACCTCCAGACCCTCCAGGAAGTCGGAACCAGCATAGGAAACACCCTCGTGCTGGGGCTGACGGACTCGGATAAACTGAAGGTGCTGGTGAAAGCGTGATGTCAGCTCCGACCATCGAATCAAAATCAAACCGGTAAATCCATGATCTGCACACAATCAGACCTTCGAATCCTTTTATCCTCCGTCATCAGCGGCAGGCCCAATTCCAATGCCGTCGCCACGATGATGCGGTCTGCTGGATCGCCGTGGAAGGTGGCGGGAAGTGTTGTGACACAAGCGGCGCTGCCTGGTGTCACCGGCACCACTAGCACGGCACCGCAGGCTGTCTCCAACCATTCCCTGAGTGGAGTCTTCAGTGTGATCCGGCCTTTCATCACCAGCATTGCGACTTCCCACAGGCTGATGTCCGCGACGACAGGCCGCGGGCTGATAGCATCGAGCAAATCGAGCGCTGCGGTAGACAGGTTCGCATCGCGGTTCATCCACCAGACCCAGATGTGGGTGTCAATCACCATGCGGCTTTGTCAGGTTTGCGGCTTCGGTTTGCAATGCAGCGGCGACCTCGTCGTCGGTCATGACAGGCTGAGTCAGATCACCGCAGATGACCGCTGCGCCACGGAGCTGGTGCCAGGATTTGCCCGGCGCGCGCTCCGGAATCAATCGAGCCACGACGACACCGGCATCCGTGATGGACACCTCCTCATGGAGCCTGCAGGCGCGCTCCAGCAATGATGCGCCCAGAGTTTGAAACTCACTCACTGTGATCGTCATGGGCGCAAGCTAACCAATACCCAACTCAATCGCAATCACTCAGTCCCCCGATTCAATTCATCCACAACCCCAACACTCCATTTCTCCAACCATGTCCAAATCCCCCTTCCACATCACCGCCGAAGCCGAAGCCATCCTCCCTGCCCGCAACAACGCCGGGAAACCGATCACCGTGATCGGGACGGAGGCGATTCGGTCGTCCTTTGACCAGAACTGCATCGAGCAGGCGCTGAACTCGCGCTCGGCTCCTGGCGTGACGGATCTCGTTTTGAATCCTGACGCGCACTCCGGTTACGGTGCGCCGGTTGGCTGCGTGATGGTGTCGCCGACGCACATCTATCCGGGACCGGTGGGCGTGGACATCAAGTGCTCCATGTCGCTCCTGCAGATGAACATTCCTGCCGAGGAGATCGTGGACAAAGTAATCCGCCGCCGCTTGATCGACGCAATCCTCGAGCGGACACCGACGGGGCCTGGGCGTGGTCAGCGCGAGGCGAAAAAGTCGCGCCGCGTGTCGGCGGAGCTTGGCGTGCAGGCTTGCACGGAAGGCGCAAGCCAGAGTGTGTGCGAGGCGCTCGGCATCCCGCCGGAGTGGGCGCTGCGTTGCGAGGACAGCGCGCACGTTGGTCACGATGGGAACGTCTCCACGCTTAATGAGCGCCTGGATAAGATGCGCGCATTCAATGGCTTCGCGGGTTTTGAAAACAAGATGATGCAGCTCGGCTCCTACGGTGGTGGAAACCACTTCGGCGAGTGCGAGGTGGTGCAGCTCGATGATGACGCTGCGATGCGCGCGACGGCGGAGGTGTTTGGCCTGCGGGACAATCACGTCGCCTTCCTGAGCCACTGCGGATCGCGCGGGTTCGGGAACATCCTGGCGCAGCGTCAGTTCAAGTCGCTGGAGGGCTTCTTCCGCACTTGGGGCCTCGCCTTTCCTGCCGATGACAAACAGCTCGTCTATGCGCCGCTGGGCACACCCGAGGCGGATGCGTATCTCGATGACATGGCGCTCGGAGCGAACTTCGCCACGGTGAACCACATGCTCATCAATGCGCTGGTGTTGGAGGCCTTCCAAGAAGTGCTGCCAGGGACGACAGGTGAGCTGGTGTACTTCATCAGCCACAACATCGCGCGGCAGGAGGTGGTGGATAACCAGCTCGCCTGGGTCCACCGCAAAGGCGCCACGCGTGCCTTTCCCGCTGGGCATCACGCGCTCAAAGAGACGCCCTTCGCCAGCACGGGGCACCCGATCCTGCTGCCCGGAAATCCGCGCGATGGCTCCGTGGTCATGGTCGCAAAACCCGATGCCGTGAAAAGCTGCTACAGCGTGAACCACGGTGCCGGCCGCTGCATGGGCCGCAAACACGCCGCGCGCACGCTCGATCAAAAGACCGTCGATGCCGACTTCGACACGCACGACATCCTCTTCAACGCACGGCAGTATCCGATCGATGAAGCACCGAATGCGTACAAGGATTTCAAAGAAGTGCTCCGCAGCGTGGAGGCCGCCGGCCTTGCGCAGCAGGTGTGCAAACTCAAAGCGCGCTTTGTGATCAAGGACGCGGCGGAGGCGGATGATTGACGTAGTGAGGGCGGATGCATTTGATGCGGAACGGGTGTGGCTACAGCCCGCCCGTTCAGGGTTGGTGTGGATGGGTGTGGTGCGTTCGGATGCACAACTGACCGGGCGGTTCCGCGAGGGGATTTATTTTGAGTCGGAGCCATGTGGCGCGGAATACACCCGGCCCACCGCCTGAGGGCGAGCCGCCCTCAGTACGCGCCGCGCGAAGCGCTGACGACCAGCATCACGAGCATGAAGGCTCCAATCAATGCAGGCAGAACGGAAAGCCAGAAAACCACCCGCACCCAGCGGGCGCTGCATCGCTGCACAAACACAGCTACCCAAAGCATCACGCATCCGACCATGCCGCCCATAAAGCCCAAGGCGGTTGAGATCAGCACCTCACCAATGGCCGCACTGAGGTGCGACGGATCTCCGACACCGCTTGTTCCGAGTGTTTCGAAGGCGTTCAACAGTCCAATCACGGTCCCGATGCTGCCAAGCAGAGGAAGCATTTGCAGCCAGGCTCCGATTTTTGCGAGCTTTGTAGCACTCGGACGATCTGCCGGTGCTGCGCTCGATGGAGTCTGCGGCGGCGTGTATGGATTCAGATCGGACATTTGTGTGCCGTGGGGTGTGAGATGGTGCTTCTACTTGATTCCAGATGCCTCCAGCAGGTCCCGCGTTGGCCGGGAAATGAGAAAATCAAAAGGAATGATTCCTGCGCGAGTCAAAACTGCATTTTTGGGTTCAGCATCTGAGATCAACAAGCCGTCTTCTTTGCGAAACCAGGCATCACCGAATCGAGTCCTGTGAGGACGAAAACTAAAATCACGAAGATGTTTTTGAATCTGAATATGACTCGGCGGTTCGCCAGCAAACAACGGCTGACTGGTGACGATGCGCGTTCGCTTTTTACTGCCATGAACACCTTCAACTCTCCAATCGAGACAAAACTCCTCATTCATCCTCCGGATGCGCTCAAAATACTCTGCCTGTGTGGCGAAGCGCTGCGGTCCAAACACACGGCCATGCTCGCCGGGGTGAGTCGCTTTGATAACTCGTCGTCCATCGGGAGAAATCCATACCTCGTGCTCGGAGCCGCGCGTCTGCCCCAAACCATCAGGCAACGAAACCTGCCTCAGCGTTTCCATGTGAGCCAGCGAGGCAAAAACCACCCTGATAATGGCGGCGATGGTTGCCGGACCACCTCATCAAATCTGCGCAACTGTCGAATCCACTCCTCCAGCGACATCGCCGACTGTCTCTGGAGATAGTCTCGAGCAATGTCAGCCGAAACCATGCGCATGCTCTCCACTGGTTTATCAGATGTAAAACTCATGGAACCAGTCTTGTTTAATTCGCCTTCAAAAGCCATCTCATTTCCTGAGCTGCGGGTACTCTCTCTGCCGTCGCCATCAAGCATGAGGCGGAGTAACAGGAGCGTGCTTCGCCAGAAACTCCTCTGGAGTCATCACGGGAATGAAGCTGGCTTTGAAGTCCTCCGTGTTGCGCGTGAGGATCACATCAGCGCCACACGCGAGCGCGGCGGCGAGCTGGAGGGCGTCTTCGAAGTCCGTCATGCCGTAGCTGATGGCAGCGAGGGCATCGGGCTTTTTTGTTTCGGCGACTTCAGCCCAGGCGAGAAGTTTGGCGATGGTTTGTGTGGCATAAGTCTTCGACTTTGTCCTGCCACGTATGACGTAATGCACGTTCGAGATCGAATGCCACGCGATCCAGCCGTCATGAGTTCCCGCGCCGCAGAGGCGAACGCAGCGCTCGCTTTCCGCGCCACCCGGCTCATTCAAAGCCGAGTTCAGCAGCACGTTGGTGTCAAAAAAGATGCGCATGCAACAGACTCAAAAAAGTTCATCGGAGGGGATGCAGAGCACATGCTTCTTGTAGAGGTAGGCGAAACGCGGATCGGCATCCCGATCCTCCTGCGTCGGCATCGTGAGCGCGCCACGCACTGCCTCGACATACTCTCGTGCCGCCTTTTCCCGATTTGTGATCGCAGGCGGTGTCTCATTTTCCGCCGCGCTCGTGTCCACAGTCACTTGCATCTTGCCTTCTTTGAAGAAACCACGAAACGGCATGCCGTCCCGCAATTGAAGTCCGGGAATGCTGCCGACAGGAATCTCAAATGTCATCGCGCTCATAACGCACTCATCCTACTACCCGGCGCAAAACCCCGCAATCTCTGAATCCCTCATGAAAAACACCTCCATCCTCCAAATCTCCGGCGTGTCCGGCGGCGGGCAATTGCTGCGTTCCTCGTTGTCGCTGGCGCTCGTGACCGGACAGGCGTTTCGCATGACGAACATACGTGGGAAGCGGCCGAAACCGGGGTTGATGCGGCAGCATCTGACGTGCGTGAAGGCGGCGGCAGAGATTTGCGGCGCGAGCGTGGATGGCGCGGAGATGGGATCGGTGGAGCTGGTGTTCGCGCCGGGGAAAGTCGTGGGAGGGGACTACTCGTTCGCGATCGGCTCGGGCGGGAGCACGACGCTGGTATTGCAGACGCTTCTGCCGGCGTTGCTTCATGCGGACACGGCAAGCACGCTGCGGATCGAAGGCGGGACACACAATCCGATGGCTCCGCCGTTTGAGTTCATCGAGCAATGTTATCTGCCGGTGATGAAGAGCATGGGCGTGAAGGCTGCGGTGACACTGGAGCGGCATGGATTCATGCAGGCCGGTGGCGGCGTGATCACAGCAGCGATTCAACCGATCAAGAAGTGGAGGAAGCTGGAACTCACCGAGCGTGGCGAGCTGTTGGAAACCTTTGGCCGTGTGCTGCACGCGCATTTGCATCGCGACATCGCCGAGCGGGAGATCGCGACGGCGGCGCGGCTGCTCGAGTGGCCGGAGGATAAAGTGGAGCTGCATTTTGCAAACGACAGCGCGGGGCCTGGCAACGCGATCCTGCTCGGCGCGCGCTTTGCGAACGTGTGCGAGATCGTGAGCGGCATCGCGCAGATGGGAAAATCGGCGGAAGCCGTGGCGACTGGTGCGGCGAAGGGGTTGCGAGGCTATCTCGCGTCGTCGGCGCCAATGGGTGCGCATCTCGCGGATCAATTGCTGCTGCCGATGGCGCTGGCGGGTGGCGGTGTGTTTCACGCGCTTTCGATCACGGATCACTCGCGGACGAACATGGAGCTGATTGAGAAGTTTCTGCCGGTGAGCTTTCGTGTGGAGGATGTCGCGCCGGGTGTGCGGAGCATTTGCTGTGTGGTTTGAGAGTGCAAGCCAGCGGCTTGCACCACTTTACGGCACCATCAGCGTGAAGGGCCACACATAGGCCTGGAGAAACGTGAGCACGCCGACGAGCGCGGCGAGGATGAGGCTGTGCCAGAAGACGTAGCGGAGGATGCTGCCTTCGTGGCCGTACCAGTTCGTCGCGGTGCTGGCAACGACGATGCTTTGCGCGTCGATCATCTTGCCCATGACGCCGCCGGTGCTGTTCGCGGCGGCCATGAGCACGGGGCTGACGCCGACCTGCTGCGCGGTGATGGTTTGCAGGCTGCCGAAGAGCACGTTCGATGAGGTGTCGGAGCCCGTCAGCGCCACGCCGAGCCAGCCGAGCATGGTGCCGAAGAAGGGATACATCCAGCCGGTCTGCGCGAGCGCGAGGCCCATCGTCGCGTCCGCGCCGCTGTACTTGGTGACGTAACCTAGCGCGAGCATCGCGGCGATGGTGGCGAGCGAGAAGCGCAGCGCCCAGAGACACTGGATGTACAGCCGTGCCATGCGTGCGAGCGAGAAGCGCATGAGCAGGCCGGCGAGAAGCGCGGCGACGAAGATGCCGGTGCCGGTGGCGGAGAGGAGATTGAGTTTGTATTCCGCCTTCTCAGGTGACGAGCCTTCGAGCGCGACGGGTGGAACGCGTTGCACGAGTTCGTGAAGATCCGGCACGTTGATGATGTGGATGAAAAGGGAGTCGAGACCTTTTTTAACCGGTGTCATGCTCCAGATGAAAACCACGACGCTGAGAATGATCCAGGGCGACCAGCAGAGCACGCGCGCGGGATCCCTCGCCTCGTCTGCGGGAGCGGCGGGGCTTTTCCCTCGGAACCGCAGCAGCACGACCACGGCGATGATCGAGATGATGGAGGAGAGGATATCGACGAGCCACGGGCCGTGGTAATTTGAGATGAGGAACTGCGGCACCGCGAATGCGACGCCGGCGGTGAGCGCTGTGCTCCACGCGCCGCGGATGCCCTGCCATCCGGCGAGCGCGCCGACGATCCAGAACGGAATGATGACGGAGAAGAACGGCAACTGCCTGCCCGCCATCTGCGAGAGCACATGGATGTCGATGCCTGTGACTGCATTGAGCGCGATGAGCGGTGTGCCCATTCCGCCGAAGGCAACGGGCGCGGTGTTGGCGATGAGCGCGAGGCCGCAGGCTTGCAGGGGTTTGAAGCCGAGCTGGATCATGAGCGCGGCGGTGATGGCGACGGGCGATCCGAAGCCGGCGGTGCCCTCAAAGAACGCGCCGAAGCAGAACGCGATGAGAATCACCTGCGTGCAGGGATCAGGCGCGAGACGCGTCATCTGCCCTTTGAGCACCTCGAACCAGCCTTTCTCGACGGTGAGCTTGTAGAGGAAAATGATGTTCAGGATCATCCACCCGATGGGCATGAGGCCGTAGCAGGCGCCGTTCACCGCGGCCATCGCCGCCGACTTCACCGGCATCCCGTAGGCGAAGATGGCGACGCCGAGCGCGAGGATGAGCGCCGCCACAGCCGCCTTATGAATCGGCATCCGGCCCCAGGCGATCAAGCCGAGCAACGCCACCACGGGAATCGCCGCAACGAGTGTGGAGAGCGCGGCATTGTGAAGTGGATCGTAATTTTGCAGCCAGATCATGGTAGGAGACACGGCATTACGGCAGGAGACGGAAGATTTGTCGAGATGTTTGGGCGTCGCATTTGCAGGCAGCACCACCGGATTCAAAAACGAACATGGGGCATCTCTGCCTGACGATCAGGGCCTCGGTCACGCGCCGCACGGCGCGCGCTCAGAACAGCACTGCTTGGCGCAGCTCCACTGCGGCCGCCACTTCCATGCGCCGGCTGAAGCGCCGCGCCACCTCGAGCGTCTCCGTGGGCTGGTGGCGGCCGGCGCAGCGCACGTTCACACCGTCCACGTTTGCGCAGCGCAGCGCCTCATGCACGCGCCGAACCGCGGTGTCGGGATCGTTGCAGTCATCGCTCAGATGGCCGAGCACGATGTGGTGCAGGTCATCGTGCGCCACCGCCTCGATCAGCTCCGCCACCTGGTCATTCGAGAGATGTCCATGCCGCGAGCTGATGCGCTGCTTCGTGGCCCACGGCCGTTTCGTGTCGGCCTCCAGCAGGCGCGCGTCGTAGTTTGCCTCGATGAAGAGCGAATGCGCGGAGCGCAGCCGCTCGATGATGAGCCGCGTGATGAAGCCCACATCGCTCAACACGCCGAGGCGCGACTCAGCGTCGGCGATGACAAAGCCCACGGGGTCCACCGCGTCATGCGGGACCGAGAAGCTCTCGATGCGCAGGTCACGAAACTCAAACGCGCAGCCTGTCTGCATGAGCTGCCAGCGCGGCGGAGATTTGAAGACGATGCTGCCCGCCAGCGACTCCTGCGTCAGCGAGGTACACAGCACCGGGATGGCGTGCTTCCGGCACAGGATTTCCATGCCGCGTGTGTGATCCCCGTGCTCGTGGCTCAGCAGGATGCCGTTCACCTCGTCCAGGCTCATGCCTGCCAGCTCCAGCCGCTGCACGATCTGCCGCGCGCTCAGCCCCGCATCGATCAGCAGCGTGGTCTCCCCCGTGGATACCACGGCGCAATTGCCGGAACTTCCGCTGCCAAGAATCGTGAGCCGCAACATGTGGCGTATTGTTTACCGTCCCGGCCCGGCCGATCAAGCCTCAGTTTCCCGCAGCGCCACATTGCGTCGCACGCGCGCTAGTCGGAAAGAAAATGCGGCGCGCGCTGTATCGGCTCTCCACATGAAAATCGTCACCCTCCTGTTTGTCATCGCTTGCTCCGTCTCGCTGCGCGCGGCCGCCTTGCCCGATGTGCGGCGCATCTTATTTCTCGGCGACAGCATCACGCACTCCGGTCAATACATCGAGTATGTCGAGACCGTTCTCATCGCGGACACCGCGCGGCGCTATGAGATCCTCGGTCTCGGCCTCAGCAGCGAGACCGTGTCCGGCCTGTCTGAGGAGGGTCACGCTGGTGGCAAATTCCCGCGTCCGGATTTGCATGAGCGGCTGGACCGCATGCTCGCCACCACGAAGCCCGAGTTCATCCTCGCGTGCTACGGCATGAACTGCGGCATCTATCTCCCGCTCGATGACGGCCGCTTTCAAAAGTACAAGGACGGCATCCAGCTCCTGCGCGACAAGGCCAAAGCCGCCGGCGTGCAGGACGTGATCCATCTCACCCCGCCGACCTATGATCCGGTGCAGAAGAAGGGCGAGGCACCATTTTACAACGACGTGCTCGGCGCCTACAGCCGGTGGCTGGTCGAACAGCGCGCACAGGGATGGCAGGTCATCGACATCCATCAGCCCATGGATGCCGCGCTCACGGCACTGCGGCAGAAGGATGCCACCGCGTTCATTTCCAAGGACGGCGTGCATCCCGGCCCCGAGGGCCACTGGTTCATGGCGCGGCAGATCCTCCGGCATTGGGGTGTGGAGCATGCCCACACTTTCAGCGACTTCACCGCGCCGGAAGGAAAACTCAGCGCGCTGCACAAACTCGTGGCCAAGCGGCAGCGCCTGCTCAGCGCCGCCTACCTCAGCGCCGCAGGACATCAGCGGCCCGGCGTCGCGCCAGGCCTGCCGATTGAGCAGGCCATGAAGCAGGCGGGGGAACTCACGCATCAGATTCAGGCAGAGGTGGGGCAAGCCGCCGGCTTGCCCAAAGATCGAAGCGCACCAACGTCAGCCGCAGCCGCTCCCCGGTAAGAAGTTCGTGTGGAACGGCTGTGACCGCTACGATTTCGAAGTCGATGGAAGGCCCGTGCTCGTCGTGACGCCGAAGGATGCCGCGCCCGGCCGGCCGTGGTGCTGGCATGGCGAGTTCTTCGGCCAGAAGCCCGCGCCTGACATCGCGCTGCTCGGCAGAGGATTCCACATCGCATACATGAGCGTGCCAAACCTGCTCGGCGGCCCGGCGTGGCTGAGCGGTGAGTCATTGAGTTACGAGTGGCGGGGAATCAAAGAACCAAGCACGCGATCAGTCCTCCCCTGTATCTGTGGATGGCGGATGCCAATAAAGAGGAGGGATCTTCGAACGGGTCCGCGCAGAACTCCTGGATTCGCGGCGGCATTTTGGTCGAGGGATGAGTCCGGAGGATAGGGCTCCAGGCCTGGCGATGGAAGTCAGGCTTTCCGCCTGACAATGGATGACGGGCTTCAGCGCGGCGGTTGGATCCAAGTGCCTTCATCAGACTGATCGGACGAAGGCTGACAGCTGACCTCCGTTGACAGGCGAAAAGCCTATCCTCCATTATCGTGTGCGGCGGCGAGCACGCCTTTTGCCCAGGCGCGGTCGAAGAGCGTGTCGGGATCGTGCTTGTCGATTGGCTCGCGCGGAAAGCGATCTTCCGCGCTGTCGTCATCGAGCGAGATGGTGGCGGTGAAGGAGCCGCCGCGTTTCCCGGCGGTGGCGTCGCGGACGTGATTGCTGATCACGCGCTTGAGCAGCCAGAGCATGAAGGAGCGCAGATGGCCTTTCCCCTGCTGCGCGGGGCTGGATGGTCTCGCTGGTGATGACACGTTGGAGAAAAACCTGCGGGAGGTCCTCAGCGTCCTGCGCGCTGAAACCGCGATGTCGCGCAAAGGCGTAGAGCGGGTACCAATACTGCTGGCAGATCTCCTCCATCGCCCGTGCCGCCTCGGCCTCGCCGCCCTTTTGCACGCGGCGGATGAGCTTCCAAGCATCCAGCAAGTGCAAGCCACCGTGCCCACCGGCTCGGCTGGGCGTCGCTTTGTGCGGCTGAAGATGATCCGGCCTTGATACCTGCTGGCGAAATACAACTACCCCGCGAGCGCAACGAATCCTCAAATCCCGCGCCGTCGTTGAGCGCGCTCAATGACTCGTGGCCTTCTCGGAGCCGAGGCCGGTGTGCGCACGCACTTGCAGCTCGGCAAACTTGGCCTCCGCCTCGAGGTCGCGCGCAGTGAACATCGACCCGAGCCATGCCGCGAGGAAGCCTAGCGGAATGCTGACAATGCCAGGATTCTCGAGCGGAAAGATGGCACCCGCCTTGCCGAACATGCCGTTCGGGCTCAAGAGAATGAGAATGATGGAGGAGAGGAGCCCGACGCTCAGGCCCGCCACGGCGCCGGCAGTGTTGAAGCGCTTCCAGAAGACGCTGAGCACGATGACAGGGAGGTTTGCGCTCGCCGCGACGGCAAACGCGAGGCCCACGAGAAAGGCGGCATTCACACTCGGCCCGAGATAGATCGCGATGCCGATGCTCACCGCCCCGACGCAAAACGCTGTGATGCGTGCGACACGGACCTCCATGCCCGGCCGGTTCTCCTTCCCGTGATGGAGCACGTTGGAATAAAAGTCGTGCGCGAAGCTGGCACTGGCGCTCATGGTAAGGCCCGCGACGACGGCCAGGATGGTGGCGAATGCCACGGCGCTGATGAAGGCGAAAAAGAACTCTCCGCCAAGCTGCTGGGCGAGGATGGGGGCCACCATGTTCGTGTCCGGCTTGCCCTCAGGAGTCAGGATGAGCGACTTTTCCAAAATGGTGGCGGCTCCGAATCCGAAGAAGGTCGTCATGATGTAAAACAATCCGATGATGACCATGGCCCACACCACGCTGGAGCGGGCCGTCTTCGCATCTGGCACGGTGTAAAAGCGCACGAGAATGTGCGGCAGGCCGGCGGTCCCCAAAACGAGGCCGAGGCCGAGCGACACGAGATCCAGCGGACCCCACGGCCCGGCGACGGCGACGCCGAACTTCAGGCCGGGCTCGAGCAGATTCTTCGGCTCGGCGGTGCCCGCGTAGTCGGCATGAGAGACGGCGTTGAAGAACTTGGTGAAACTGAAGTCGTGATATTGCAGGACGAGATAGCTGAGCATCAGCGCGCCGGCCATGAGCAGCAGCGCCTTGATGATCTGCACCCAGGTGGTGGCCAGCATGCCGCCGAACACGACATACACGAGCATCAGCACGCCCACGCCGATCACTGCCGGGGCGAATTCGAGGCCGATGAGCCGCTTGATGATGACGCCCGCGCCGACCATCTGCGCGATCATGTAAAAGGTGGACACCGTGAGTGTGCTCAGCGAGGCCAGCGCGCGCACGGGGCGTGGCTTCAGCCGGTAGGCCAGCAGATCGGCCATCGTGTATTTGCCAGCATTGCGCAGGGGCTCCGCCACGACGAGCAGCACGGTGATGTAGGCCACGAGGAAGCCGACGGAGTACATGAAGCCGTCGTAGCCGCTGAAGCAGATCATCCCCGAGATGCCGAGGAAGCTGGCGGCGCTCATGTAATCCCCCGCGACAGCCAGCCCGTTCTGCCAGCCAGTGATGCTGCGGCCAGCGGCAAAGTAAGCGCTGGCACCGGTGTTTTTCTTCGCCGCCCAGAAGGTGATGAGCAGCGTGAGCGCCACAAAGGCGAGGAACATGACGAGAGGAACGGAGATCATGAGGGAGACGGGAAGGGTGAAGGTGAAGGAGAGAGCTTTCAGCGACGCATCACTCGTGGCCCTGGATGATGCGGGCCGCCTCGATGTCCCACTTCGCAGCCACGCGGACGTAGATGAACGCCACGATCCAAGCCATGAAGAATTGCGAGAGCGCGAACACATAGGCCACGTTCACCTTCCCCCACACCTGCTTCTTCATGAGCTCCGGCCAGTAGCCGACGAGCACCGGAAGGGCCAGATAGTAGATCAGGAAAAAAACGGTCGTCGGCACGATGAAGCGCGCTTTCCTCGACAGCAGCCGGCGGAACTCGGGCTTCTGTTCCAGCTTTGCCCAGTCGATGTGTGCGTTGCGGTCGTGGTTTTCGCTCATGGAGCGCGAGGATAGGAAGCGCGGCGAAGAAAGGCAAGCGCGTACATTGACGCGCGGCGCACGTTCGCGTTTCATCCGCCGCCGCTGTGCCAAAGATCATCCTCACCTCCGACCGCGTCCGCACCATCCGCGCCGCCTTTCCCTCCGGCGGATTTTTTCGCGACAAGGAGTGGGTGCTCTCGCCGGAGCCCTTCGCGCTCGATGCCCGCACCGTCGCCATCATCGACGCGCTCGGCCCCGCGCTGCTCGCGTTCCAACGATCGTGCAACCGGCTCTACTTCGAAAGCGCGGCCGGCCGTGTGCATCCGTGGGTGGCTCGACTGCTCGATCAAGGCAAGCCAGCGCGCGTCGTGGAGCTGGGCCGCCACGCGGCGTGGCACGATGAGCTGCCACGCGTCATCCGCCCGGATCTCGTGCTCACGGAAAACGGTGTCTGCATCTCCGAGCTGGACTCCATCCCCGGCGGCATCGGCCTCACCGCGTGGCTGAACCAGACGTACGCCTCGCTCGGGGATGACGTGATCGGCGGCGCGGACGGCATGCTCAAAAACTTCGCCGCCGCCTTCCCTGCTGAAGACATCCTCATCTCGCAGGAGTCCGCCGATTACATCCCGGAGATGCGATGGCTCGCGGCGCGGATCGGTGATCGCCGCGTCATTCGAGACGCGGAGTGCGGGGCACAGATCGCGGAGGGCGGATTAAAGAACTGCTACCGGTTCTTCGAGTTGTTCGATCTCGGGAATGTCGCGCACGCGGACGAAATGCTGCGGCTCGCGATCTCGGGCGAGATGCAGTTCACGCCGCCGTTGAAAGCTTTCCTCGAAGAAAAACTCTGGCTCGCGCTGTTCTGGGTGCCGCAGCTCGAGGACTGGTGGACTTCGGCACTGAGCACTGGGCACTTGCAACTTCTCCGCCAAAGCATCCCATTCGGTTGGATCATAAACCCACAGCCACTCCCGGTCACCGCCATCTATCCCGGGCTCGACATCAACTCGTGGGAGGAAATGAAATCCTTCGGCCGCAGGCAACGCGAGCTGGTTTTGAA
>JANOBO010000032.1:0-9851 GCA_031411695.1 Verrucomicrobiaceae bacterium
TTCATCGTCGTGGCCGGCCTGCGGATGGACACCGGCTACAACGGAGCGCGCGAGGGTCCGAAGTGGACCACCAAGTCCCGGCCCTCGAGCGGCTACATCATGCGGCATCCGCCCGGACTTTGAGGTGCCATCGATTCCGGAGCCGACCGCCGCGACGGCCTAGCGCAATCTCACGGCCACGATCACGCTGGCGTCCCGAGCGTAAAGCACGCCATCGGAATATGCGGGATAGGAGCGGTGGCCGGCGCGGAGGATTTGCGAGATGTGGAGCTGATCGAATTTATCGGGCGTGGCTTTGACGATCCACAGCTCGCCCTGCTCGGTCACACACACCAGCTTGTCATGCACGATGAGCAGCGTGCCGCCGGGCACGCGGGGCGAGTCCCATTTCAGCTTTCCTTCGTTGAGATCAACGCAGCGGAGGCGCTGGCCGGTCTCCTGCCGGTCGTGGAATCCATAGAGGTGGGAGTCGCTGAAAACCGGCGTGCTGTAGTGGCTCTCGAACAGGCCGTCCTTCATCGGGCTGCCTCCAAATGGCTCGTCATCGGGCTCCAGCGCCCAGGTGGAGGCGCCGACTCCGTAGCCAGCGGAGATGAAGTAATCGCCCTCTCCGACCGGGATCGGCGTGGCTGCATTGACCGAAGCATCCATCTCGGAGCGCAGGCGTTTGTGGTGTCGCACTTTTCCCGTTGCGGCATCGAGCGACCAGAGATCATTGCGCATCCAGCAAAGCAGGCGCGGCTTCGCGGGATCGCCGAATTGAATGGGCGACGAGCTGCCCGCCTCGTCCTCGACACTCTGCCACACTAGTTTTCCAGTGGCCTCATCGAGCGCGACGACGCCCGCAGGTTTTCCAAAATGCGTCCCGCCCGGTGTGATGATCACCTTCCCGCCGACGACCAGTGGCGCGCATGCGCGGCCAAAGAATCCCTGCGGTGAGTTTGTCTCCGCCTTGCTGTCAAACTTCCACAGCAGCCTGCCCGTGGTGAGATCGAGCGCGAACAACATGCCATCCGCTCCATGCGCGAAGACGCGCCCGCCGGAAATCGTCGGCGTGGCACGCGGCCCCTCATCCATGCCGAAGGTGTCGCGGTAGTCGGTCGGTGCGGTGAACTTCCACTGTGATTTGCCATCGCCCGCGCTGAGCGCCTCGATCACGATCTCGTCCTCGACCCGATGAAACACGACCACCTTGCCATCGGTGACAGCGGGTCCGGCGAAACCGGAGCCGAGCTTCATTTGCCACAGCTCCGTGGGCTGGCCAGGAAATTTGTCCGGCAATTTCGCCTCGTGCTCATCAGCCTGCCCATTGCGATGCGGACCGAGGAATTGAGGCCAGTCGGCTGCGGTAGCGAGGCCTGAGAACGTGACGATGACGGCAAGAATCCTGAGCATGTGCGAACCTGCCGCCCGTGCGGGTGCTGGTCAACCCAACCGGCTGACCGTCCCGGCCTGGAAATGAAGGAGCTTCGGTTGGCAGTTTTCTTCCGTTGGGCGGGTAGAAGTGTGAAGGCACCGAACCAAATGGCGACAAGATCGTTGCGATGCGAAGCTGCTTGGCATATGCTCGAAGCATGAGTTTAAGAGCACTGACCGCCGCCGCTGCAACCCTTGTCATCACCGACCATTATCGTGTCATCGGCGCGCGGGGCGGCAGCGCCTCATCTCCTGCGAAGACTCAGGCGGCGCGGGCGGCGGCGCGCAAGCGATGGGGACACCCGGAACCGGCGGCGCGGGTAATTCCGCCGTCCCGATTAAAAGATGGCGCGTGGTATTCAGGCACGGGACGCAATGGCGGCATCGCCGTCTGGGATCGGAAGCAGCAGTGTTTTTGGATCACCTCGATCAGCGATTTGCCTGATCCGCTGGTCCATCCGCAAGGTGGATCCCGTGTGGTGCGCTTGAAGCAGGAAGGCCATGTGGCCCACAGCGGAGGAACGTTTGCACCCGTGTCCCTGATCCGAAAGGGATGAACGAATCACCATGGCGTTTCATTCTCGTTCCAACATGCTGGCTGCCCTGGAGGCATTGGGCCGATGGTTAGCAGCGCAGCCGGAGGCGGGTGATGCCAGACGTTTTGAGTTTTTGATCTGCGGCGGCGCTTGTTTTCTGTTTCACGGTCTTCCTCGTTTTCGAGGCGTCACCAATGATGTCGATGTCTGGTGCCAGTTCGAGCGGGAAGAGGTTGTCCCGCTCCAAGAATGGCCTGATGTGCTGGCGCGAGGCATCGAAATTGTCAGCATGCAGTTTACACAGCCGCTGCCGCCGGGCTGGCTGAGTTGTGATGCCTCCAGTGTGGCCAAGACCTTTGGCGTGCCGCCTGGAGCGCGTGAACGAGCCACGCCGATGGATTTCGGTCCTCAACTTCGCGCACACTTTTGCGTGCGGTTTGACTTGGTGGCATTCAAGTATCTGGAGCTGATCGCCTCAACCTTGGAGGTCAACAAAACCAAGGCCATGGGGGATATCCGCGCCTTGCAACCCACGGAGGAGGAGCGTTCCGCTGCAAAGGATTGGCTGATGAACATCCCCCGTGGAAGCCAGGGTTGGAAGGATCTGGTTCAGCTTGAGATGGCCAAGCCGAAGTAGAATGATCGCTCCGCGTGAGCGGGAGACACGAACAGCCGCATGCCATAATCGGGCTTGTGGGGGAGCAGCCTGGCTATGGGCGGCTCCTGGGAAAACTGGGGCGATCCCTTGCTCGGTTTACGCCCAGCCCATCCACTCATTCAGCACGCCGAGGTCGCGCCTGAAGGCATCGACGCTTGCTTTCACAAACGCGGGATCCTTCACATCGCCCTTCATGTATTCGGTGTGCAGCGAGACGGGGCCGGAGAAGCCGCGCTTGTTCAGCATCTTCGCGAAGTCGGGGCTGGCCTGGCCCGCGCCGAGCGGCACGCCTTCCGCCTTGCCGCGGCCGACCCATTTCACGTCCTTGAAATAGACCGCGCCGAGGTGGTCGCCCACGAGCGCGAGATCGAGCGGCCAGCTCAGGCCGCCTTCGACCGTGGCGTGGTAGATGTCGAAGGCGAAGCTGAACTGCTGCGGCGTGAAGTCTTTCATGATGGAATACGCATCCCACACCGGCGCGCCGAAGTAGTCCTTGCCCGAGTGATTTTGCAGCAGCGGCTGAATGCCAAGTTCCGAGCACAGCGTCACGAGGTCCTTGATCTTCGGCCTCCATTCTTCGATCTGCGGGAGGATGGGCTTGGACAGATCGTATTTGAAATAGAGCATGCGAAAGCGCTTCACGCCCAGCTTTGCCGCAGTGCGCAGGACTGCCTCGGTGTTCTGGTCCTTGCTCACCTGATTGATGCCGGAAGTCATGATGGTGATCTCCAGGCCGCGTTTCTTCAGCGCTTCGGCCAGCTTCGGCAGGTCTTCCTCGATGCGCGCTGGCTCGACATGTCCGCCGGGCCGCAACGGTGCCTCGATGCCATCAAGCCCGCACTCAGCGGCAATGTCGGCGATCTGATCAAAGCTCAGGCCTTGAAGATGCTTGGTGAACGCACAAAGCTTGTTTCTGCGCTTCACCGCCGATGCAGCAGCGATGGGATTTGAAAGCATGGCCGCTCCTGCGGCAGTGGCGGTGGTGAGAAAGCGGCGACGGTTTTGCATGGCGTGGCTAGCTTAACCAGCGGGGTGACGGTTCTCTTTCACCAGCCTTCCGCAACATGTGGATCCTTATCCTCTGCGGCGGAGAAAAACCACCATCCATCCGTGTGTGTCCATGCGGTGACGCACCGGCGCGCGATCCTGGAAGCAAAGCACGCTCTCAATCAAGGCTAGCCGGCCTGGTCACGGGTTCGCGTAAGGCTTTGGCGCAGATGGCGCGGCTGGATTTTCCTTGCCGGTCTGCGCAGGTTTGATCTCGGTCGTCGGCAACGGCGGCGCGGAAACGGGCGGCGTGGTCACGCTCACGGGCGGCTGTGCTGGCGGCGCGGCAGGATTATCCTTCGGCGCGTCTGCAGGCTTCGCGTCAGCTTTCGGCAGCGGAGGCACGGAGACTGGAGGGGTGGTCACGCTGATCGGCTGGCGCGCCGCCGGCGGTGTCATCGCCGCAGGCGGGAAGGCTGGCGTCACGGATGACGGCGGCTTCGCGCCGTCTGCGGCAGGAGGTGTGGCACCATCGGGAGCGGGAGTGGCCGGAGCCGCCTTGTCCTTCAAAACTTCGGAGCGCTTCTTCAGCAGCGAGCTGACCGTGCTGCTCGAGACTTCAAACACCCAGCCTTCGGCTTCCTTTTCCTTCGCCAGCTTCTCCTCGAGCGCCTTTTTGTCAGCGGCAAATTTCTCATCCGCCTTTTTCTTGTCCTCTTCCTTCTCATCTTTCACTGGCGTACGCTCTTTCGGGAAGTCTGCCGTGACGTTGACGGTGAGGTAGAACTTCTCGTCGGCCGCGTCCTTGCCTTTCTTCAAAGCCTGCACGTTGTAGGTAAAGCCTTCGAAGGTGACCAGCTTTGCCTTCACGGCGTCCTTCATGAAGTCTGCGGTGGCCTTGTCCTTGGTGAGCACATCATTGAATGTGGGGCTGGTCAGCATCCCGTTGATGGATGCCTTGCCATCGTCGAGTTCTTCGCCGGCCTTCGCGTCGAGAAACTCATACGAGGACTGCTCGTCCTTGCGGCTGGCCTTCCAGGAATCGGCGGCGACGGGCGCGGTGATCTCCACCTGCTTGAGTTTCTTCACGTCGATGAACGACTTCTCAATCCAGTCAACCGGCTTGGCCTGGAGATCATAAAAGGAGTTTCCGACGACCCAGATCGTGTCCTTCTCGGCGTCCTCCGGGATGCGCACAAGACGCTCCTCAGACTGATTGCCAAAAGGCGAGGCGCTGCTCTTTCCACCTTGGCTCTCGACATTGCCGCCGAGGATGAGGGACTTGATCGCATTCCCTTTTGCGTCCTGGAAATCGACGAGCATGCCCTGCCCTTTCGCATCGCCTTCGCCGGGCGGAAGCAATTTCACGGCTGGATCACCCCAGGCGCTCTTGCCGAGGCGCTGGTTCTTGCTGACCTTTTGGTCGCGCAGTTCCATGATCACACGGCTGATCTTGTCAAAGCTCGCCGGATAATTGCCGCGCTCGGCCACCACCCATTTGTCTCCGCTTACGTTGAGGTTCACCTCGCTGGTGGTGTCCTTGATGCGGATCTTTTTGATGTTGTTCACGTCGAGTCCGGGCAGCAGCATGGTGCGCTCCTTCGCGCCAGCGGTGCGGGTGCGCGTCATCCGCTTGTCGCGGCTGTTTTGGGAGACAACAACGATTCCGATCAGCGCGGCCAGAACGGCCAGCAATATCACGATTTTTTTCATGGTCGAGGAGTGTGCGGTAAAAAGTTTGAGCTTAGCGGGCGGCGGTGGTGACGCGGCGGCGCAGCGCGAGGAGAAGGCCCACGAGGACGACAACCACCGGCATGCCGAACACGTTGGCGATGGTGAGGCGGTTTTGAACACGGTCGATCTCCTTGTTCTGCTCCTTCTTCGCCTCGCGGATTTCCTTGTTGATGTTCGCCTGCGTCTCCTGCATGGCCTCGAGATCCTTCACCTGGCTCGGATCAAGGATGAGCATCTGCGAGCCCTTGTCCTTCTTCACACGTAGCGTGCTGATCTTTTGCGCCGTCTCCTGCAGCTTCTGGTTCAGGCTCTCCAGCTTCGGACGGAACTGGCGCTCCACTGAGTCGCGCATCTCATCGAGCTTGGTGAACTTCCGCTGGGTGGAAGCGCGGCTGCGGACGCTGAGGAGGTCACCGCCACCAGCGAGAAGCTCGACGGCGTTGAGGAACAACGGAAGATTCGAGTTGATCGGGATGACACCGCCGGTCATGCGGTCCTGCTGCACGCTGAAGGCGTCGAACATCATGTCGGCATCGGAGAACAGGAGAACGGTGCCTTCTTTCTCACCGACCTTGAGGGAGCCGTCGTTCTTCGCGGGCTCAGCCGGCTTTGCGTCTGCAGTCGGGGCTGGGCCCGCCGGAGCGACGGGGCCTGCCTTCAATTTCTCGAGCGCATCAGAACCACCCTGCGGCGCCGCTACGGCGGGGACAGGAACCGGCGGAACCGCAGAGGGAGCGCCCGCAGCCTGCGCTGGAGCCGACGGCGGTGCGACCGGAGCGCCAGGCCCTGCGCTCGGAGGCGATGACGGTCTGGGTGCGGGTGGCGGTTGGGAAACAGGTGGGGGCACGGCGGTGGGCGGTGTCACTGCTGCCGGCGGCGGCGTTGCTGCGGGGGGTGTCGCCGCAGGTGGCGTCGCCGCGGGCGGTGCCGTCGGAGTGGGCGCGGGAGTCGGGGCGGTCGGTGAGGTCAGCTTCGGTGCGGTGGTGTCTTCCTGCGCGCCGCCTTTTTCCTTGCTCGGGTCTCCGGGGGCCGGGGGTTTTCCATTCGGGAAAGCCGTCTTGAATTTGCCGGTGAGCCGCACTCCGAGGGTCTTCTTGCGGCCGCTCGGATTGAAGGCGGTCATGGCCTGCGTGCGGAGCTTCTCGGCCGCCGTGGTGTCGATCATCTCGGAGTTCTCAGACGATTCGATGATGGGCACGGCGGTGACTCCATCGGTCTTTTCGATGCTGAATGAGCCCGCGCCGACCATGGTCAGCGTTTGCAGCTCGGCGGTCACGCGGTCCGTCTTGTTGATCGCGGCGGCGGGAAGACTGAGCGCGGTGGGGTTTCTCTTGCCCTGCATCACGCTGAGATAGTTCATGTCGGCGACGACCTGATCATTCCCGAAGCCGATGCCCCAGCTCTTGAAGAGGTTCTTCAGCTCCGAGCTTGGATTGATCATGTTAGGCTGCCCGCCCATCATCGGATTCGCCTGCTGGCCCGAGTACACCTGCGCGATCCAGCATTGCGGATCGACAAACGCGATGACCTGTCCGCCTTTGAGGACGTACTGGTCGATGGCAAACTCCGCGCTATCCGTGATGGAGGCGGGATGGATGACGACGAGCACGTTGATATCCGAGTCGATCTTGTCGGCCGTCATCGGCACGTCCCGCACCTCGTAATCCATGCGCAGGCGCTGCACGATCACCCACGGCTGCTGTTGCTGCTGCTGTTGCTGCATCATGAAGGGCATCTGCGGCGACCCCTGCACCGGCATCGCGCTCATCACACCGATGATGGTCTTCGTCGTCTTCGTCACCTTGGCGATAGCGCGCGCCAGATTGTACTCCAGCGCTGTCTCCTCGGTCGGATTCATGAAGGGGATGATCTCCTTCTTCTCCGCGCTGGTGATGGCCATGCCGAGGTAGATGTTGTCACCCTCGGAGTTCACCTGCATCCCCTGAATGTCGTCCTCACGCGCCTTGTCCTCGTCCTCGGTGTTCGGGTTTGGATTGAGCTTTTCGAGGACGATTCTGCCGTCAGCCGCCTTCTCGATCTCGAGCAGCAGATCCTGCACGGTGCGCGAGTACGTCTTCAAGATCGGCGGCATCACGCGATCTTCGGTCGTCACGTAGAACCGGATGGTCACCGGCTTGTCAGGATTCAACCGGCCGAGGATCGAGCGTGTGCCATCGGACAGGGTGTAGAGCTTGTCCTCGGTGAGATCGACGCGGAAATTGCCCACGCCCACGCCACCGACGAGGTAATTGAGAACGAACAAAATCGCCACCACGATGAGGACGGTGAGGCCCGTTGTCGCTTGCTTGCTGTTGAGATTCATGACTTGAAAAGAGACTGGAGGTTGAGAGCGGTTCGTGGGGATCACGCGCGTTTGGCACGCAGCGCCTGTCCGGTCACGATCAGGCCGAAGACGATCACCGAGAGGAAGTAGAGCACGTCGCGGAAGACAAAGACGCCTTTGCTCATCTCATAGAAGTGATCCATGAAGCTGAGATAGCCGACGAAGCGGACACCGCCCTCGAGGGAACCAGGCAGAGACTTCACCACCCAGTCGATGATTCCCGGATAGCCGATCAAGGTAAGCAGCATGCACACCGCCACCGAGACGATGAAGCAGACCACCTGGCTCCTCGTGAAGGCGCTCACCGCCGAGGTCACGGCCAGGCAGCCAAGCGCATACAGGTAGCTGGCCACATAGCCGCTCACGATCGGGCCGCGGTCAGGATCGCCGAGATAAAAGACTGTCCACACGATGGGAAACGTCAGCACCAGGGCGATGAGCCACACGAGCGCGGCCGCCATAAACTTGCCGATGATCGCGTGCCAAGGGGAGATGGGCATCGTCATCAGCAGTTCGATGGTGCCGAGGCGCTGCTCCTCCGACCAGAGCCGCATGCCCACGGCCGGCGCGAGGACGATGTAGATCCACGGATGCCAGAAGAAGAACGCTTGTGTGAGCGATGCATTGTCGCCTTCGAGGAACCGCCCGAACATGAAGGCGAAGCCCTGCGATGCGAGGAGGAAGATGACCACGATGACGTACAGGACCGGCGAGTTGAAATAGGAGAGGAACTCGCGTTTGAAGATGGACCAGATGCTCTGGAAGTCTTTGATGCTCATGATGAAGTGTGGGGAGGAAAAGATGAGTGTGCGTGAATGAGGGAGGCGGCGCATCGGCCGCCTTCCCCGCGTGATCAGACGACAGTGTCTGAGCGCGTGATGCTGCGGAAGACCTCGTCGAGCTTCCCTTCGTCTTGGTGGAGCTCCTCGAGTTGCCAGCTTTTGCCGGCGGCCAGCGCGGAGATCTCGCGGGCGATTTCCGCCATTTTGCGGCCCTTCGTGACGAGCACGCGGCCGGTGAACTGATCGTCCGAGGAGATGCCTGGCTCGATTTGATGCACGCCGTTGATCCGCTCAATCTCCGCCCGGATGCTGCTGCCAGCGGCCCCGCGGATGCCGACGCGCACCGCCATGTTTCCGCGCTGCTTCAGCTCCTCCGGCGTGCCGTCAGCGACGACCTTGCCGTGATCGATGATGATCGCACGCGAGCACGCCGCCTCGACTTCCTCGAGGATATGCGTGGAAAAAACGATGGCCTTGTTCTGGCCCATCCGCTTGATCAGGTTGCGCACCTCGTGCTTCTGGTTTGGGTCCAGGCCATCCGTCGGCTCATCGAGGATGAGCACGTCTGGATCGTGAATGATCGACTGCGCGAAACAGGTGCGGTGCTTGTAGCCTTTTGAAAGCGTGTCCACGCTCTGATTGCGCACGCTCTCGAGGAAACAGGTTTCCAGCACGCGGTCAATGGCCTTCGACCGGGCCGATCCGCGCAGGCCGCGAAGCTCGGCGCAGAATCCGAGAAACGTCGCGACCGTCATGTCGGAATAAAGCGGCGCGTTCTCCGGCAGGTAGCCAATGGAGCGCTTGGCGTCCTCGGGGTTCTCCAGCATGTCGATGCCGCCGATGCGGATGCTCCCCGCCGTCGGACGAAAATAGCCCGTCACCATGCGCATTGATGTCGATTTGCCGGCGCCGTTCGGTCCGAGAAAGCCGAGCACCTCCCCCTTCTCCACTGAGAACGACACGCCGTCCACGGCGACCTTGGTCCCAAACTCTTTTCGCAAGTTCTCTACCTGGATCATATTTTCAAAGAAGGTATTTATTATGTAACGACACCCTGAACGCCGCGCGTGAAGACGACTTTCATGGAAGTGAGCGCCCACACGGGCGCAAATTGAGTACTTAAACAAGGAATTTTTTCAACTGAAAATTTCCACTCAAGCGGCGCTTTTTCGCGCTGCCAAGGAGCGGCCCGCGCATCGGAAAACGCGCTTCGTTGAAGTTGACGTGATGAGCCGCATCGTGTGGAATGCACGCCATGCCTGCCCGTGTTGTCCCCACCCTTTACCTCAAGCCCGGCTGCCCTTGGTGTGAGGAAGTCACTGAGTATCTCGACTCCAACAACATCTCGTATGCGCCCGTCATCGTGTCCGGCAATCGCGGCGCGATGCAGGCAA
>JANOBO010000033.1:0-5641 GCA_031411695.1 Verrucomicrobiaceae bacterium
GCGCCGTATTTCTTTCCGTCGTGCGATGAAGCGCGCTGTGCAGACCGCGATGGACATGGGTGCCGACGGCATCCGTATCCGCTGCGCCGGCCGCCTCGGTGGCGCCGACATCGCGCGCGCCGAATGGTACCGCCAGGGCAAGGTGCCGCTGCAGACGCTGCGCATCCCCATTGATTACGGCTTCACCGAAGCAAAGACCGTTTATGGCATCATCGGCGTGAAGTGCTGGATGAACAAAGGCAACGCTGGAGACGGGGTGACCCCGCGTCCTCAAACTGACCGGCGTCCGCGTCGGGACGACCGTGGTGGTGCCGGTGGTGCTGGCGGCGTCGGACCTCGCGGCGGCCCAGGTGGGCGTGGTCGCCCAGGACAAGGCCCAGGCGGTCCAGGCCAGGGCCAAGGATATGGACGCGGCGCACCGGCGGCCGCCCCTGCCGCCCCTGCCCCCACAGCCGCGCCGGATGCGCCGGCCGCTGAATAGACAAGAACTTTTGATCACACCCAAAGAGAAGAATCTGACTTATGGCACTGTTGCCCAGTAGAACAAAATTTCGGAAATCGATGCGTGGCAGCCGCTCTGGCAATGCCAGCAGCGGGAACAAGATCGACTTCGGTGAATTCGGCCTCCAGACGCTTGACCGCGGCTGGATCAAGAACAACCAGATCGAGGCGTGTCGCGTCGTGATTACCCGCTTCCTGAAGCGCAAGGGCAAGGTCTTCATCCGCATCTTCCCGCACAAGCCCGTCACCCAACGCCCGCCAGAAGTTCGAATGGGCAAGGGCAAGGGCTCCCCTGAATTTTGGGTGGCCGTCGTCCGGCCCGGCACGGTGCTTTATGAGATCTCCGGCGTGAATGAGGCCACCGCGCGTGAAGCGTGCCGTCTCGCTGCCGCCAAGCTGGGACTGCGCACGCGGTTCATCTCCCGCCAAGGCGCCCATTAAGAACCCTTTCAACCAGGCACCGCACCATGAAGATCAAGGAACTCCGCGAAATGACAGTTGAGGAACTCGGGACCAAGCGCCGCGAGATGAAGCATGAGATGTTCAACCTGCGCATCCAGCAGCAGAGCGGCCAGCTTGAAAACCCGGCCCGCATCCACCTGCTGCGAAAGGACATCGCCAGGATCGAGACGATCATCACTGAGCGTGCGAACACCGGCAAGGCTGCGGCCTAGCGCCCAAACCATTTATCAATTGAGAAAAGGAAACAAACGATGAGCGAGGCAGCAACAGCAGCACCACCAGAAGCCGCAGCGGCGGAGAAGACCCAGGGCGTGAGGAAATCCCGCGTGGGAACGGTCGTGTCAGACAAGATGAACAAGACCATCGTGGTCGAGGTCGAGCGCCGTGTGCCTCATCCGAAGTACAAGAAGATCGTGCGCATGACCTCCAAGTTCTACGCTCACGACGAGAAGGAAGAGGCCAAGGAAGGGGACAAGGTGCGCATTATCGAAACTCGTCCGATCAGCAAGTTGAAGTGCTGGAGCCTGGCCGAAGTGCTGAAGCACTAACGCGCCCACGAGAAAGACAACTCAGAACAACAATTTCGAAGGAGGAACTGACTTATGGTGCAAATGGAATCAACGCTGCAGGTGGCTGACAACACCGGCGCCCGCATGGCCAAGATGATCGGCGTGCTGGGCAAGAAAAACAGCCGCTTCGCCCATGTGGGTGACATCATCACCGCCCACGTCCGTGAATCCACGCCGACCGGCGCGGTGAAAAAGGGCGAGGTGGTCCGCGCCGTTGTGGTGCGCACGGCCGCCCCCATCCGGCGCACCGACGGGTCGATCCTGCGTTTCGACAAGAACGCCATCGTCATCATCGACAAGGACAACAATCCGCGCGGCAGCCGCATCTTTGGCCCCGTCGCCCGTGAGTTGCGCGACAAGAACTTCATGAAAATCGTCTCCCTCGCCCCCGAAGTGCTATGACCCGAATCAAGACCCATGTGAAAAAAGGCGACCAAGTGGTCGTGATCTCCGGCGCCGCGAAGGGCGCCCAAGGTACCGTGATCGCAGTGCAGACGGCGAAGAGCCGCGTGCTCGTTGAAGGCGTGCGCATGATCAAGAAAACGGTGCGTCCCTCCCAGGACAAGCCGCAGGGCGGCATTATCGACAAAGAAGGCCCGATCCACATCTCCAACGTGAGGCTCGTCGAAAGCAAGGCGGCGAAGCAGGACAAGGATTCCGGCGGCAAGAAAAAGAAGAAAGTTGAAAAGAAGAAGTAGTCAGGCAACATGCCTCCCCCTTTGCCACCCGTGCCGTTGAGAAGATGACGGCGCCCGCAAAGGAAAGGCGGCGCAACAAGACCCCACCATGGAACCAGAATTGAAGAAGCTATACAGGGAGAAGGTGCGTGACGCATTGCGCACGCAGCTCGAGCTGAAGAACATCCACGAAGTGCCGAAGCTCGAGAAGATCGTGCTGAACTGCTCGATCGGATCCCAGGCCGAGCGCAAGCAGGCCATCGAGGACGCCACGAACGAAGTGACGCAGATCACCGGACAGAAGCCGATGACGACGTTTTCGAAGAAAGCCATCGCCAGCTTCAAGCTGCGTGCCGGTGAGCCTGTCGGCGTAAAGGTCACCCTGCGCGGCAACAAGATGTACGATTTCCTCATGCGGCTCGTGAAGACCGCCATGCCGCGTATTCGTGACTTCCGCGGTGTCGCCCCACGCGCGTTTGACGGCCGTGGGAACTACACGCTCGGCATCGCCGACCAGTCCATTTTCCCCGAGATCGAGCTCGACAAGGTGAAGCGCTCGTTGGGGTTCGACGTCACGTTTGTGACCTCGACCAACAATGACGATCATGCTCGCGAGCTGCTGCGTGCTCTTGGCATGCCCTTCCGCAAGCGCATGGCGGCGCAGCAAAAGAAACCCGGCGAGCAGCAGGACAATGCCGCCGACGAAGAGGCCAACGCCTAACCCAGCACACTGACCCATTTCATGAGCGCACTCATCGACCCCATCGCAGACTTTCTCACCCGCATCCGCAACGCAGCGGCGGCGGGCCATGAGGAGGTGCTCGCCCCGTTTTCAAAGATCAAGCAGGAGATCGCACGCATCCTTCAGGAGGAAGGCTATGTCTGGTCCTACGAACTCGACACCAAGAACAAGCACCCGCGATTGAAGGTGAAGATCAAGTACCAGGACAAGAAGCCAGTTGTGAAAATGCTGAAGCGCGTGTCAAAACCCGGCATCCGAACTTACGTCGGCTGTGATGAAATCCCGAAGGTGCTCGGCGGCCTCGGCATCTCGATTCTGTCCACCTCGCGCGGCATCATGACTGGAGCGAAGGCAAGGAAATCCAAGCTCGGTGGCGAGCTTCTGGCAACCGTCTGGTAAACAAGGAGACCCCATATGTCACGAGTAGGAAAGCAACTCATTCAAATCCCCGACAAGGTGTCCGTGAAGATCGGCGCTGACCGCAACGTTTCGGTCGAAGGCCCCAAGGGCAAGCTGAGCTGGACCCTCCCCACTGGCGTGGACGCCAAGGCGGAAGGCAACGAGATCACCGTCACGCGTTTGTCGGAAGACCGCCGGGTGCGTGCGATGCATGGCACCTCGCAACGTTTGATCTCAAACATGGTCATCGGTGTCAGCCAGGGCTACACGAAGAACCTCGAGATTCACGGCGTCGGATTTCGTGCCGCTGTGAAGGGCAACAGCATCGATCTCAGCCTCGGGCACTCGCATCCCGTGCTGCATCCGATCCCGGCCGGTGTGAAGGTCACCGTCACGGAGAACACCAAGATCGCCATTGAAGGCGTGGACAAGCAGATCGTAGGCCAGATCGCCGCCGACATCCGGGGCTACTACCCGCCGGAGCCGTATAAGGCGAAGGGCGTCCGGTACGCGGGTGAGCAAATCCGCCGCAAGGCCGGCAAGAGCGTCAAATAATTCAGAAGGAAATTCAAGATGGCTGCAATCAATCGCAAGGAAATCCGTCAGCGCGTTCACATTCGTGTCCGCAAGAAGGTTCGTGGCACGGCGGAGCGTCCGCGCTTGTCCGTGTTTTTCTCCAACAAAAATGTCTATGCGCAGGTCATCGATGATGACACCAGCAAGACGATCTGCTCGGCGTCCACAAAGGAGAAGGCCGGCGCTGGAGGCAAGGCCAATGTGGAATCCGCCACGAAGATCGGCGCCTTGATTGCCGAGCGTGCGCAGAAAGCGAGCGTCACAGCCGTGGTCTTTGACCGCGGCGGCATCAAGTATCATGGCAAAGTCAAGGCGCTGGCCGATGCGGCACGCGAGAAGGGTCTGAAGTTTTAATCCGAGGCAAGCAACACTATGGCAGCACCAACATTTTCAGCCGAAGGCACCGACACCGACAGCCGCGGCAACGAGACGACCGAAAAGGTCGTGCACATCAACCGTTGCGCAAAGGTCGTCAAAGGCGGCCGCCGCTTCAGCTTCAGCGCCCTCGTCGTTGCTGGCGATCAGCAGGGCAGGGTAGGTCTCGGCTTCGGCAAGGCCAACGAGGTTGCCGATGCGATCAAGAAGGCAACCGAGGCATCCCGCAAGGCGATGGTCAAGGTGGTCCTGAACAACAACACGATCTCGCACGATGTCATCGGTGAGCACGGCGGCGGGCGCATCCTGCTTCGTCCGGCATCGCCTGGAACCGGGATCATCGCCGGCGGCGGCGCACGGGCAGTGCTTGAGGCCGTCGGCGTCCGTGACGTGATCGGCAAGTCACTTGGCTCGAGCAATCACGCGAACGTCGTCAAGGCCACGCTGGCCGCGCTCCTTTCCCTCCGCCCTCGTGATGAGATTCTCCGTGCGCGCGGCAAGGAAGTCCGCGAGCGCAAGGCGCTGTAACTGATCTGAAGTTTGAACTCTACAATTTGAAATCCTGATATGAGACTGCACGACCTCAAACCACGTCCCGGAGCCACCAAGCGCAGAAAGCGCGTGGGCTGCGGCGAAAGCTCCGGCCACGGAAAAACATCCGGCCGCGGGAACAAGGGCCAGCACGCCCGCTCAGGTCACGCCATCCGGCCTGGCTTCGAAGGCGGCCAGATGCCACTTCATCGTCGTCTGCCGAAAAAGGGGTTCAACAACACACTCTTCCGCTACAAGATCGAGGTCGTGAATGTGGGCCAGATGGACAAGGCCTTTGAAGAAGGCGCTGTCGTCACGCACAAGGCGCTCAGCGAGGCGGGTCTGGTGAACAAAACCTGCGACAAGGTCAAGGTCCTCGGCAACGGCGAGATCACACGCAAGCTCTCTTTTGAGGGCGTGCAGGTGAGCGGCACCGCCAAGGCAAAGATCGAGAAGGCTGGCGGCACCGTCGCAGCCTAGCTCCGGACCGGCCAGCCCGGATCGGGCTGAGTCCAGTCATCGTGTTCCCGGCCTCCCTTTCGTCACGGATTTATGATCTCAGCCTTCTACAACAGTTTCAAAGTTCCCGATCTCAGGGCGCGCATCTTTTACACCTTGGCGATCATCGTCATCGTGCGCGTCGGCACCGCCATCACGCTTCCGGGCGTGGATCCCGAAGTGCTGCGCGAATGGATCTACAATCGCTCGCAAGCCAGTGAAGGCGGCGCGGCGGCTGTTGCTGCGCTCTTGAATGTGTTCAGCGGTGGCGGCCTTGAAAACTGCGCGATTTTCGCGTTGGGCATCATGCC
>JANOBO010000034.1:0-4086 GCA_031411695.1 Verrucomicrobiaceae bacterium
TCAAACTTGCCCATCCAGAACGGCTTGATCTTGATCTTCGCCTGCGGGCCTTCGTCATCCTGCCGGCCTTTTTCGCCAGCAGGACTGCCGACTGAAAAGTCCCCGCCTTTGATCGCGACCATGGAAAACGGCGCCTTCGTCTTTGGGATGGCGGCCGTGTAGGCCTTCATCTCTGACTCGGCTTTCTCCTTCGACGTGGCCACGATGAAGTCGCGGATCTTTTTCACGAGCTCGATGGTATCAGGATTGTTCGCACCGGTGGATTTCTTTTCCTTGGCCGACAGCGTGACGTCATCGGGCCATGGCGCTCCTTGGAGGATCCAGAGCTTTAGCATCGTCACCTGATCCTTGCCGAGAGGTCCGCCGCTTTTCTTCGGCGGCATGAGATCGTCGTCATCCGCGCCGAGCGCCGTGAGATGATACGCCGCGCTCTTGTCAGGATCGAAGGGCACGATGTTCGGCGCGTTTTCTCCGGTTTCAAAAGCCTGCTTCTTTGAGGTGATGATCCAGTCGCCCTTCTTCTTCTCCGGCGTGTGGCACGAGACGCAGTTCTCCTCGAGCAAGGGCTGGACGTGCTTCACAAAATTCGCGCGGGGTGTTTCCTCGAGCGTAATGCCTGCGGGCCAGTCCGCGCCTTGCTCGATCCATTGTTTGAGGATGTCGATCTGCTCCTTCACGAGCTTGCCTTCCTTTTTCGGCGGCATCACGCCGTCCTCGTCCTCGGCGAGAAGCAGGCTGGTGTAGATGGAGCTCTTCTTGAGATCGCCAGGCACGAGGCTGGGGCCGTTTTCACCGCCTTTCTTCATATCCTCCAGCGTGTGCATCTTGAGGTCTCCTTTATCCTCCTTCGCGCCATGGCAGTGGATGCACGCGCCCTCGAGCAGCGGCTTCACTTGCTTGATGAAGTCAACCTTCGCCACCGCCGACGAGAAGGGCAGGGCAAGGGTGAAGACGATGAGGGGGATCAATCGGGGGCGCATAGGGTCCGCTAGTTTGCATCGGCGCGCAGGGTGGTCAACTGTGCTTCTGCCTGCGGCCACGCCCGTTATTCACGCACCAGTTTCTCCTCACGCCAGACCGCGCGGTGATGCAGCGTCCACTCCGTCAGCGCCTGCTCAAAGCCGACATCACGCCCCAGGCGCTCGCTCTCGATCCACTTGTGCCGCAGGATCTCGTCGCGCTCGGCGAGGAACATTGGATACATGTCTTCCGGTCGCACAGATTTGGTTGGCTCAGCCATGAGGGTGCGGAATGGATCATCGAACCCGGCCCGATCAACCGCGAATTCACATCGGGTGCGCCGTCCTTTTCATTGGCAGGATAAATGCTCGATTGCACCGCGTTGATGAGGGGAATGAAAAAACGTGTGCTTGGATTTGCGGCCATGGTCGTCTGGACGACCGCGCTGCTCGTCCCGGCGCAGGACGGCGGGGAGACGCGAATCCTGCCGCGTCATTTTGGAACCAAAGACGACAACCTGCCGCGCGATCCGCGCGAGTTCGGCCGCTTCCGCGGCGAGGAGTATCCGGACTGGAAGGTGAGCAAGGATCTCCGCAACGACGTCTTCACCTTCGCCCGCATCCGCTACAACTCATCGTCCTACCGCAGCCGCGGATTCGGACGGCGCGGCGGCGGCGGCAAATGGATGACGGACTACCCGGACTCCGATCTGAATCTCTCCTTCCGCCTCCAGCAGCTCACTTCCTTGCAGGTGAACCCCGTCGGTGTCGTGGTCGATATCGACGCCGAGCAGGTGCGCCATTACCCTTTTCTCTACATGATCGAGGTGGGCGACATCGAACTCACCGACCCCGAGGCGCTGGTCATGCGGAACTACATGCTCAACGGCGGCTTCATCATGGTCGATGACTTCTGGGGCGATCGTGAGTGGAACAACTTCTACCGCGCCTTCAAGCAGATCTGGCCAGACCGCGAGTTTGAGGAGATCCCGATCGAGCACGAGATCTTCAACATCGTCTTCCCTCTCAAAGTGAAGCCGCAAGTGCCGCACATCCGATTCAAGGAAGAGGTCATCCATCGCGGCATCACCTATGAGGACCACGGCCCCGGCAGCGAGCACGTCCACTACCGCGGTGTCTTCGACGACAAGCGCCGCCTCATGATGGTCATCTGCTGGAACACCGACACCGGTGAAGGCTGGGAGCAGGAAGGCAGCGATCCCTGGTACTTCACCGAGTTCTCCGAGAAATACAGCTACCCGCTCGGCATCAACATTGTCTTCTACGCACTGACGCATTAGACCATGAACTTTGAAGGCGTGCCCATGACCAGACATTCAGGCGTCGATGAATCAAATTCGGAGATTGAGAATCCCTACGCTCCGCCGGTCGCTCCACTCGATGTGCCGGACCGTCAGCTTGCGGAGTCACAATTTCCGATCGCCTCCGCCGGCAAGCGTTTTGGGAATTTGCTCATCGACAGACTGGCGTGCGTACTACTTCAGATATGCGTAGGTGCGGGCCTTGGGTTACTCGAACGCTTCGGCCTCATCACTGGAGCGGTCGCTTGGTTTCAGGACAGTTCTTGGCTTGAGAGCATGACTTTCGGCCTCGCTGTCACCTTGGCGTATTACACAGCATGCGAGCGGGTGGGAGGGAGAACTCTGGGGAAGTTGCTGACCGGAACTTTGGTCATCACCACCGAGGGCACGCGACCCACTCTGAAGCAAATTGTCGGCCGCTCACTCTCACGTTGCGTCCCTTTCGAGCCATTCTCGTTTCTGGGCGGCTCTCCTTCGGGCTGGCACGACAAATGGTCCGGCACCTGCGTTGTGGATGTGCGTGCCGGGCGTGCGGCATTGCGGAGCATCGGCAAGTATTCCTGATCAGCCTGTCATTTTTAACATTATTCCCATGTCCTCACCCAATCCCGACTTCGATAAAGAACGCGAAACCGTTGAAACCCTCCGTGCGGCGAAAAAACAAATCCTCAGCGAGGTGGCGAAGGTCATCGTTGGCCAGGAGGCCGTTGTTGAGGAGATGCTCATCGGTCTTTTGTCCGGCGGGCATTGTCTCATCACCGGCGCGCCGGGTTTGGCGAAGACGCTGCTCGTGAAGACCGTCGCTCAGGTGTTCAGCCTTTCGTTCCAGCGCATCCAGTTCACGCCCGACCTGATGCCGAGCGACATCACGGGCACCGAGATATTGGAAGACACCGACAAGGGCGGCCGCGAGCTGGTCTTCAAAAAGGGTCCGATCTTCGCCAACATGATCCTCGCCGACGAGATCAACCGCACGCCGCCGAAAACGCAGGCCGCGTTGCTCGAAGCGATGCAGGAGCACCAGGTAACCGTCGCCGGACAGAGCATGAAGCTGGATGAGCCGTTCTTCGTGCTCGCCACGCAGAACCCCATCGAGATGGAAGGCACCTATCCGCTGCCCGAGGCGCAGCTCGACCGCTTCATGCTGAACATCGTGATCGATTACCTCAGCGAAGACGACGAAGTGAAGGTCGTCACCCGCACGACATCGAGCAACGCCGAGCCGGTGCAAAAACTCTTCAGCGGCGAGCAACTCATCGCCTTCCAGGAAGTCGTCCGCCGCGTCCCCATCGCCGAAGACGTCGCCAGATTCGCCGTCCGCCTCTCCGCCGCCTCACGTCCGAACCGACCCGGCGCGCCCGACTTCATCAACGAATGGTGAACTGGGGCGCCGGCACCCGCGCCAGCCAATGCCTCGTCCTCGGAGGAAAAACCCGCGCGCTCTTGGCGGGAAGATCACACGTCACCTTCGACGACATCAAAGCCCTCGCGCGACCTGTTCTTCGTCACCGCATCCTCGTGAACTACCGCGCTGAAGCGGAGGGTGTGAGCGTGGATCGGGTGATTGAGAGGTTGTTGGAGGCGGTGAAAGCCTAGCGTCGGGCTTATGGGATCGATTCCAAGCCGACGATTTCTTGTTTTGGCTGGTGTGATTGCATCCAGTACGTTTCTCATGTGGCATCAATACCGGACACACTTTGGCTGGATCATCGCCGATACTGGCGACACGCGAGTCACTCGGATACCTCACCTGATTATCCGAGAGTTTCTTGATCCCGTGCTGCCGGATGAAGACGGCATCTATC
>JANOBO010000035.1:0-14887 GCA_031411695.1 Verrucomicrobiaceae bacterium
GTGACCATGGCCGGCCTCGGTGGCATGGCCAAAAAGGACAAGAAATAAGTGGCAGTCGCCGAGGATGTGCCGCCGAAGGTGTTCGTGTAATTTGTGTCCGCGAAATCCGGAAACTCAGGCGTGCTCTCACCCGCGTTGTAGCCGATTTCCGCACTGCGGTCCGTCGTGGTCACGCCCTGCTTCCCACCGTTCGATGGCGCGCACACGAGGATGTTTGCGCCGGGCTCGCTGTACCAAGAGTGGCGGCCTTTGTCATTCATGGCCGACACCGCGATGGCGTGGATCGAGTTTGCCCAGCCGTCGAAGTTCGAGTCATCACCGCTACCGTTGCCATTGCCCGCAGCCCAAAGGAACAAGGTGCCTTTGCCGCCCCGCCCCGTCGTCGCCGCGTTCTCCATTGCCGCCAGTCCGAGCACGCCGGGACCGCCCGTGCCCAGAGCGCCGTCGTATGGCCCCCAACTGTTGCTCTTCACCTCGATGATGTCCTTCTTATAGCCAAACGCATCCGCCTCATCCGCATCCGTGGTAGGACCCGCGATCAAACGCATGCCCACCAGCATCGCCTCCGGCGCCACGCCGCTCACGCCGATGCCATTGTTCCCGCGCGCCGCCGCAACGCCCGCGCAAGAGGTGCCATGAAAATTCTCCGCGCCCGGCGTGGGATCATCATCGTTGTCGTTGAAGTCGTGATCATTGATCAGATCGACATTCGCGGCGAGATCCGGGTGCGTGACCTCGAGCCCGTCATCGACGATGGCGATGCGGATGCCCGCGCCTTTGTACGAGTCCCACGCCGACACCACATTCACATCCGCGCCCGTGGTGCCGCCGTTCTCACCGGTGTTGCGCAGATGCCATTGGTATCCCTCATTCGCCACGCTGTGGGAGAAGAGCGGATCGTTCGGCACCGAGCGCCTGAACAATTGCCGCGCCAGCATGGGCACAGCCGAGCGCACACCTTTCACTTTTCGCAGACTCTCCGCGCCAATCACCGCAGCGTCTGGCGTGCCCGCAAAATCGACCACCACATGCTTGCCGCGCGGCTCGGTTCGCGTCACACCCGCGACTTTCAAGAGGTCAGCAACCTGCAAGCCAGGCGAAACCTCCACGAGCACCCGCTTCGTCAGCCACCGCCGCGTCCCCTCATTTTGCGGCGCACCCTTTTCATACAGCACCCACTCGCCCTTTGCTCCCGACTCGGTCGGTGACCTCGCGAACGACTTGCCTCCGATCACGATCTGCCCTTGCAACAGCGTGCCCGACAGGAGAAGTAAAAGGATCGAAAGCAAACGCATCGGGAAGGAGACAAGGACAGCGGTAGAATGCTCAGAACAAGGATGTTTTGCCAGGCTAAAGGACAAAGGGGTACCTGCCATTTCCCGATCTGACCTTTTCCATCAGGTAGTCCTCTCCTCAGAGGCTGATGCCCTCCGCGATCGTGATTGCCTGCCGAATGCCGGCATTCCCCATGCAGGCAGACAAGGCTGGATCCAGACACGCCTCAAGCCCCGGGGAGGTGATTCTGAGTGATCACCACCTTGGCACCGATGCCGGTATCATTGAACAGTTCCACCACATCGCGCGCACCCATCCGGATGCAACCGTAGCTGGCGGGAGAGCCGAGCCGATTCTCCTCGGTCGTGCCGTGAATGTAGATGAATCGATTGAAGGCATTTCGATTCGTGCGCTCCAGTCCTCGAAGCCACAAAATGCGAGAGACGATGGGATCGCGGCCCGGTGCGTTTGGCTTCAGCACCTCGCCATTCCACGAGCGGCTTTTCAACACCGCACCCGGCGGGAGACCGTGGCCGATCTTTGCGATCACCTCCGCCTTGCCCAGAGGAGTGCAACAACTCCCCGGCTTGTCGCCAAGTCCGAATTTGGAAGTCGATATCTTGAACTCCTTCGTCAGCTTTCCCGCCTGGTAAAATCCCAGCTTCTGATCCTTCACGCTCACGATCACCTCAGCAGGACCAGTTGATGAGCATTGAGACAAGGCCGCACACGTCAGCAAGAGCAATGAGGCGCGCAGAGCGGTGGCGGCCCACTTCGGGCTGCTCGACACATGTGAATGGAGGCTCGGGGAGTGCATGGTCATAAAGGCTAGGATAAGTTAATTAAATTGCAACCACCGTAACAAAGTCGCGTCATGCTATCTTGGCGCACGGCCATCCATGGCGGCGTCTCACCACCCGGACATGCCGTGGGGGCGATGCGGACAATCGTGCAGCTTGAAAACGGACCAAGGGGCGCATTTTCCCAAGTGACGATTCACAGACATCAGGTCTTGCTGCCAGTTCATTCAAAAGCGGTGTCGTGGAATTTTTCTGCCGGTGGGAAATGCGTCATCAAACAAGGTCGGAGAATGAGCCGCACAGCGAGCCCGGGGAGGCTCCTTTTTGCCGGATACCGACCGCGCGCAGGGCCAGGATTGACCCACCCGCCAGACCATGCATACGATCAAGCGGCGCACTCAGGCCGACATAAACTTTATGAGACCAACCCCCGCAGTGAACGAAGCCATCATCATTCGCCATTACCGGACGGATGACTTGTCAAAGCTCCAGCAGATCACCGTCGAATCATTCGGGGGAGTGGCGCTCGAGGAGATGCTGGAGGAGAAGTTCGGCTGCTGGAATGAGCGATCGTGGAAGCAGCGCAAGGCGGACAACATTGAGGACGACTGCCGCGTGAATCCGGCCGGCGTATTTGTCGTGGAACGAGACGGCGAGATTCTCGGCTACATCACCACACACGTTGACCGAGTGAATTCGCGCGGACGAATCCCCAACATGGCCGTCGTCGAGAGTGCGCGCGGGTTGGGCCTGGGCCGCCGTCTGATCCATCACGCGCTGGATTATTTCCGGCAGACTGGGATGAAGGTCGCGCAGATCGAGACGATGGCCTCGAACTCCGTCGGCCAGCACCTCTACCCCGCGTGCGGATTCGAGGAAGTGGCGCGCCAAGTGCATTATGCGATGAAATTGTGAGCTGCGGCACGCGGAGGAGCTTCTGCGCGCGAAGACGGAATGTCACAGACAAGTCCAGTCACTCTGTGGCTGGTGTTTACCTCCTCACGGCCAGTTAAAATCGCGCCAACAAGGTGAATCGCCCGGTTGCGGATTCGGATGTGCTAACTGGGTCAAACGTTGTCTGGCGCAAACGTTTACCCGGCCTCGCCAACAACAGCAGCGAGACGGATTCAGGCAGCGGCACGCGTTTGCCTCCGTCGTGTAATCGCCGCTCCAGGCTCGCGAGCCGGGAGGGGCTCGGCCACGCTGCACCCAGTGTGAGCCACTCACCCCTCCTGAAAATGACGACCCATTCAGGAGCGCTGTGGACCCTGGGTGTCGAGGCGCCGTGTCGTGAAGACCGGATTTGCGCGGAGCACCCTAGTTGGCGAAATGGCTGGTCATGAATTCTACCAGCCTGTCATCACTCATGGGGTTGGAGGTGCTTTCGGTGACGACTGTCTTCTTGAACTGGGGTGTTTCGCCAAGGTAACGCATGAATTGCTCCTGAATCGTGCCGCTGCCGGTGAGGTGGACCTCATCGGCGTTCACGAGGTGTCCGCAGATCTCTTTGAAGTACTTCTGCACCAAGGTGATCTCGAGGTTGTTCGCGGCATTTTCGCTCGAGTTGGGTCCGGGACCTGGATTCTTGGCATGACCGAGGACGGTGAATGCGGCAGTGGCGGGGTCGAAGCCGACGAGGGTCGCGTGGTGTGTATCCATCCAAACTCCGAAACGCCTTTTGATTTTTTCTGACATAGAATCTCACTGACAGGTGAATGGGCGGAATAGCAACTGGTCAATCCCCAGGAGGCTGGATGGCATTGATTTATCCTTTGCGATTCGCGGCCGCGCTCACTTCTTCCCGATCCGATAAAGGGTGCCTTGCGTGCGGATGAGGAGGTCGGTGGCGATGACGGAAGGGGTGGCGAGTGAGCGCTCCTTGAGATCGTTGCGGGCCACGATCTGATGCATGCGGCCGGGCTTCACGACGACGCCGAGGCCGGCTTCGTCTTGGAGGTACAAATTGCCGCCGGCGACGAGCAGAGATGCGGAGATGGGGCCGGTGGTGCGCTCCTCCCACAGGACCTTGCCAGTCTTCGGCTCGATGCAGGAGAGGATGCCGTTATCCGCCACCATGTAGAGGTGATCTCCGGCGATGACCATCGATGGATTGTGCGGCGCGCGCTTGGTGATCTGCCAGGCGATGTGTGTGGCGGTGACATCGCCCTTGCCGTCGGGCTTGATGGCGAGCGCAATGGGGCTGTCGTAGCCGCTGCTCAGGAAGATGAGGCCGTGTGAGAAGATGGGCCGCGGCACAACGGAGTAGCCCTGACCATAGCTGGCGCGCCAGATCTCCTTTCCCGTCTGCGGCTCCAGCGCGTTCACAACGCCGCTGCCTGCAGTGATGAGCTGGCGCGCGCCGCCGACCTCAATGGCGAGCGGTGTGCTGAACGAAAACTTCCGCTGCGCCTCGGACTCGCGCGCAAACTTCCACTTCAGCTTCCCGGTGGATTTCTCCAGCGCGATGACGGCGGGTGACTGCGCGGCATCGGCGTTGAAGATGAGCAGGTCATCGACGACGACGGGGCTGCCGCCATTGCCATGCACGGGCTGGTAGCCAAACTCGCGCGTGGCCCACACGATGTCGCCCGTGGTCCCATCGAGGCAGGCGGTGCCTTGATGCCCGAAGTGCGCGTAGATTTTTCCTTCGTTGGCCACGACGGTGGGGCTGGCGTGGCTGTTCTTCTTGTGGATCTTCGGCGCCTCGCCGCTCTTCTGCACAAAGACTTCCTTGTCCCACACGCTCTTGCCATCGCGAGCATTGAGGCAAACGACGCGCAGTGAGCGGTCGGCCTCGGGCGTGTCCGCGCCGCCGACTGGCACGGCTGTGGTGAGGTAAATCAGCTCTCCGATGACGACAGGTGATGACCAGCCGCTGCCAGCGATGGCGGACTTCCACACGACATTCTGCGTGGGGCTCCAGCGCGTTGGCACGCCTTTGGCAGTGGAGATGCCTTGTCCGGTCGGCCCGCGGAATTCGGGCCAGTCCTCCCCGCGCGCTGGCAGCCCCGCGCACAGCATCACACCGCTCATCCATCGCAAAACCCGGCCGGAAAAAATCTTGGTTCTCATGTAGCGTGGAAGATCGCCTTTCCGGCGCGGCTTCTATCAACGCGCGGCCGTGCACGTGATGTGGCGGAAACGCACACGGTGCGCGGCTCCTCAGAACACCGGCACGCCGACAGGCTCGGGGGTGGGCACGACATCGGAGGGCGGGCCGGGGAAATTATCGGCGATGAAGCGTCGCCAAGTGTCGCGCGTGTGGGTGGAGATCAGCTCCTGCGTTTTCTCGCCGCACTTTCCGCACACCATGATGCCGTGAATCAACTGGTCGCTCTCACAGATGCCGGTGATGACGAACTCCTTCATCGGTTGGCCGATGCGCGTGATGCCGCACACGGAGCAGCCATCCAAGCCGCGGTCAAAGCTGACGTTCTCAGTCTGGAATTCCATGAGGCGCTTCTTGGATTCGTCGGAGAAATCCTCCATGAGCCCGGTGCGGCAATGGTCGCACAGCGCGTATTCGAAGACGCACTCGCCCTTCTTGAAAGCCTTCGAGATCTGGAAGCCGCCCTCGAAGTCGGTGAGCGTCTCGCCGCAGCGTGAGCAGTGTTTGAAGGGACGCTCGGTGTACTCGGAGTGCAACTCGCGGGGGATGGGCCGCGCTTCGGAGGTATCGCCTAAATCATGCATGGGGGTGGCGAAACAATGCTGGCTTCGTGCCCGTTTCACAGCGAAATCTTGGAATGCAAAACGAGGATAAACAGGGAGCGGGACGGATCCTGAGCGTGCAGGGAAGGCGGCTGCGCGTGCTGGGCTTTGCCGCCGCATCGACGCTGCTGTCGGGAATCGCACCCGCGCAGACTCCACCGCCCGCATCGGCAGAGTGGACATTCTCGCGCGCGGATGCGGCAATGGTGGGCGTGTCGCCCGTGGAACTGCGCACGCCGCTGACGCTGGCCTGGCAGTTCAAGATGATGGACAAGCCGAAGGGGCAGGGTGAGATGCTCGTCGCCTCTGCCGTGGTGCGCGGAGAAAAGGTGTACGCCGGCTGCAAGGGCGATAAGTTTTTCTGCATCGACCTGGCCACTGGCAAAAAGATATGGGAAGCGAGCGCGAAGGGGGCCTTCGATGGCGCGGCGGCATTCTCAGGGCCGCTAGTCATCGCCGGCTGTCAGGATGGTTTTGTCTATGCCTGGAATGCCGACACGGGCAAGGAAGCGTGGAAGTATGAGACGATGGCCGAGATCCACGCTGCGGCGAACATTTGGACCGACCCCGCGACGAAGAAAGACAAGGTGATCATCGGCAGCTACGACTACTCCGTGTACAGCCTGGATGCGGAGACGGGTAAGAGGGAGTGGACTGCGGAGACGGGCTATTACATCAACGGCGGCTCCGCTGTGTCGGATGGAAAGGTGGTCTTCGGAGGCTGTGATGCCGTGCTGCATGTGCATGACGTGGCCACAGGAAAGGAACTCAAGCAGATCGATGTGGGCTCCTACATCGGCAACAACGTCGCCATCGCCGATGAGGTCGTGTATGTCAGTCATTACGGGAACAAGGTCGAAGCCTACTCCATGAAGGACGGCATGAAGATCTGGGAATACGGCGAGCGCGATTTTGAATACTACGCCGCGCCGGCGATCTACGAAAAGATCGTCGTCGTGGGAGGACGCGACAAACGACTGCATGGCCTGGACCGCGTGACGGGGAAGAGCTTGTGGGAATTCTGCGCGCGGGACCGGATCGACAGCTCCGCCGTAATCTGCGCCGGGAAAGGCGCCATCTTCGGCTGCGACGACGGCTACATCTACGTCGTCGATGTGAAGACGGGAAAAGAGATCTGGCGCTACGAGGTCGGCGCGCCCGTGCGCTCCTCCGCCGCAGTCGCCGGAGACTGGATCATTTTCGGCGCGGACGACGGCGTGCTGTATGCCTTCAAAAATGGGTAAGCGCCGCTATGGGTAACGGACGGGGCTCGAAACGGCTGCGTTACTTGTCCTTCTTATTCTTGTCACCGTCGTCGTCCTTCTTGTCGCTGCCGCCGCCCTTTTTCTTGTCGTCTTTCTTGTCGCCGCCACCGTCCTTTTGCTTTGGCGCGTCGCTTTTAGGCTTCGGGTTTTCCCGTTTCGGCTCTCCGCGTTTCGGATTTTCCTGCGACTTCTCCTTTTCCTTCTTCGGGCCGTTGTCGTTCTGTTTGGGCTTGTCCTGAGGTTTGGACATTTCTTTCTTCGGCCCGTCGTCGCGCTTCGGTTTGTCCGGCGATTTCGGGCTGTCCTTTTTCGCCGGCTCGTTTCGCTTCATGTCATCGCGGTTCGCATTGTCGGGCCGTTGGGGTGCTTCGGCTGGCCTGGTCTTCGGCTCTTCACGACGCGGGTCGTTGGTCGATGGCTTCGGCTTGCCGGATTTCTCGTCGTCCTTTCTAGCGTCCTTTTTCATCGGAGGTGAATTCTTTGAGTCATCTCCACGCTTTCCATCGCCGTCGGTCTTGCGTTTCGCATCACCATCCATCTTGGGAGCCGGGGAATTCGGGCGCGTGATGCCGCTCTTCGATCTGTCAGCAGGGCTGTCACCACGGTTAGGCAGCGGCTTGTCGCCGGGACGCGCGGGTGGATTTCCGTCGGGCCGGCCGCCATTCATCTGCTCGGCGCGGCGGATCGTTTCTCCAGGGCGTGACGAGCCACCAGGAGGAGAGGGCCGCACGATCTTGCCGGAGGGACTTTTGCCGGCACCGGATTTCGCCGGGCGCGAGGGAGCGCGGTCAGCGGCATTGTCGTTCGGTGAACGCTGGGCTGGAGGTCGGGATTGCGGACGTGGGCGCGCGGGGTCTGGCGTCCAGACGCGGCTGTTGGCGAGGTTGCGGTTGATGCGGCGGTCGTCATCGCGATCTACACGCTCCTTCTCGCGGTTGTAGTCCCAGCCTCCGCGGAACTCGCCCCGATAAAGCCGGCGATGCCGCCAGTCGAGATCATAGCTCAACCAGTCCCCGATGCGATGTGCCGCGCTGAAGAAAAGCAACGGCGCCGCTGTCGGGCGCTGCACATACACCACGTCGGGATCATACCGCGGCTCATAGATTTGATCAGGCTGCGCAGGCACGATGCGGAGGTATGTCTCGTCCTGCACAATGCGCTGCTCCGGCGTGTCCACGAGATTGCCCATTGCCCTGGCCTTGGCGCGGAGTTGTTGGATGGTTTCCATCACTTCCACCGGCTGCTCGACGAAGGCGTCCCCGATCTGAGCGGTCCATTCGAGATTTTCATCCAGCCACTTCAGCGTCTCGGGATAGCGCGTCAGAGCCTTCACGCTGAAGTCCCAGCGCTTCGCGTCCAGTTCGGCCATGTCATTTTCAATCGCGATGAAGCGCGCGGCTAAAACGATATCCTCCGGAACGGTCGCGGCGGGCAGGATCAAAGAGATCAATGCGTCAGGATACAGGGCGATGGGTCCAAGAAGCTCGGTGAGCTCTTCAGCGGACCGCTTTGCAGGCACAGAACCCGGGCCCGGGACTTGCGCGAAGAGTGAGGCGGCGACGCAACATGCGAGCGCGGTTAAAAATGTCGTTTTCATAAGTCGGGTAGTTTTGACTCGATGGCGGCCACCGAATTCACTCGAAGCACAAATCATTCTGCCCGTGAGGCCGGTCGGAGGGTGGATGCTCCTCAAGCCAGCGCTGCAGATCGAATTCAGGATTCAAAATAAGGTAGGCGCTCAAACGCAGATCGTCGGGCGATGGCCTAAAGCGCGCCACCTTGCTGACCGCCTGCTCAAATGCGGCGCGCAGCCAGCCCGGCCCTGAATGCAATGGCCGCAGCGCAGTTTCGGACGGGTCAGTCATCGCAGGCATCCCTTCATCGGGAGTAAGACTGCGAGGTGAACGTCAGCAGCCGAAGAAAGCAAGCAACGGCGGCCAAACAGAGTGCGACATGGATGTAGCCTCCAAGCGTATGGCTGGTGGCCATTCCCAGCCCCCAAACGGTCAGCAGAAATGTGGCGAGACTCAGAAGCATGACGCTAGGGCCCAGGAGGTTGCTTGGCGCAGGCGCGTGTCAGATGCGACCGGTGGCCAAAAGGAACACAAGGATGATGACCACCAGCGTCGCCCCGCCTCCCAGAAAGTGGTTGCCGGAGCGGAAGCCATATCCTCCCCCTCCGAGAAGGAGCAGGATGAGCAAGATGATGAGGATGTTCATGATATTGAGTGGGGGACGTGGGTTTGCTTGGCGTGGGGCGGGCTTTGACAATGTCGAATGGCAGGACTGTCTGCGATGAACCCACACAGCGGGTGGATCATCTCAGACGCCTGAATCAGAAAGTGTAACGCGGCTTCGCGTTCATCCGGCCGTATGGGATTGCAAAGCCCAGTGAAAGGCTAGCCTCACTCCCGCAGTCCGGGGATGCGGCCGTAACCGACAAAGACGGCCTTCTGCTCACCCTCGGCCGCGGCGCGCGGCATCACAAAATCGAAGACGCTGACGCCGTTGCGTTTCTGGCCTCGGTAGGTGCGTCCTTCACTGGAACCGATCATGACCTTGGAGCGGGTCGATTTTTCGGTGCCAAGATAGAGCATCACATGCGAGATGGGCGGATCATTCGCAGTCGCATACGTACCAGTCCAAAAGAGCAGGTCGCCCGGAAGGAGTTCCTCAAGCTCGAAGCTTTCCGCCTTCCGGCTCACCACAGCACGGAATGCGCGTGTGCGTCTGATCCAGGTGTACTGCCCGCTGGAATCCCGCGGCACCTGAGTGAAACCGTGTTCCCTCAGCACGGCGTAAATGAAGCCCGAGCAATCGAGCCCGCCATTCGCCGGATCTCCGGAGCCAAACTTATAAGCGAGGTTCTGCCGCGCCAGCGCCAGGCCGGCCTCGATAAGCTTTTTCACAGCTGCGGGCTGCGCGTTGTATTCAACCAGCTCCTCAGGCGCGATGGAAACATTCGGTGCAAAGCCGGAACGCGGTGCCTTCTCGTCGGGCGAATCTTTCGCCGGTATGTCGGCCTTGCGCGCTTCCTCGGGCGGGGTGGTCTTCGCCTTAGCCTTTGTTTCAGCGCCGGCCTTCGCTGCGTTTGAATCTTCCCCTGTCGATTTCGATGATGATTTTGGCGACGCCTTTTTTTTCGGCGCTGTCTTTGCCGGCTCGTCGCCCGTCGCCTTCTTCTTGGTCTCCACTGCGGCCGCGTCGAAGGAGATGGAAAACACCGCTGCAAGAACGGACGCGATGAGAAGGAGTGACGTTCTGCCGGTGGCTTCGGGATGTCGGACAATCTGCACGTTTGTGTTACGCCTGAGTTTGCCTGGGGGCCTCAAACAGAGAGAGCGGATTGCGTCTGTGCGCAAAGCTGAGGCCGCCGCAGCGCGGGAAGAATGTGTGAAGGGAGAGGGCGTGCGTGTCCGTTGCTGCGTGACATGAACACCCGTCTCCTCCTTCTCGTCCTCGCGCTCGCGCTCGCATCATTCGCATCGCCCTCCATCGCAGAGGTAAGGCTGCCGGCGATCATCAGCGACCACATGGTTTTGCAAAATGGCGTGAGCGCTCCGATATGGGGCTGGGCGTCTCCCGATGAAAAGGTGACAGTGAGAATCGGCGGCCAGAGCATCGAAACGAAGGCAGGCGCGGATGGCAAATGGCGCGCGGATCTTGCCGCGCTCGCGTCGGGAGGGCCGCACATCCTCACGATCGGCGGCACCAATCAGATCGAGATCAAAGACGTGCTCGTCGGCGAGGTGTGGCTCGGTTCGGGACAATCAAACATGGCCATGACGGTAAAGGGTGTGACTGATGCGGAGAGAGAAATCGCCGCCGCGGACCTGCCGCAAGTTCGCGTCTTCACCACCGCCTCGCAAAACACGCCCAAGCCTGCTGAGGACTGCAGTGGCCACTGGAAACTTTGCTCACCGGAAACCGCCGGCACCTTTTCGGCAACCGCGTTTTTCTTCGGCCGCGAGATTCATCGCGAACTCAAGGTGCCAGTCGGCTTGATCGTCTCCGCCGTTGGCGGCACACCCATCGATTCCTGGGTGGACGAGAAGCTCCAGCGCGCGCTGCCGGACATGAAGGGCTTTTTTCAGCCGCAGAGCGCGGACGCGGCGACCGCCGACCCTGCGAAGGCAAGCGCTGACTACGAGGCGGCGATGGAGAAGTGGAAAGCAAACGTGAAGCGGGCGCGGGCGGACAAGAAGCCGGTGCCGCGTCGCCCGCAAAACCCATCCGAGGTCCGCGCGAAAAAGTCAAACTTGGGCGGTCTCTTCAACGGGATGATCATGCCGCTGGTGCCGTATGCCATCCGTGGCGCGCTCTGGTATCAGGGCGAGGCGAACTCCGTGCCGGCGAAGGCTCCGTATTATCAGCACCAGCTTCCGCTGCTCGTGACTGACTGGCGCCAGCGCTGGGACGCGGAGTTTCCATTCGCGTGGGTGCAGCTTCCAAACTTCGCCGGCAACGGCCGTGATCTTCAGCAGGTCAGGGAAGGGATGCTCAAGACGCTGCGCCTCCCGAAGACCGGCATGGCCGTGACGATCGACATCGGCGAGGCCAAGAACATCCATCCAAAGAACAAACAGGAGGTCGGACGCCGCCTCTCCTTGTGGGCGCTTCAGTCGGTGTATGGCAGGGCGGACCTGGAATTCTCCGGCCCGCTCGTGACCGGACACGAAGTGCGCGGTGGTGAGGTGATCGTGCACTTTTCCCACGCAGCGGGACTGAAGGCGAAGGAAGGTGGGCTGGTGGGTTTTCAGATCGCTGGTGAAGACCAGATTTGGCAGTCGGCGTCGGCGCGTGTTGATGGTTCGAGCGTGATCCTTTCCGGCGCATCGATCACAAAGCCCGTCGCGGTGCGCTACGCGTGGGAGAACGATCCGGCGTGCAATCTCATCAACGCCGCGGGCCTGCCTGCATCCCCCTTCCGCACGGACGACTGGAAACTGCCCGCGCCCGTCGAACCAAGCCAACCCGTGAAGCCGTAGGCGGCCCAGTGAATGGGTCAATGGCTGCGGCATCCTGCCGCAGTTCGTCCTGGGGGCTTCCAGCCCTCAGAAATCAGACGCGAGGTTTGAAGCTGCCCAAACGGACTGCGGCAGAATGCCAAAGCCACGGATGCGGAGATCGTCTTTGCAATCCAGACGGGAAACGGCAGTCGTGACACATGCCGGACACTCTCCATTGCACGCCTGAGCCACGTCTCGCGCCTGACCCCGATGCGCCAAAAGGAATCGCGGATGCCTTCAAGGATGGCGACGCGGCGGGTGTGCTCCACCTCGCCACTGCTTCACTCAAAGATGGGCTCGACGCGCCGCTCGCCTGGGCGCGCGAGTGGGGCCGGCAATTTCTGGCGCGCGTGTGCCAGACGCGCGATCCGCAAAACGCGGAGGCGCCCGATGCGATGCAGCGTCTTGCCTTCCTCGCGACCGTGCCGCCGATGCGTGGCGCGGAGTATGTAAGTGATGCGTTGCTCACGCGGCTTTGGGATGAGATGCGCGCGCTCGCTGCTGCGGAAAGCGCGGCGCACACCAGCGGACTCGAAGCGTGGCTGCGTGAAAAAAATCCGGCGTGGCATCTCGTCGGACGCGTGACGTTTCATCTCGCGGAGAACAAGCGCAACGAGCAGCAGCCCTTTGCCTTCCTCGCCACTTACACCGAGAAACTCTCCGCCGCCGGCACGCCGCAGCACACGCCGCTCGGTCGCGCGCTTCAGGCTTACGCGACAAAGAAGGATCAGCCCGCGCTCGATGCGCTGCTCGCGCCGGTGCGCGCGGCATCGGAGCACAGCAAACTGGTGCGCGATCTTCTGGAGACGCGGAAGATTTTCCAAGCCGCCGCATGGACTCCGAGTGAGGCGTATCAATTCATCCGCGAGATTCCCGTCCTCGAAGAAAGCGGCCTCGTCGTAAAGGTGCCTGACTGGTGGAAGGGCAAGCGCCCCTCGCGACCGCAGGTGAGCATCACTGTCGATGCGGGCAAAGCTGGTGGACTCGGTGTAAACGCGCTGCTCGGTTTCAGCGCGAATTACACGCTCGATGGCGAGACACTCACGGAAAAAGAGTGGGCGCAGATCAAGGCCACGCCGTCCGGCCTCGTGAATTTGCGCGGCAAGTGGGTCGAGATTGATCGCGACCGCATCGATCAAGTGCTCGGGCATTGGGACAAAGTGCGCGCGGCTCATGCGGACGGACTTTCGTTTCACGAAGGCATGCGAATGCTCGCCGGTCTCAGCGGCGGCGGCGCGGAGGATGAATCCGGCGCGGTTCAGGCGGAGCTGGATGCCACGCGCGATTGGATGGAAGTCATCGCGGGCAAGGAGCTTCAAAAAATGCTCGACGGTCTGCGCGAGCCGCCGCCGATGGATGCCATCCCCGGCCTCACCGCGACGTTGCGACCGTATCAACAGCGCGGCGTCGGCTGGTTGCACTTCGCCACACGACTCGGCCTCGGCGCCTGTCTTGCCGACGACATGGGCCTCGGAAAAACGCTGCAAGTCATCGCGCTGCTTTGTCTCCGTGCTAAGGAGCGCACCGCAAAAGAACCGCGCACCAGCGTGCTCGTGCTGCCCGCATCGCTCGTCGGCAATTGGCGCGCGGAATTCGCCAAGTTCGCACCGCATCTGCGCATCACGACTGGTCATTCATCCATCGCATCAAAGGAGGAAATGGAAGCGCTGCTCGCCAATCCATCTCGCGAGCTGCGAGACTGCGATGCGTTTCTCACGACGTACGGCTTGTGGCAGCGCAGCGCGTCACTCGCCGCGCACGATTGGGACATCGCCGTGCTCGACGAAGCGCAGGCGATCAAAAACGCCGGCACCGCCCAAGCGCGCGCCGTGAAGAAAATCAACGCACGTGTCCGCGTCGCGCTCACCGGCACACCCGTCGAGAATCGCCTCGGCGATCTCTGGAGCCTCTTCGATTTCCTCAACCCCGGCCTCCTCGGCAAAGCCTCCGAGTTCGCCGAAACAACAAAGCGACTCGCCGCACCATCCAACACGCAAGGCTACGCCCCCTTGCGCAAACTCATCCAGCCCTACCTCCTGCGCCGGATGAAGACCGACAAGACCATCATCTCCGATCTGCCCGACAAGATCGAGGTCAACGCGCTCTGCCCGCTCACGAAAAAACAAGCCATCCTCTACGGCAAACTCGTCGAGCAGCTCAAGGCCGACATCGAGAACGAAGACCTCGATGAAAACCAGCGGCGCGGACTCGTGCTCGGCTATCTCATCAAGTTCAAGCAAGTGTGCAATCACCCCAGCCACTGGAGCGGCGACGGACGCTATGCGGCGGCGGAGAGCGGCAAGTTTGAGCGTCTCACCGAGATCACCACCGAACTGGCCGAACGACAGGAACGCTGCCTCGTCTTCACGCAATTCCGAGAGATGACCGACCCTCTCGCCGCGCATCTCGCCACCGTGTTTGGCCGGCCCGGACTCGTGCTGCACGGCGGCACGCCTGTGGGACAGCGACAGAAAATGGTCGAGCAATTCCAGCACCCCGACGGCCCGCCGTTCTTCGTGCTCAGTGTCAAAGCCGGCGGCACCGGCCTCACCCTCACCGCCGCCAGCCACGTCATTCACTTTGACCGCTGGTGGAATCCCGCCGTGGAGAATCAGGCGACCGATCGCGCATTCCGCATCGGCCAGAAGAAAAACGTCCTGGTTCATAAGTTCGTCTGTCCAGGAACCATCGAGGAGAAAGTGGACGCGCTCATCAACGACAAGCGCGCTCTGGCCGAAGATTTGCTCGGTGGTGAAGGCGCGGCCAAGATGCTCACTGACATGAGCAATGCCGAATTGCTGAACCTTGTGAAGCTGGATATCCGGGC
>JANOBO010000036.1:0-7069 GCA_031411695.1 Verrucomicrobiaceae bacterium
TGAAACTCAATACTCGGTACCGAATTCGCAGGGAAGAACTCAAATGGCAAAAGGAGTTTCCGTTCGGCAGCCGGAAACCCGTTTTTGCAAGTCGTGATGTCGGACGGTTTCGTGCTTCGACGACGAGAAACGCCTCCAAAATTGACGCATCCTCATGAGCCCGCTCAACTTCACCCGACGTCACTTCTTCCAGGACTGCGCCATCGGCACCGGCAAGATCGCCCTCGCGTCGCTGCTGTCCGACCAGGCATTCGGAGCGGCGCGCAGCCCGAATGTGTCCGCCGCATTGCATCATGCTCCGAAGGCGAAGGCGGTCATCCACATGTTCATGGCGGGCGCGCCATCGCAGCTCGAGTTGTTCGACCACAAGCCGATGCTCACGAAGTTTGAAGGCAAGCCGCTGCCTCCGTCGATCATCGGCGGGCAGCGTTATGCGTTCATCCGGCCGGACGCCGCCGTGCTCGGGCCGCGATTCAAGTTTGCGAGGCACGGACAGTGCGGCGCGGAGCTATCGGAGATGCTCCCGCACCTCGCCACGGTGGTGGACGACATCGCCATCGTGAAGTCGTGCCGCACCACGCAGTTCAACCATGCGCCAGCGCAGATCTTCATGAACACGGGTTTCTCGCAGCCCGGCCGGCCGAGCATGGGATCGTGGATCACCTATGGCCTTGGCTCGGAGTCGCGCGATCTGCCGAGCTTTGTCGTGATGAGCACCGGCTCCGGCATCAGCGGCGGCGCGGCGTGCTGGAGCAGCGGCTTTTTGCCCAGCGTGTATTCCGGCACGCGCTTCCGGAATTCCGGAGATCCCATCCTGAATGTGAGCACGCCGGAGGGAATCGGCAGCGGGACGCAGCGCGACACGATCGATCTCATCAACGCCATGAACCACCGTCGGCTCAAGCTCGACGGCGATGGCGAGACGGCCACGCGCATCGCGAACTACGAGATGGCCTATCGCCTGCAAAGCTCCGCGCCTGAGCTGATGGATCTAACCAGCGAGGACAAATCAACGCTCGAGCTCTACGGGTGCGATCCGAAGGTGCCGTCCTTTGCCCGCGCATGCCTGCTGGCGCGGCGCATGGTTGAGCGCGGCGTGCGCTTCATCAACATTTACAACGAGGGTTGGGACGCGCACTCCGATGTCGAGGGGAACGTGAGGAAGAACACCGCCGCCACCGACAAGGCGAGCGCCGCTCTGGTTAAAGACCTCAAGCAACGCGGCCTGCTCGACAGCACGCTCGTGGTGTGGGGCGGTGAGTTCGGCCGCACGCCGATGGTGGAGGCCAGCGTCTCCCTCGGACGCAGCATGGGCCGCGATCATCACCCTCAGGCCTTCACGATGTGGCTCGCGGGCGGCGGCATCAAAGGCGGTGTGACGCTCGGTGCCACCGATGAGATGGGCTTCAACATCATCGAGAACGAAGTCCACGTCGCCGACCTGCACGCCACAATCCTGCATCAGCTCGGCATCGATCACGAGCGGCTCAGCTTCCGCGCCGCCGGACTGGACTTCAAACTAACCGGCGTGGAGCCGTGCCATGTGGTGAAGGAGCTGCTCGCGTGATGATGCACACTGTACTTTTTCGACGCTGTCGGGTGAAACGCGCGCAAACCCCGCCGAATCCCCCGCACCGCCGCCCTCTTCCGATGGGAGAGGGCTGGCGTGAGAGGGATGGCGCCCGTTCGGCAAAGAACTCTGCCGTCAAGCCCGGCGCGCCTAATCGCTCAACGGACACACCCGCGATCACGCGGCGTGACGGCTGGTCTTCAAAGGCCGCGATCCTCGCCGCGGCATTTATCCTCGCGCTGACGGCACACGCCCGAGCCGCGCCGCCTGCTGCGATGGTGGAGCGCTACTGCATCTCCTGCCATGATGCGGACACGAAAAAAGGGGACATCGATCTTGATTCCATCCTGCGCGATGACGTTGCCGCGCACGGAGACACGTGGGAGAAAGTCATCCGTCAGCTTAATGCCCGGCAGATGCCTCCGGTCGGGAAAAAGCGTCCGGACGAGAAGAGCTACTCAGCGACGGCGGAAGCTTTGGCGAAGGATCTCGACGCCAATGCCGCGCTGCATCCGCAGCCAGGCCGCACGCCGACTCTCCGACGCCTGACGCGCGTCGAATACCAAAACGCCGTCCGCGATCTGCTCGCAGTGGAGTTCGACGCGCAGAGCGCGCTGCCGGCGGATGAATCAAGCCACGGCTTCGACAACATCACCGTCGGCGATTTGCCGCCAGCGCTGCTGGACCGCTACATCACCGCAGCGCAGAAGATCGCGCGCGCCGCCGTCGGCAGCTCCGGCAAGCCGGAGATCACCACGGTCCGCGTGCGCGGTGATGTCACGCAGGAGCAGCATGTGCCTGGTCTGCCACTCGGCACGCGCGGCGGAGTGCTCATCCCGCATGAGTTTTCCCGCAGCGGTGAGTACGACGTCCAAGTCCGCCTTCAACGAGATCGCAACGAGCAGGTCGAGGGCTTGAAGGCGGCGCATCGACTGCAGATTCTGGTCGATCGCGAGGTGGGCGCTGAGTTCACGGTGAAACCGACGAAGGATAAAAATGACGAGGTGATCGACGCGCATCTCAAGACGCGGCTGCTGATCTCGGGAGGGCGGCATGACATCGGCGTCACCTTTTTGCAGGAGGGCGCGTCGGTGCTGGAGCGTCTGCGGCAGCCGTATCAGTCGAGCTTCAATCTGCACCGCCATCCGCGCTTGTCTCCGGCAGTGTACCAGGTCACGATCACCGGGCCCTACCATGCGGGAGCCGTAGCGCAGACTTCTTCGCGCCGCTTGATTTTTGGAAGTGGCAGCCAGGATGCGAAGGCGCTGCTCGCGCCAATTCTCCGCCGCGCGTGGAGGCGGCCGGTGAACGATGACGACCTCGCCCGCGTGCTGCGTTTCGCGCCCGGGGAACTGGCCCTTGAGGCACGGATGGAATCTGCGCTCGCGGCGGTGTTGGTGAGCCGCGAGTTTCTTTTCCGCATGGAGGCTGGGCAGCCTCGCTCGCCCTATCGGCTGACCGACACGGAGCTTGCGTCGCGCCTGTCGTTTTTTCTGTGGAGCAGCAATCCCGATGAGACGCTGCTGGCGGGTCCGCAGGATTTGGAGAAGGATGCCGTCCGCATGCTGCGTGATCCACGCGCGGGATCGCTCATCACAAACTTTGCCGATCAATGGCTCTACCTGCGCAATCTCGACTCCATCACGCCGGATGCGCGCCTGTTCCCCGACTTTGACCACAACCTCCGCGAGTCACTGCGCGCGGAGACGAGCCTTCTGTTCGATGACATCGTGAAGAGCGACCGCAGCGTGCTCGAACTCCTGCGCACCGACCGCACCTGGCTCAACGAGCGCCTCGCCGCGCACTACGGCATCCCGCACGTGATGGGCAGCCGCTTCCGGGAGGTGAAGCTCCAGCCGGATTGGCAGCGCGGCGGGCTGCTGCGGCAGGGCAGCGTGCTCACCGTCACGAGCTACGCCACGCGCACCTCGCCTGTGATCCGCGGTCATTGGATCTTGAAGAACCTGCTCGGCTCTCCGCCGCCACCACCACCGCCGGACGTGCCCGCGCTGGATGGCGTGATCTCCGAGATGCTGCCGATCCGCGAGCGCCTCGCCAAGCACCGCGAAAACGCAGCCTGCGCCAGTTGCCACAATCTCATGGACCCCATTGGCTTCGCATTGGAAAACTACGATGCCATCGGCCGCTGGCACGCGCAGGCGGATTCGCGCGGCGGATTCGCCGACGGCAGCGAGTTCGACGGCGTGGCAGGCCTGGAGGACGCGCTGCTCGCGCGCCCGGAACTTTTCGTCACCGCGCTCACCGAGAAGCTGCTCACCTATGCGCTCGGTCGCGGGGTGGAGCCGCATGACGCGCCTGCGGTGAGAAAGATCGTCCGCCGGGCGAAGGAGCACGGATGGAGATTCTCGGAGATCGTTTCCGGCATCGTCACCAGCGTGCCGTTCACCATGCGGAGCCACTGATCGAATACGCCCCCACGGGTCTGGTGCAGTGGCTTCATGACCGGCGGGGAACACCATCCCGCGCTCTTCGGTTATCCTGTCAGATTTCGTCGCGCGCCCCGTTTCAACCTCATGGCCACCTTCACCACGCGGAAGTCTCTCAGCCGTCGCCACCTCCTGCGCGGAGTCGGCGCGACGTTCTCGCTGCCGTTTCTCGATGCGATGGTGCCCGCCGCCACGGCCGCGAATCGCAGTGTCCAGCCGGCAAAACGTCTCGGCTACATCTACATTCCGATGGGCTGCGATCAGTCGCGGTGGAATCCAGGGAACAAGGACACGCTCGATGATCTGTCGCCCATCCTGAACTCACTCGCGCCGGTGAAGGCGCACTGCACGGTCATCTCCAATCTCGAACTCGAGCCTGCCTATCCTGGCACACACGCCACCTCCAACGCCTCCTTCCTCAGCGCCGCGCGCGTGAAGCACACGGAGAGCAGTGATTACTTCAATGGCACCACCGCCGACCAGATCGCCGCGAAGGCCATCGGCCAGCAGACGCAGTTGCCCTCGCTGGAGCTGGCCATGGATTTGATGCAAGTCGTCGGTCAGTGCGACAATGGCTACGCCTGCGTGTATCAGAACAACTTGTCTTGGTCATCGCCCATCACACCGTTGCCTGCGGAGGCGCATCCGCGTCTGGTCTTCGAGCAGCTCTTCGGCGATGGCGGAAGCAAGTCTGACCGGCAGGCCGCTCTCGCGCGGCGCGCCAGCCTGCTCGACTTTGTCAAAGACGACATGCAGCGCCTCGCGAAACAGCTCGGCCCGCAAGACCGTGAGCGGGTGGCGCATTACCTCGAAAGCATCCGTGAGGTGGAGCGCCGGATCGAGAACGCCGGCGCTGCCGCTGCGGAGAACGAGCTGCCCGAACTCGCCAGACCCAGCGGCGTGCCAGCGAGCTATGCCGAGCACGCGCGGCTGATGTTTGACCTGCAACGGCTCGCCATGCAGGGCGATGTCACGCGCGTCATCACCTTCCAGCTCGCGCGCGAAACCAGCAACCGAACCTATCCCGAAATCGGCGTCAGCGATCCGCACCACCCCCTCTCCCATCACGGAAACGATCCTGCAAAGATCGAGCGGATGTCGAAGATCAACGCCTTCCACGTCAGCCTATTCGCCGAGCATCTCGCGAAGCTCGCAGCGACGAAAGAAGGGGACGGCACGCTGCTCGATCACAGCCTCCTTCTCTATGGCAGCGGCATGGGAAATCCGAACGTCCATGACCACACCAACCTGCCGATCATTGTCGCGGGTGGATCCGGCGCCGGCGTCAGAGGGAACCGCCATCTGCGCAGCGACAAGACCGTCCCGCTGGCCAACCTGCACCTCACCCTGCTCGACAAGGCAGGCGTGAAGATCGACAAGTTCGGCGACAGCAGCGGCGTGATCGAGATGCTCTAAAGCCGGGCGATCAGACCCACATCGCCTCCAGCCGCTTCACGCTCACCGGCTGGGCGGTGCCGAGTTCTTGAGCGAAGATGTTCACGCGAAATTCTTCCAGCATCCAGCGGAAGATCTCATGCTGCGACTTCGGCACATGCGCCTCCCAGTTTTCGTAGTCTGACAAGACCGCCGCCTTGTCCGCATCCTTTGCCGGATTGTGCGCGGCGCGCTCGGCGCGGATGAGCATCGCCTTCAGATAGCGCGGGAGGTGCTGCAATTGCGCGTGCGGCGTGCGGCCGAGCACATCGGGTGGAAGCAGACGCTGCAAGTCGGCTTCGAGGCCGGGATACTTCTTCGGCAGCGAGAGGATCTTTGCCCGCAGCTCATTCACCTGCGTCAACAGCGCGCGCACCCGATGCGTGAGCGCGGGCAGTTCTTTGCGCGCGGTCTCGCACAAGTTTTGAAATCGCTTTTCGGTCAGCGGAAGCAGCGGCTCGAGCCTGAGCGCGTGAGCAAGGATGTGATCCTGCGCGGACGAAGGACGCTCGGCCTTCGGCGCGACGGTGAGCTGTGAGAGCGCGGCCTGCAGACTCGCGGGCGGCATGGCTTTCGCCGGTGCGCTGTCGAGGCTGCGCAGTTCTTTCTGCAACCACGCGAGGTCCTTGCCGAGCTGATTCTCCGCGAGCTTTCGAATCGCAGCCGGTGTCGATGCGGCGGACTCGCTTGCCTTGCGATACAACCGCAGGTCAACGGTGCCATCGGCCTTCAACGCGAGTCCAGGATGACCAAGCACGGGCGCGCCGCCGATCTCCTCGATGAGCACCGTCTCCGGCAGATCTCCAAACGACCACGCTGGGAGCGCGTGCCGCTCAAAGCGCCGCACCGTTTTCTCCCAGGCATCGGACGGCGTCGCCTGCGTCTGCACGCTGGCCTGCACCACCGACAAATCGCGGCCGGAGGCGACCATCTGCTTCTTTTGATCCATCACCTCGATGCGCGGCTGCAAGTGGGCGGGAAGACTTTGCGCAGGCCAGTCGGTTGCGCGGACCTGCACGCGATACTTGCGCGTGATGAAGTCGGCCAGCGCATCGAGAAACTCGCTGCGCCCGGGATCAAACTGCGCGGCGATCTCGCGCGCCTTCGGGTCGATGGGCATGAGCTGCCTGCGGATGGTCTTCGGCAGCGCGCGCAGCAGCACATTGCTCAGCTCATCGCGCAGGCCGGGCACCATCCACTGGATCTGGCCGGTGGTGAGATGCTCCGCAACAGGCAGCGGCACCTGCACCGTCACGCCATCATCATCCTGCCCCGGCGTGTAAGAGTAAGTGACAGGCAGGACGGAATTACCGACCGTGATTTTGTCCGGGAACAGCGCGAGATCCGGCGCCAGCTCCTCGCCGCCGCCGGTGAGGTCGGCCTCGGTGGCGCAGAGAAAGTTCGGCTGCTCAGCTGTGCGCTCCTTGATGAGGCGGTTCAAGTCGTGGATGGACGAAACGCCTTGAATGCGCGCGTCGTAGAATGCGAACAACGCCTCCGCGATGTCATACACGCGATTGCTCCGCACGCGTGTGAGCGTGGTCTCGATTTTCTCGCGCAGCCTTTGATTGTGCTGATGAAAGCGGTGCGGCATCACCGTCTCGCCATCAATGAGCGC
>JANOBO010000037.1:0-5829 GCA_031411695.1 Verrucomicrobiaceae bacterium
CGGCCGGTGATGTCGGCCAGCAGCGGAAGTGGATGCGTGATCACATCCCAGCTGTTCCAACGCAGAAAGCGCCCCAAGTAGATGCCGAAGCCGGTGGCAAACATCGAAACCACCACCATGAGCCAGCCGCTGGCAACGCCCAGCTTTCGCGCGACGATGCCATGCACCTGCCTCAGGGACACCAAGCCCATGAAGAGCGAAAGCCCACCGCATGACAGCAGCAGGAGCAGGTCATACCAGAGCGGGATCTGCGACTTCGGCTTCAGGTGAAATAGGTCGGTGAGCACATAGGGCGCATTTGGAAAAAGCAGCAGCCAAGTGGGAAACAGCAGGGCCGCGAACCACGCGCGGGAGCGTACCATCACCTCGCTCAGCAGCAACGGAAGAGCGGCGAGCCCGATGTTCCAAATCAGAAAGTGATACGATGACGTGCCGCTGACGACCATGCGCGCGGTGACGAGCACGCCACACCACATGACGGCCAGGAGCGTGAGAAGGAGACGGATTTTGTTCATGGGGGCTAAAGCTTTGCTTCGCAAAGCTTACGAGTCAATCCCGGTTTCACCGCGAAGTCGATGAGCCGCGGTGCAGGGGATCGCCGTTGTCATGCAGCCACTGCGTCAATGCGGCGTCGAGGCCACGCAGCGTTTTCTGATGGGTGGGGTCCGTGGCGAGGTTGCGCAGTTCCAGTGGGTCGCTCTCAAGATCGAAGAGCTGGACCTGATGCGCTTTCGGATAACGGGCGAGCTTCCAGCGATCATCCCGGATCATGCGTTGCGTGTCGGTGAAGCAGGCGACGACGAACGGGTACAGCCGGTCGCTCGTGCCCCGCAGCACGGGCAGAAGGCTCCTGCCTTCGACGCTGGGGGGAATCGCGATTCCTGCGAGGTCACAGGCGGTCGGAAACAGATCGCGCAGATGGCATTGGGCGGCGAACCGCCTCCCTGCGGGCACCGTCGGCCCTGCGATGATGAGCGGAACGCCGACTGTGTGCTCGTACATGTTTTGTTTTCCCATCAAGCCATGGCTGCCCATGGCAAGGCCCTGGTCGGTGGTGAAAAAGACGATGGTGTTCTCGCTCTCGCCACTGGACTCGAGCGCGGCGAGGATGCGCCCGATCTGCGCGTCGAGGTGCGTGATCACGGAGTAATAGCACGCCAGCTCGCGGCGCACGTCACTCTCATCGAGCGGCTTTTTCAGCAGCACCTCATCGCGGCCAGAGAGGTTCCCGTGGTCAAATGGATGCTGCGTGGCGAAATTTTTTGGCAATGGAATCTTCGCGGGATCGTATCGGCCTTCGTAGCCGGGCGGCATGAGGCGGGGATCATGCGGCGCTGTGAAGTTCACGTGGAGGAAAAAGCTCCCGTCGTGCTTTTGGGTGATGAAGCGGATGGCACCGTCGGCCACATGCTCGCTGGTGCGCGGCGTGAGGCCGACGCCTTTGTCGAGCTCCACGACGCCAGTGTCGGTCTTGAACGTCCAGCCCGTGTAGCCGGTGGCGGGATGGCCCTGCGTGTCGGATGCAGCGCCTTTCGCGTCCTTTGCCCCGCCGCTGGAGAAAAGTCCGCTCGTCAGCGTGTAGCCGCGCGTCTTCGGCTGGCCGTCGTTATGCCATTTGCCAGTGTAGCATGTGGTGTGGCCCGCTTCCTGAAAAGTCTTCGCGAGAGTGGCCAGTTTCGGATCAAGCGCGCCACTTGGATAGGCCGGCAGAGCGCGAAACGCGCAGCAGCCTGTGAGAATCTCCGCGCGGCTCACATGACAAATCGGATACGCGGCGATGGCGCGGGTGAAGGCTGAACCACGCGCCACTAGCCGGTCAAGGTGTGGCGTCTGGATGATCTCGTTGCCCAGCGCGTGGATCGTGTCCGGCCGCTGGTCGTCGGTGACGATGAACAGGATGTTCGGCGGACGTGCCGCGGCACCGTTCGCAATGAAGACCAGCAGTGCGGCAGTCAAACAAGCTCTCATCTGGGGATCTTCACTTTCCCATGCTTAACGCTCACATGCGGAGAGTCCTTCGCGAGGAAACGCCACCTAAAATCCGCAGCCTTGCTGATGCCGACACGCACGTCACTCACGACTCCACTTTTGGAAACGGCATCCGTGAGGCGGAGTCCGCACCCCGCAGGCCTGCCGCGTCCGGCCATTGGCGTGCCATGATGCTCGCCGCAGATGTCGAGTGCCAGTGTCAGTTTGCCCGGGCCCGAGCAGAGATCGCTCACGTTCTCCCGATGTCGCCGCGCCTTCATCAAGTCGATGCCGGTGACAGGTTCGAGCGCTCGGATGAGAATGAGGCCGTCGTGTCCGCCGCCTTTGACGTGGAGGTTGAAGAGCCAGTACATCCCGTAATTGAAATAGACGTATGCGGTGCCCGGCGGTGTCGTCCGCACGAACTCGCGCGCGCTCGGCCGGTGCGCGGTGTGGCAGGCGGGATCATTCTCCACCGCGTAAGCTTCCGTCTCGACGATGATGCCGGAGCAGCCGTTCCAGACGAGCTCGACGCCGATGAGATCGCGCGCGACATCGAGCACATCGCGGGAGAAGAATTCGGTTTCGAGGAAGGCGGGCTTCATGGGGAACATTGAACATCGATCACTCAACCGTGAACATCCAATGAAGGATCAGCCGGCCTAGGCAGCCACTTTCCGGCTCAAGGTTCAACGTTGGCTGCTCAATGTTCCCTGCGAGAGCGCTAAATCCCGCTTGGATGATTGATATACTCAAGCCCCAGCTTGAACTTCTCGGACAGATGCTCGGCCAGCGCGCGCACGCCTGCGGTCTCGGTCCAGTAGTGGCCGCCGTAGATCGCGTTCATGCCCAGCTCCTCCGCGCGAAGAAAGCTCCAGTGCGGTCCTTCACCCGTGATGAAGGTGTCCACGCCCGCCTTGTAGGCCTCCTCGATGTGAGAGCCTGCGGCGCCTGTGCAGATGCCCACGCGCTGCACCTTCATCGGGCCGCCCGTGCCGACGTTCGGATGGCTGCCTTCCACACCAGCCTCGAATTTGGTGACCAGATCGGGCAGCATGATGTCGGCCTTGCAGGTGATGCCAATGGGCTGGCCTTTGTAGTCGAGAAACGTTCCATCCGGCTCCACCCCCAACGCTTTCGCCAGCATGATGTTATTTCCCCAGACAGGATGCACATCGAGCGGGAGGTGCGCGCTGTAGATCGCGATCTTGCTGTCGATGGCCAGCTCGATCTTCGCAAAGTCCACACCTGTCAGCGGTCGTGCCCCGGCCCAAAACAGCCCATGATGCACCACAAGAAAATCTACGCCCTGCTACACCGCCTTGATGATCGTCATGAGGTTCGCATCCACCGCGCAGCCCACCGTGGTGATCTCATCCTTCGAGCTTTCGAGTTGCAGGCCATTCAGCGAGTTCGGGTAATCGGGAATGTCGTTGATGCGAAGTTCAGTGTCGAGATAGGCCTTCAGTTCGGAAAGTTTCATGAGGGCGCGAAGGAATCACTCGGCTTGTGCAGTGCAAGGGAAAGTGCCAGTATTTCCGGCATGTGCTGCTTTACCGGGAAGGTCGAATCAGTTAAAAACACCCGCATATTTTCCCGCATGATGGATGGTGGGAGACAGGCGGTGATTTACTCCATGGCCATCAAGACGTCGCGAGACGTGGCGATGGTCCTGCCGGTTCCTGTGACAAGGGAGAGCGGCAGCAAGGCTTTGACGTTTGTGAGCTTGAAGGATTTTCCAGACCTGTTCGACCACCTTCAACATTGCTTTGTCCAATTTAGCAACGTCAGCTCGAGGGGATACTCCGCCAAGTCGCCGCAGGCTGTTCTTGAGGTGGTGAAGGTGGGTGCCTTTGATGCAAGCTACGTGCCTCGCATTGCTGACTTCGATCGGCTCGACGAGCGCTTTCGTTTGCCGTCTGACGTGTGGGCCAAGATTCCTGGGTACAAGGATTTTGGTTTCGCAGTGTTCAAGCTCGCTGCCGGGCAGGTGGATGTTCATCCCATGGCTTTTACCTTCGTCACTGCGACGAAAGGCAGTCTCTTCTTTCCCACGTTGCACATTCATGATGGGAAAGTTCACTCAAGGGAGCGGTTCGATCACACGCTCTATTGCCAAGGAGAGGCGCTTAATGCAGATCAATGGGAGGAATCCTGGGGCCTGGCGGGAAAACGGTTCAAATCCCCAAGTGCCAAAGGCCTTGTGGATGCAGGGAAGCATGTGTTCCGAATGACGGTCCGAGGGATCCATCCCAAACGTGACATCACCGCTCAAATAGAGGGCTGACCGTGCATCGTTTGGCGGCGTGCTCGCGCCCGCAAAAACATCTTGCCGGATGATTTTGTTCCCCTACATTCGCCGCCCCATATGTCCAAAAATGCAGGTATAGCAAAAACGAGGAAAGCCGTCTCCAAACGGTTCAAGATCACTGCAACGGGCAAGGTGCTGCGCCGCAAACAAGGCAAGCGCCACATCCTGCAGAACAAGAACCGGAAGCGGAAGCGCAACCTCGGCAAAGTCGCTCTCGTTCACGAGACGGATGCCGCAGCGGTCAAGGCCAACATGCCCTGGTCGTAAAGCACAACGGCCCCGCAGTCGCGGGGCCACGATGGCCGGTCTGGTTTGCTCACGCGGACCTTCGATCAGGTGAGGCCGCCCATCGCCAATAAAACCAACAGCCCGATCAGGAGAAAAGAAAAATGCCAAGAGCCACAAACTCACCCGCCAGTCGCAAACGCCGGAAGCGCACCATCAAGGCCGCCAAAGGTTTTCGCGGCTTCCGTTCCACACACTTCCGCTATGCCAAGGACGCCGTCCGCAAAGCGAAGACCTATTCCTACCGCGACCGCAAGGTCCGCAAGCGCAGCTTCCGCACCCTGTGGATTCAACGCATCAACGCCGCCACACGCCCGCTCGGTCTGTCCTACAGCCGATTTACAGAGGGCCTCAAGGCCGCCGGCATCGACCTTGACCGCAAGGTCCTCGCCGATCTCGCCGTCAAGGACATTGCCGCCATCGAGGCGCTGGTAACCCAAGCCAAGGCCGCCCTCGAGAAGAAGCAGGCGGAACAGGCCAAGGCCGCTGCGTAATCCCGGAGAACTCAACCAAAGTTTCGTAACGGACAGCCGGGGCTTCAATGGTCCCGGCTGTTTTCGTATCAGCCGTCATGAGGAGGCTCATTTTTTAGCCTCCTGCGCCTCTGTGACTCTCCTCTGGAATAAACAAACCCAATGTATTAAACTCCCGCCATGGAAACGCTCGTTCTGGAACTCACCGACGCTGAGAATCGCCGCATCAAGTCGCTCGCGTCCTCCGCGGGGGTCAGCATCCATGATCTTGTTGTTTCCAAAGTGCTCGGCACCGATCACCCCGCGAGTGACGACACCGCCTATCTGATGTCCAGCCCAGCGATGGAGAAGCGCCTGCTTGATGCGATGCAGGCACCGGCGGAGCAGCGAATGTCGTTCAGCAATACGGAAAAGGCGGCTCATGCGCTTGGAGTTTAGCCAGCAAGCATGGGACGATCTGCGCTACTGGCACTCGACTGACGCAAAGAAGCTCAAGCGGCTCTTTGAATTGATTGAGGCCACCCGGCGCGAACCCTTTCAAGGCATCGGTAAGCCCGAGCTGCTCAAGCATCAGTTCAAAGGCGCATGGTCACGCCGCATCGATGAAGAGCATCGCCTCGTTTATCGGGTTGAAAACGACTGTGTCGTCGTGCTTGCCGCCAGATACCACTACTGACAAATTCTTCGTCCTCCACCCCGTCATGCTCTCCCAACTCGACCAGCTAAAATCCGAAGCGCTCGCCGCGCTCGAATCACTCACTGATGAAGTCTCGCTCGAGAACTTCCGCGTCG
>JANOBO010000038.1:0-22065 GCA_031411695.1 Verrucomicrobiaceae bacterium
CCGATAACGTGATGGCGATGTACGAATACAAGACGGCGGAAGGTCCGATGCGTGCTTATTATCAGGTGCTCACTACCTCCGGATCGCAGGGCTATTTTGAGAAACTTATGGGCGTTGAGGGTTCGGTCACGATTTCCGAAAGCCCGACGTACAATCAGATTTATCGGGAGCCGAATGCTCCTAGCTGGGAACAATATGCGCAAGGTCCAGCCCCTTTCGTCATCCGCTCGCCAGACCAAGTGTACAACAAATTCTGGGAAAAACCCAAGCCCTGGACGCGGCCGAAGTCTTGGATGGACGTGAAGAAGGGCGCTGCCGATGCACGCGAAAGTAAAGCGCTCGAGAGCTGGGTGCTTCCCGTCATCCTCACCCGCCCGCCGCACGCTCCGCACCTCGATAACTTCTTCACCGCCGTGCGCGCGAAGAATCCCGCCATTCTCACCTGCAATGTCGAGGAAGCCTTCCGCGCGTGTGTGACCGTGCTCAAGTGCTACGAGTCAATGAGCACCGGCTCCAAGTATGTTTTCAAGCCAGAGGACTTCACAGTCTGATCGCCCGGACAAGCCTACTCACTGAATCACCCAATGAAACAAAACCACATCGTCACCCTCAACGGCCTCGTCGCCGTGCTCGCACTCTCCGCGTGCGATCCCCTCGAACTCGACAAAGGCAAAGCCCCTGCGGCAGTAGCGCCATCAGCCGCCACCTCTGCTCCTGCGGTCGTCTCAGCACCGGCTCCGGTCGCTGCGCCGACACCGCCGCCGGCCCCGGTCGCCGCACCGACTCCAGCACCTGCGGCTCCGATGCCGACTCCTGCCGCGCCTCCTCCGGCACCCGCCGTGCCGGCGCCAGCAGTCGCCGCACCTCCGCCGACCAACTCAGCACCTGCGGCAGCTCCAAGCGGGGAGATGGAAATCATCAAGCCAAACTTCCCGAAGCCGATGTTCATCGGCACGCCGGTTCCTGCTGGAGACATCCCTAACCTCGAGTCGGGCACGAAGGCAGTCATGGAGTTCTCCGCGCCAAAGGGCACGGTGAACCTTGCTTTGAACAAGACCGTCACCAGTTCTGATTCAGCGCCCATCATCGGGGATCTCACACTCGTTACGGACGGCGATGCTGACGGTGCGGATGGCAACTTCGTCGAATTGGCCCCAGGCCATCAGTGGGTGCAAATCGACCTCGGCGCGCCTTCCACGATCTCGAAGATTCTCGCCTGGCACTATCATAAGAACAGCGTCGTTTACTTCGATGTGAACGTGCAGGTGTCCGACGATCCGGAGTTCAAGACGGGTGTGACCACTGTGTACAACACGGACAATGACAACAGCAGCGGCCTCGGTGCCGGGCCTGACAAAGTCTGGGTGCAGACCAATCACGGCCGCCTCTTTGATGCCAAGGGCACGAAGGCGCGCTACGTCCGGCTTTACAGCAATGGAAACACCGCGAGCGAGCTGAACCACTACTGCGAGGTCGCCGTGTACGGCACGAAGTAGCTCTCGAGTGTCAGACCGACTTGAAGGAAACCGCCGCCGGGAAACTGGCGGCGGTTTTTTTCGTGTGCGGCTGGCTTCATGTGCTGTGCCTGCCTCTTCGAGGTCTCCGGGATCCTGACCGCCGTCGATGGGAAGCTTCGCGCAGCCACACCCTTTGGAGGCTGATGCTCGCTGACTTCGATCCAGTGTGGTGACCGATGGCGCTGCATCTATTGCGTGGATAGGTCGGGGTGAAGGCGGCGTTTTCTGGCACCATGAAATGTTTATTTTTTCTTCCACTGCTCACACTGACGTCCTTTGCCGATGAGCTTTCGGCCCAGAAACAAAGTCTGCTCGCGACGGCGGAGAAGAACCATGTGGAGCTGCGGCTGGACCAGTCCTACGCGGACAGCGCGAATCCAAAACAGATGGTGGACTTGTATCTGCCGAAGAAGCGCAACAGCGACAAGCCGCTGCCGGTGGTGGCCTTCATTCACGGGGGCGGGTGGGTGAACGGGGACCGCTCGGGCTATGCGGCGGCGGCGATCCAAATGGCGCGGACCGGTGACTACGCGGCGGTGGCTGTGGGCTACAGGCTGACGAAGGAAGCACACTGGCCGGAGCAGATCTATGATTGCAAGGCGGCCATCCGCTGGATTCGCGGTCACGCGAAGGAGTTCAATCTCGACCCGGACCGTATCGGTGTGTCAGGAAGCTCGGCAGGCGGGCATTTGTCATCGCTGCTGGGCACGAGCGGAGATGTGAAGGAACTGGAGGGCGGCATCGGCGCATTCACGACGATGAGCAGCCGCGTGCTGTGCGTGGCGAACTTATGTGGCCCGGAAGATTTCACGAAGGCGCTGATGTCCGACAAGGAAGGAAAGCCAGTGGTGAACGATGCCGCCGTGTCCGGCCTGCTGGGCGGCACGTATGAGGAAAAGCCGAAGGAGGCAGTGGCGGCCTCGCCGGTAACGTATGTGAGCAAGGATGATCCGCCGTTTATCACCTTCCACGGCGCTGCGGACAAGCGCGTCGCTTTTGCAAATGCCGAAGCGATCCACGCCGCACTGACGAAAGCGGGCGTGCCGTCGCTGCTGGTGCCGATCACGGATGGCGGGCATGGCTCGGTCGGACATCCCGAGGTGATGAAGCGGGCGAAGGAATTCTTCGCACTGCATCTTCGCGGCGTGAAGGCGGAGATCGACACGACTCCGATCACCGCGCTTCCCGATGTGAAGAAGCCGTAGCCTTTGGCGGCGTCACAGCTCGGTCATGCCGCCACGCTTGATCCAGGGGTCCAGCGGCTCGTAGGCGCTGGTGTCGATCTCCGCGGCGTGGCCGAATGGCGCGCGATTGACGGTGCCGAGCTGCAGCCGGCCCGCGCGGATGTCGAGCGTGGCGAATCCGGCCTCGTGCTGGCGGTACAAGTCGCCATGCGCGGCGACGATGCCGGATTGAAGCGCGGCGGGATGCATGGACAGGCCGCGAAAATAGTGGTGACCATTGCGCTCGACGTGTGAAACACCCAGCAGCGCCATGACCGCGAGATCCTGCGGCAGCGCGACGGGGCCGACATTGACGAGATCCTCGCCGCTGAGATGAAACTGAGTGCCTGGATTTCGGGAACGAGCGATGTGGAGCAGCGCGGCATTGGCCAGACCTTTGACGATGCCCTTGCAGTTCTTGTGGCTGGTCCCGCGATAGCCGAGCGATAGCGCGCGCGGCAGATCCGCCAGCGAGCCATCGGATTCATCGATGATCATGCCAGGGCCGGAGCTCCAACCACGCAGCGTGCGGCCGACGGCATCTTCGAGCGCCTTTGAGCGGTGGAGCGGTTGCTCGATGAGAATGAGATTTTGAAACAAGGGGCGCAGCGCGGGATCGCCGGAAAGCGAATCATAAAAGTCGAGGAAGACGGCGAGGTCGTCGAACTGCTCGTTCCCATCCAGGGTGGCCTTGAAACCAGCGGGGCATCCCGTGGTGAGCACGGCGGTGATATCGCGCAGGCATGGCACATCGAGCGCTGGATTTCCGCACACCTTGATCTTGAAATAGGTGAGGCCGTAGGCCCGGATCGTGTCGTCCAGCGCGTGCGGCAGGCCATCGTCCAATCGCTCCGCCGCCGGTACGTCGCTCGCACGCAGAGGGTCCGCGAGTCCGATGGTGTGGCGTGCATGGACCTCAGCAAGCGGCGTCTCCGGCAGAAAGCGCGCGCATTGAATCCCTGCCAATTCGGGGTGCACCGCGCCGAGATCAATTCCGAGCGCCTCAGTGCGGAGAAGCCGGTGCAGCGGCTGACGTGCAGCGCAGCAGAGGGCGCAGAGGACGGCACGCTCGATGAGGCTGACGCCGAAGTTTGCCAGCAGCGGCGGGATCTGCTTATGCCGTGCCCACGTGGCCTGCTCGTCATAGACCGAGCGCCAGAACTCAAAAAAGCCAGTCGGCTTCTCCGCCGCATTCCTCCCGATGCGCGCGGCGTTCTGGATCACGGCCAGCATCTCCGCGAGGTCGGACTCGAACGGCGTGCCCGGATCTTTGGTGAACCATTTCGGCGGGAGACCATCCGATGCGATGCCGCTGACCTCACGGCCATCGACGATGAGATGCGCGGTGACGAACAGGTGCGGCACGCACGTCATGCTGGCGATGCCGTATTTGAAGGGAAAGCGCGTCCGCATGGGCAGCACGTGAAACTGGACGGAGGAGAGGATGAATTGCATCGAGAGGGACGCCAACGACAGCGGTGCGGCGCGGCGCGTCAACGGGAAGATCGTGCCGGCCTCACAGAAAATGCTGTGATGCCGTGTGGCCGGGAGCCGCAATTGCAGGCTTGAATGAATCCGGCACATCGGTTCAATGTCGCCGTGATCCACCGCCGCCGCTTCCTTACCACCCTGGGCGCCGCCGCATCATCGCGGCGCGTGATGGCGATGGCGCCGGGTGCGGAAAAGCGCATGGGGCTGGTGGTGCACTCCTATTGGAAGCGCTGGCAGGGGAAGCACTCGAGCATCAAGCATCCGCCGTTCGTCAACGCGCTCGATGTGCTGGACCACTGCCGTGAGATCGGCGTGGCGGGCTTGCAGATCGGCGTGGATGGATGGACGGCTGAGTTTGCCGGCAAGGTGCGCGACACCCGTGAGAGCTACGGACTCTATCTCGAGGGCAGCATCGCGCTTCCGAAGAACGAGGGTGATGTGGCGCGCTTTGACCGGGCGGTGCGCGCGGGCAAGGAGGCAGGCGCGGTGATCTATCGCAGTGCCACGGGCGGCAGACGGTACGAGCTGTTTTCGCGGTTGGAGGACTTCAAGGCGTTCAAGGAACAAGCGTGGCGCTCGATGCAGCTCGCGCAGCCCGTCGCGCAGCGGCACGGCGTGAAGATCGGCATCGAGAATCACAAGGACTTCGAGGCGGCCGAGCTTGCGGGCATGCTGGGAAAGCTCTCGAGCGGGAACATCGGCGCGTGCATCGACACGGGGAACAGCATCGCCCTTCTCGAGGATCCCATGATGACCGTGGAAACACTGGCGCCGTATGTCGTCACCACCCACTTCAAGGACATGGCCGTGCAGAGCGCGGATGACGGCTTCCTGCTTTCAGAAGTTCCGCTCGGTGAAGGCATGCTCGATCTTGTGAAGATCGTGCGCACGCTGGAGAAAGCGGCGCCATCACTCGCCTTCAACCTGGAGATGATCACGCGCGATCCCTTGTCGATCCCCTGCCTGACGGAGAAGTACTGGGCCACCTTTCCAGCCAAGCCTGCGAGCCAGCTCGCGGCCATGCTGGCCACGGTGAGAAAGCGCGCCGCTCAGAGACTTCCGTCTGTCTCCGACAAGTCCACCGAGGCGGCGCTGGCGTATGAGGAGGAAAATATTTTGAAATGTCTGCGGCATGGTGGAGAGAAACTCGGCCTGCCGTATCTTCAGTTCCGAAACCCAATCGATGAAAAAGATGAAAAATAATGCCGCCCTCCTGTTTCTTGTTTTGTCCGCCCAGCTCTCGCACGCGGGTGACTGGCCGCACTGGCGTGGTCCGAATCACGACGGCATTTCCACCGAGACGATCAAGTCGGGCGTGGTGCCGAAGGTCCTGTGGAAGGCGCAGGCCGGGATCGGCTTCTCCTCATTCAGCATCGCCGCGGGCCGCGTGTACACGATGGGTCACGACGGGCGCGGCAAGGACACCGTCTGGTGCATGGACGCGGCCACCGGCCGGCCCGTCTGGTCGCACAGCTATGAAGCCGACTTGGGCGATAAATATTTCGAAGGCGGCACCGCTGGCACGCCGACGGTGGACGGCGGCCGCGTTTTCACCTTGAGCCGCTGGGGGGATGTTTTTTGTCTCGACGCCGCGACGGGGAAGGTGATCTGGAGCCGGAACGTGCAGAAGGAAGCCGACCTCCGGGTCCCAGACTGGGGCTACGCGGGCTCGCCGCTGATCAGCGGGAACATCGTGCTGCTGAACATGGGTGAGTCCGGCGTGGCGTTGGACAAAGCCGCAGGCACGACGCTTTGGGCGTCGAAGAACAAGGACGCCGGTTACTCCACCCCGCAGCCTTACACGGCGGGCGGGAAAAAGTGCGCGGTGCTCGGCTCGGGCCGCGCCTACGTCGGCATCGAAGTCGCCACGGGCAATGTGCTGTGGTCCCACGATTGGCGCACGAGCTATGGCGTGAACGCGGCGGATGCCATCATCAATGGCGGCCACGTTTTCATTTCCTCCGGCTACGACAAAGGGTGCGCGCTGCTGAAGCTCGGAACGAATCCTCCGGCCGTCGTTTGGACGAACCGCCTCATGCGCAATCAGATGAGCCCCTCTTTGTTGATCGCTGGACATCTTTACGGAATCGATGGCAACGAATCGAAAAAGGCCGCGCTCAAGTGTCTCGACTGGACGACGGGCGCGGAGAAGTGGGTGTTCCCCGCAGCAGGTGCCGGCACCGTGGCGGCGGCGGGCGACCAGCTCATCCTCCTCAGTGAGAAGGGTGAGTTGAGCATCGGCCCCGCATCGCCAAGTGGATTCAAACCCGCCTCCAGCATGCAAGTGCTCAGCGGAAGATGCTGGACAGTTCCCGTCATCGCCCACGGACGCATCTACTGCCGCAATGCCACCGGCGATGTCGTGTGTTTGGAAGTCGGCGCGAAGTGAGCGGAGGCGCGAGCGCTGGCAGTCCCGGGACTGAGGCTTCATCTTCGCAGCGACCATGAACCTCATCGAATGTGATCACGCCAGGCACGGAGAGCAGATCCTCGCAATCTTCAATGAGGCCATCGCAAACTCGACGGCGCTCTACGATTACAAACCTCGCACACCGCAAATGATAGCTGCCTGGTTTGAGGCAAAAACGAAAGGCGCGTTCCCAGTGCTCGGCATCGAAGGGCCTGACGGCGAGCTGACGGGCTTTGCGAGCTACGGCAGTTTTCGTCCCCACCCCGCCTACAAGTATTCAGTGGAGCATTCGGTGTATGTGGACGCGCGCTTTCGCGGCCAGGGCGTGGGGCGTCGTCTTCTCGAAGCCGTGATCGAAGCGGCGCGCGCGCAGGAATACCATGTGCTCATCGGCGCGATCGACGCATCGAACGCCGTGAGCCGAGCCCTCCACGAGCGACTGGGTTTTTCAAACTGCGGCACACTCCGCCAGGTCGGATTCAAATTTGGCCGGTGGCTTGACCTCACGCTGTATCAATTGATCCTGACGACCCCCGCCGCGCCGGTCGATGGGTGATCACTCTTCAGAAGGCTCGGCAGCTGCGGCTGCGGCGGAATTGTCGATGCCGAGCTTTTTCTCCAGCTTTTGGATGCGTCGATCGCGGCGTTGAATCATGGCGCGGAAATTTTCGAGCTTTGACTCCGCCTCGATGAGTTGGTCGGGAATGGATTTTTGCTCCGGATCGTCCGTGATGCGGAGTGCATGGCGAAGGGCGCTGTGTTTGTTCTCCATCGCCTCCAAAGCGGCTGACCGCGCCGCCAGCTCCGCCGTCAGCCGCGCGTTTGAATCGTAGGCCTCGGCGTTGCGTTTTGAGGTCTCGACATTCCGCTCCACAAGGCTCCGCACGACGGACGCGGTATCGGCGTCGAAATGCGGCAGTTCGGGGAAGGCGTCGGATGAGGCTGCATCCATGAGCGGCATCGTGCCAAGAGCCGTTGTGAGCGCAAGGAGTTCCGGCTTGTCGTCGATGCGGAAGCCGGCGGCGCCAGCGGTGCGCATGATCGTCTGCGCCACCTCGAGGATCTCCAGCGCGTGCATGCCGCAACCCCAGATGTACCGGCATGCGTGGGGATCGACCCAGAGGTTGCATTTCTCCGGGGCCTTCAAAGCGAGCAGCAGGCGCTCCGCGCAGTCGCGTGACGTCCAGCGAGAACGCACGAAGTCATAGCCGCGTTTTCCCACGGCAGCCCAATGACGGGGGCCTTCCGCGAGGAAGGCGCGGAGGCATGACTCAAGATCGTCCGGCGCACAGAGCACCGATGGCGGCCATTCGTCTTCGGGAAGGTGATGCTTCAGATATTTCCAGGCATAACCACCGACGATGACCGGCCGGCCGAGCTGCGCGGCCTCCCGTGCGAAGCCGGCCATCGGCGTGTCACTGTAAAGCTGGTCCACCACGATGTCCGTGCGCCGCAGTTCCTCCATCACGCGTGCGTTTGAGACGCCGCGCAGCTCGATGAACTCGATGTCGAGCCCGTCCCGCTTGAGCCGCGCCATCACCCGCCTCACATCCGCGCTGCCCTTGATGCCCGTCTCGGAAGGGCAGTGAAGGATGCGCACCGGCCGGCCCGGCACGCCTTCGCCCGGTGGCGGTGGAAGTGATTCCGGCGCGTTCACCACGGTGGGAATGCCCAGGCGGATGAAATCGACGTAGCGTCTGGGATGATGGTGTCCGGAGAGCGGATAGTCGATCACCAGATCCGCCAGTTCGTGCACGCGCTTCAGTTTTTCGCTCTTCTCGCGGATCATGCGCAGCAGGCTGGCAGCATCGGTGTGCTCGCCGCCGATGTGGTACCCGGTGCGGTCGCAGTAGGTGGCGCGTGAGTCGGATCCGTTGAAAATGAAGATCACCTTCCGCCCCAATGCGCGAAGCGGCCTCAATCCTGGCCCCAGCGGATCGTCCGCAAAGCTCAGGCCGTACGAGAAGATAAACACATCGTGTTGAAGCGCCGCCAGCCAGATGGTGATCCAGCCGATCAAGCGGCGCAGCCAGCGGGGGAAGAAGGCGGGCCACTCCTCGTGCGTGAAGACACGGCGGAAATACCATCTCACCATCGCGCCGGTCCAGCCGCAGGGAGGCTCCTTGTACCCAAACGGGTGCGGCGTGATGGTGACCATCTCCACCTTGCAGCCAACCTCCTTCAGGCCGTGAAGAAGATGGCCGTAATAGCCGGCGATCTCGATCAGGCCTGCGAAGACGCGCGGATTCTCTCGGGAGGCATTGAACATGCTTGATGTCCCTTTCCACAGCATTCTTCGTGCGGCGAGGATTTTTCTCCCTGCCGCACCCGGAACGCCGGGACTGCGGGAAGGGTGGCGTTCACTCCGCGCCGTCCAGGAATCGGCGGCACCACCACTCGAAGGAGAGCACGGACCAGATGAACAGGCGGTGATTCGCCTTGCCCGCCTCGTGCTCGCCGATCTTGGCCCGCACAAAATCGGGCTCCAGAAAATCGTAAATGCGCGCGTCTTTGCGCAGCAGGAACCGGTGGATGTAATCGATGCTCTCACCGCGAAACCAGCTCGCGTCCGGCGCGCTGAATCCTTGTTTGGTGCGTTCGACGGTTTCCGGCGGGATCAATCCCCGCATCGCCTGGCGCAGCACCATTTTGCCGTCGTGCGTGCGCTGCTCATACCGGCTGCGGTTGCTCACGTCGTTCTCATCCTGAGATTCGTTCACGCGCGCGGCGAGGCTTTTGAGCTTCAGGCTCACCGGGAGCTGCAAGGCAAAGTCCACCAAGTCATTGTCGAGGAACGGCACGCGTGTCTCCATGGAGTGCGCCATGCTGGTCTTGTCATCGACAATGAGCAGGCCGTTCAAGAACGTCTTCAATTCAAAGTAGAGACAGGTGTTCACGCAATCCTCCGCCGTGTCCGGGACACGGCCGAGTCCTGACACCACTCCTTTGAAGATGTCGAACGATGTCCGTCCATCGGTGCTGCGCGCCATGCCACTGTTCAGCAGCGAGGCCTTGTCTGCGTCCGGCACGAGCCGCTGCCAGAAGCGATAGTAGTTGTCGAGGAACGCATCGCCGCAGCCGCCCGAGATCGCCTGGTAGTAGCGCCACGGATAACCGGCAAACAACTCGTCGCCGCCCGATCCAGCGAGGCACACCTTCACGAACTTGCTGGCCAGCCGGCTGGTGTAGTAGTTCGGGTAGCACTGGCCCACGCGCAGATCCTCCAGATGCCAGATGAGTTCGGGCATCACGTGCTCCATGTCGCCTGCGTGCAGCACGTTCTCGTAGTGCTCGGTCTTGAAAAGATTGGCCAGCACCTCCGCCGCCTGCCGTTCATCGCAGCCCATCTCGAGTCCTGACGCGGACGACATGTCGAAGCCGCCTGTGAACGTGTGGAAGCGTCCCAGATTCCGTGTCTTCATGTCCTTTGATGCCACCGCGACGATGGAGCCTGAATCCATCCCGCCGCTGAGATAGCCGCCCACGGGCACATCGCTCATCATCTGGCGCTCGACCGCGTTCACAAAGAGCCGCCGCGTTTCCTCAGCCGCCTCTTCAAGCGAGATGCTCAGAGGCTCCTTCGGGATGCGGTAGTCCCAATACAGCCGCTTTGTGACACGCGAGCCTATGTCGCGCCCGGCTGCATCGCGCAGATCCACCGTGAGCGAGTGGCCTGCGGGCAGCAGCAGCACGCCGTCGAAAAGAGTGCGGTCCGTCAGGATGTTCTGGAACGTGAAGTACTCGTCCAGCGCGCCCGCGCAGACACGCCGCGCCAGCGCCGGGTGCGGCAGCATCGCCTTGATCTCGGAGCCAAACACGAGGGTGTCTCCGCTCAGCGCGTAATAGAGAGGCTTCACGCCGAAGCGGTCGCGTGCCAGGAACAGCCGTTGATTCGGCCGGTCCCAAATGGCGAAGGCGAACATGCCGTTGAAGCGCGTGACGCATTCTTCACCCCACATCGCGTAAGCTTGCAACACCGTCTCGGTGTCGCTGCGGGAGTGAAACACGACTCCCTTCTCCTCCAGCTCGCGACGCAGCTCGGCGTGATTGTAGATCTCGCCGTTGTACGTGATGCAAAACGAGCCGCTGCGGTCGATCATCGGCTGGCGGCCCGCTTCGCTGAGGTCGAGAATCGCCAGCCGTCGGTGGCCGAACGCGAGGTTCGCATCGTCGATGCCGCAGCGCGCGTCCGTGGAGAAGCAATGGCTGCCCGTCCTCGTGTTCGCAAAAAAGAAACCCTCGCCGTCAGGCCCGCGATGCCGCATCGCGTCGGTCATCCGCTTCAAAAGTTCCGGCGGCGTCTTCGCGCCTGACGTGTGATAGGAACCGACGATGCCGCACATGATCGAAAGGGAAAGGGCAGGTCAGGCGCCGCGTGCCCTGCCGTGCATGGTGATTCCGTAGGGGTCCACAAACTCGTGCGTCAATTCCAGCTCGCAGCCTTCAAACCAGCCGCGCACCTCATCGGCCGTGTGGCGGGTGCAATCCTGCGGATGATACCAGTCGTAATTGATCGCCGCGTTGTCTTCAAAGCTGAGATCCGGATTCCAGAACAGCTTCGCAAAAAAATGATACACGAAGCGCTGGAACGTGTGCTCCCCCGCCTCGATGCCGAGAACATCCACCGCAGGCACCGTCACGGTGCCCGCATTTTCCGCCAAAGCCTTGCCGAGTTGCGTGATCTGCCGGCACGCGGCCATCGCCTCCTCATACGGCATGTTTGCGATCTTGGCGCGCACATGGTCGTCGGTGAACTCGCGCACCGGCGCCTTGACCTTGTACACGTAGATGGCGATCTCGCCGTCGGGCGCCAGGCGCGCCACGAGATTCCGAAACGCGGCCTCTGCATCGCCCGTGTGATGCAGCACCTCCTGGCAGTAGATGAAATCAAACGCGCCGAGGTCCGACAGGTCTTCGAGCAGGTTCTTCGCGCGAAACTCCACGTCGGGAGTGCCGTGCAGATTCTGCTCCGCCACCTTTGCGGCCACGAGATCGATGCCCGTCACCTTTGCGCCGGGCTCGCGGTGCGCGCACAGCAGCGCGGTGACGCGCCCATTGCCACAGCCCGCATCGAGGATGCGTTTCTTCCCCGCGAGAACGGCGCTCAGCCCGGCGTGCGTGCGCCATCCGTTTCGATTCAGAATCCACCCGCCGATGTCGGACGACTCACTCAGTGTGTGGTCAAAGGCCAGGTCGCTGTTCTTCTCCCACTTGTCGCGGAAGCTGCGCTCGGTGTTGTTCGGGTCCGGGGTCATCGTGCAAACAGTAACGGTCAGCCCGAAATCGTGCGGCGCAGGCCTTCGCGCAGCGTGACGAGTTCGAGGCCGCCGAGTATCGACTTCATCGCATGGTTGTCACCCATCAAATCGCCGCAGCCCGGCTCGTCGCTGATCTCGAACACGGGGGGGATGCCGAGGATCTCGCCGGACGTCTCCGCGATCTCACGCAGCCCGGCATGTTCATTGCCGGCGATGTTCAGTGTCACGTTTGCCTCCAATGAAAGGGCGCGGCAGAAAAGCGCGCACACGTCGGTGATGAAGATGGGCGTCAGGCGCGGCTGCCCCCCGCCTTTCAGCGTGACGGGCCGGGACTCGCGAACGCGGGAGACGATGTCGGGGATCAGGCGCGCGGTCTGTCCCGGCCCGTATGGGGCAAACAGGCGCAGCACTGCCGTCTTCATAAAAGGCTGATACGACGCGACGAGATTCTCCGCGTAGCACTTTGCCGCCGCGTAAAGTCCCGAAGGACGATGCGGGTCGGTCTCAGTGAAGGGCCGGTCTGAAAAGCCGTACACATTTCCTGTCGAGGCGAGCACGAAGCGCGCGGCACCGCATCGGCGCGCGTGCTCGAGAAGATAAAGGGTGGATGTCGCGGCCAACGAGTGAATCTGGAGCGCGCCCTCGGGAGGCCGCGCGTTCGCCTGCGCCAAATGGATCACCGCGTCCGCTTTCGGCAGATCGCCTGAAGGCGCGCCGGATGCCATGTCCCACGAAAACCATTCCATCGTGGTGCCGGCCGGAGGTGCTGACTGTCGTCCGACTCCGATCACCTCATGCCCCTCGCTCTGCAGCACGGGAGCAAGATGCCGCCCGATGAAACCCGTCGCCCCTGTCAGCAGCACTCGCATGGCCAGGCTCAGGCGCGTTCGCCGCTGCGTCTTTGATTCAGCGCCTCGACATCAGCGGTGCGCCAGTCGATCAGCTTCCTCATTCCTTCCTCGAGATTGATCTTCCACTTGAAGCCCAGGTCCTTCTCCGCCGCCTCAATGCTGCCGATGCGGTTCGTGACGAAGGTGAGGCCGGCGGGCATGTACTCAATCTCCGCCTTCTTGCCCGAGAGCCGAATCAGAAGCTCGGTGAGTTCCTTGATCGACGTGCCGATGCCGCGACCGACGTTGTAGTTTTTGCCCGTCGCATCCGACTTCAGGGCGCAGATGTTTGAGCGCGCCACGTCTTCGACCGCCACGAAATCGTACTGCTGCGAGCCGTCCCCATACACCTGCGGCTTCAGGCCGTTATCGAGCCGGTCGAGAATCTTGTGCATCACGGCGATGTACGCGCCTTTGTAATCCTGTCGCGGGCCATAGACGTTCATGTAGCGCAGCCCGGCCCAGCCGAGGCCGTAGCGCTTGCCCAGTGACTTGAACATGTGCTCGCCCGCGATCTTCGTGGCACCGTAGAAGGTGTCGTTGTTGTAGGCGTGCTCCTCCGTCATCGGCAGCTCGAGCGCGTTGCCATAGACGGAGGCGGATGAGGAATAGACCACCCGCTGCACCTTGTTGCGGATGGCGGCCATGATCACGTTGAACGTGCCGCGGATGTTCACGTCGAAGGCGCTCTCAGGAAATTCATGGCAATGCAGGAGCCACAGCGCGGCGAGATGCACCACGCCGTCGATGCCCTCCATCGCCTTGTTCAAGATGTCGGGCTGCGTGATGTCGCCGCCGATTTCGAACACCTTGCAGCGCGGATCGCGCAGAGCGGCGCGCAGGTTGTCCTCGCGGCCGCGCGTGAAGTTGTCGTAAATGAGGACTTCTTTGACCGGCTCGAGCAGGAGCTGGTCAACGACATGGGAGCCGATCAACCCGGCTCCGCCCACGACGAGTATGCGTTTGTTATCGAGTTGCATCAGGAGCGCCTTGGTTCCCATACGGCGCGCGGTGCGTCAAGGCTTAACAGTCTGGCGGAGCGCCCTGAAAACCGGTCACTGACTGGTTCTACAGCAGCGAAGCCGCCCTCGCTGCACATCAGCTCATGTAGATCAGCTCAATGAGCTGATCCGCAGTCCGGAAAGCTTTTTCAGCCAACACCCAGCCCTGCAGCGACCTTCGCGGCAATGTGCTGGCCGATGGCGAGCGAGGCTGTCGCGCCAGGAGAGGGCGCATTGAGAACGTGAAGCTGGCCAGGAGCTTCCTCGAAAAGGAAATCCATCACCGGCCTGCCTTCCGCGTCGATAGCCTGTGCGCGCACACCCGCGCCGCCCTCGCTGGAGAGATCGTCCATCTCGATGGCCGGCACGAGGCGCTGCAGGTTTGAGAGGAAGATGCTCTTGCTCGCCGAGTTGATCAGTTCGCTCGCCGCAGCCTTGGGGTAGCGCATGAGAAAGCGGTAGAAGCCGCCAAAGGTGGCGTAGTCCGCGACGTCCCGCACGGAGAAGTCGGTCTTGCGATAGCCTTCGCGTTTCGTCGCCAGCACCGCGTTCGGTCCGGCCTCCACACCACCGCCGATCATGCGCGTGAAATGCACGCCGAGAAAAGGAAAGCGCGGATCGGGCACGGGATAGATGAGATGACGCACGAGGCGCTGGCCGACCTCCGACAGCTTGAAGTAATCCCCGCGAAACGGAATGATGCGGCAGCGCGGACGCAGCCCGGCCATCTCGGCGATGCGGTCGCAATGCAGTCCGCCGCAGTTCACGATGAAACCGGCGCGCACTTCCGCATCGCGCGACACGACGAGCTGCTCGTTTCCATCGCGACGAATCGCCATCACCTCCGAGCTGGTGATCACGCTCGCGCCGCCGTCGGTCAGGAGCTTCTTCATCCGCGCGGCCACGGTGGGGTAATCGACGATGCCCTCCTCCGGCACGAGCAGCGCCGCCTTGCCTTGCGCATATGGCTCGCGCTCGATGATCTCTGCAGGCTCCAGCCAGCGAAGACCCACCAACCCGTTCGCCGTGCCGCGCGCCTGGAGATCGCGCAGCCTGCCGACCTCCGCGTCATCGACGGCGAGGACGATCTTGCCGCACACGTCATGCGGGATGGCGTGCTCCTGGCAAAAGGCGATCATCTGCCGGATGCCATCGACGGCGAGCCGCGCCTTCAGGGACCCGGGCTGGTAATAGAGGCCGCAGTGAAGCACGCCCGAGTTGTGGCTAGACTGATGCATCCCCACGGCTTTTTCTTTTTCCAGCACGATCACCTTGTGCCGCGGATTCTGCCTTTGCAGGCCCAGTGCCGTGCCGAGGCCGACCAGTCCGCCGCCGATGACCGCGATGGTGGCGGGCGCAGCCGCGCTGCCGACGATGGATGCAGTGTTCATGCTTGGGTGCGTCACGCGCGCTTCTCACTCAGGCGCGGTCAGGTCTTTGGCGGGGGTTCCGAGGATCGTCAACCGACGTTTCGCCGTGCATCGAAAAGCGCGTTGCGATTGTCCTGGGCCGGTGATAAACGGAGAAGATCATCCGCCCCGCCCGCCATGACTCCCGCCCGCCGCACTCGCGAAAGTTTCCGCAAACACATCAGTTTGCGCGGCTCAGTCTCCGTTTTTTAACTGTAAGGCCGTTCCGCCGGATTTGATGACTGCGATCTTGAGGAGCCTGAGGGAGATGTCCGCCGCGACGTGGATCGCGGTCACCGGATTGGCCGTATGTCTCATCGTTTTCGGCTGGTCGATCCCACGCGGGATCGAGATGGGCGCGGACGAGGGCAGCCATTTTGTGGAGACGGTGCGCCCTTGGGACTGCGGTTATTTTCACACGCTGTATGCCTGGTATGCCCATGGAGCGTGGAAGCTGCTCGGCGAGTCGGTGATCCGAATGAGATGGTTTGCCATCATCATGCAGCTCGGCTGCACCATTGCAGTGGTGGGTGCGGCGCACGGATGGCTGTCGCGCGCAGGTGGCCGTGCGGTGCCGTCACTTCGGATGCTGATGGCCGTCACAATGACGTGGTCGCTGGTCGCTTACACCCTCGGCTCCGTCACCGTGACGTACACCAGTCTCAGCGCGTGGTTCAGCACGCTTTGGCTGGCGATGGTGCTGCATGTGGACAATCGCGAGCGGAAACCCGCGCTGTGGGCCGTGCTGGGTGTGTGGGCTCTCGCGCTGCTGGGCTGCACCGCGAAGCCATCGACCGGCGCGTTCCTCCTCGCGGGATCGTTTCTGCTGACATTGGGCTGGAGAGCGATCTCGGAGCGCGTGGTGAGAAGCATTCATCTCGCGGCGCTCGTCGCGTTTCTCGCGGTGTCAGCCTTGTATGGTATGAACCTCCTCGGTGGCGGCGGTCAGCAGGGTGCGTGGGATCTGACGCTGAAGGCGTCTCCGTTGGCGAACTTCGTCTCGTGGGCCATGCGCTATCTGGCGTCCGATTCCTTGCGCGGCGCGGTGGTGTCGCTGTGGAAGGAGCCGCTGCGTGAAATGCTCGCAGCGTTGGCCTTCTACTCGTGTACCGTCGCGGCAGCCGTGGGCTTCATCGTCGCGCGCTGCATCCTCGCGCGGGTGCCGGCTGGCTCGCGCGCGGGCTTATGGGCAGCGGGCGCGTGCGTGGGATTTCTCATCGCCTACGCATCGGGCGGGCTGGCTTTGGTGGAGCAGGTGACGGTGGAGAAGCGGATGCTGGTGCTCACGTTTGCAGGCACGCTGGCGTTCTCACTCTGGAGCCGCAGCGCCGGTGCCGGAGGTGCGGCGGTGCTCGGCGTTCTGGGCGTGCAGTTGGCCTCCGATGCGGTCGGCATCGTGCTGCCAGGGCAGACCTATTTCTGGGCTGCGGACCATGAATTCCGAGTGGTCTTTATGTTGCTGCTGGCGGCAGTCGGCGTTTGGATCTTCGCGCGCCAGCCTGCGACAACTGCGCCGATGCAGGATTCCTCCGGGAATCGTCCACTCCTTTATCTCTTCATGGCGGCGATGCCGGTCATCGGGTGGTTTGGCAGCGGCTGCTTTCTCGGCGCGCGCGCGGGTTATCATATCTCACTTTGGGTCGTGCTCGCGCTCGTGCTGCTGGCTTCGGCGGGCAGCGTCAGCGTCGGAAGGCGTGCGGTCGGTTTCATGAGCTTGATCCTCACCTTGCTCGCGGTGAACGCGGTGTTCGTCACGCGCGTCCTGCGCACCATCGACGCCGGCTATCCGATGCTGAGCGAGGCGACGAAGGCGGTCAAGATAGGCCCGCAGTCCGAGACATTGCTTTTCGAAAGTAAGGTCGGCGCATTTATCTCGCGCTTGAAATCCAAGCTCAAGGAAAATGGATTTCAGAAGGGCGATCCCATCTTTGCCTTCTACAATTCCCCTGGTTTCGTTTTTGTGGTCGGTGGCGCGTCGCCAGGGACTTCTTGGTACATCGATCCCAGTCAGGCCGCGCACGTCACGGCGGGTGCGCGCATTCACGATTACAATGCGCAGCGCATCCGGGACACTTCCTTGGATGTGGTGAGGCGGGCGTTTGTTTTTCAAACCGACGACAACACCTCGTTCGTGGAATTGCTCGCGTTGCGCGGCCTGCGGTTCCCGGAGGACTACGACCATTGCGCGAAGCTGCTCATCCCGCCGGCCGTGAACGGAAAGCGTAAGCTCGACATCTGGAAGCCTAAACCGGCCGTCATTCCGGCGGGCTGATGCCCGGCCGCCGCCGCACGTCACGGCAGCAGCGCGGCGGAGTAAAGGTACTCATTGCCCTGCCACGCCCCGTTGATGAGCGACCAAAGCGTCACGTAAACAGGCGAGCCGTCGGTCGGCAGCGTGTTCACCGTGCTGATCAGGGCCGTGCCGCCCGCTTCCGCGTGGATGTCGTAACCACCCGGCGTGCGCCCAATCCAGAGCGCGTAGGCCGTGGCGGCATTGCTCGCCGACCACGAGAAGGTCTGCGTTGCGCCGGCAAACGTCGTGCCGCTCACTGGCGAGATCATCACCGCCTTTGTCACCGTGACGTTTGCAGCGGTGTGGAAATAGGCCGCGCTCTGCCAAGCGCCGTTGATGAAGGAGTAAAGCGTGACGTGAATCCTGCGTCCGTCCGTTGGCAAAGTCACGGTGCGTGAGGTGTTGGACAAAGCTTCGGCCGAACTCCAAAGGTCGTATGCGCCCGGACTGCTGCCGATCCAAAGCGCGCGATTCGTGGCGCCCACGCCGAGGTCCCACGTGAAGGTCGTCGCCGCGCCGGGCAGGGTGCTTCCGTTGGCGGGACTGGTGATGAGCGCAGGCTTGTTTCCCGTCGCTGTGTTTGCGGCGGTGAACCACGCGCTGGCAGGCTTCCATGCGCCATTGAGCCATGAGTAAAGCGTGACGTAGAGGGGCCGCCCATCGAGGGGGAGTCCCGTCAGCGTTGCCGACAGTGAGGTGCCTTGCCCGGCGGAGTGCAAGTCGTATGCGCCGGGAGAGCTGCCGGCGAAGATGTGATACATCGTCGCCCCATCAGCGGGACTCCATGTGAGAGACAGCGTGCCATCTGCCAGCGTGCTGCCCGTGGCGGGACTGATGATTTGCGCTGCACCCGCGTCGGGCAGCGTGGCCGCGGTGAACCAGTACGAGTTCGACTGCCACGCACCGCCGATGAGGGAATGCAACGTGACGAAAACGCGCCTCCCATCGGCCGGCAGCGCGACGGTTCGCGTGTTGCCGGGATTGTCGAGGCTGTGGTGCAGATCGTAACCGTCCGCGACGCTTCCAATCCATAGCGCATACCGTGTCACATTCACGCCGGCATCCCAGGTGAACGTCACCGACACTCCGGGCAGAGTGCTGGTGTTCGGAGGCGAGGTAAGACGCGCGGGCCTGTTGCCGGACACCGGTGCCGCAGTCAGGAAGAATGAATTTTCACCCTGATAGCCGCCATTGATGAGCGACCACAGCGTGACGTAAACCGGCCCTCCGTCCTGCGGCACGGTAACGTCCAGCGAAGTCGTCGTGCCCGCATCGAACGCACCGAGATCGTATCCGCCGTATGCCGAGCCCAGCCACACGACGTACTTGCTGACCCCGACGCCGGCGTTCCATCGCAACGGCAGTGTCCCACCGGCCAATGTGGAGCCGGTCGCGGGACTGGTGAGCGCGGCCTTCACCGGCGTTTGCGCGGTGAACACGTAGCGGTTGCCTTGATAGGCTCCGTTGATGAGCGACCACAGCGTGACATGGATGCGCGCGCCGTCGGCCGGCACCGTCACGCTGCGCGCGCTTCCTGTTTCGACACTGTTGTGCAAATCGTAGCCATCCACGGTCGTGCCGACCCACAGCACGATCTGCGTGACGAGCGCGCCTGAATCCCAAGTCAGGTTCAGCGCGGTCGATGTTAGCGTGGAGCCATTTGCAGGAGTGAGCACGCGCGCCTTCACCGGGCGCGGCGTGGTGTACGTGTAGGAGACACCTTTGTAAACGCCGCCGATGAGCGACCACAGTTTCACGTACACCACCCGCCCGTCCGTCGGCAGCGTCAGTGTTTTCGACAGGTTCGTGCCTTCATTGCCCGCATACAAATCGTATGCGCCCGGCGTGTTGCCGATCCACAGCGCATAGCTCGTCACGCCCGTTCCTGCGGTCCAGGTGAACGTCGTGGCCGGCCCGGCAAGCGTCGCCCCATCAACCGGTGTGATCATGCGCGCCCGCGGATCAATGGCCGTGCCGCTGAGCGCGATGTCGAATGGATTCTCATCGGGATCACTGCTGCCGATGTGGATCGCGGCGGACTTTGCGCCCACGCTTGCGGGCGCAAACGTCACGGTGAAACTGCCACTCGTGTTCGGAGCCAAAGTCGAAGGCAGGCTCGCGGTGTCCACGGTGAACTCGGCTGCATCCGCGCCGTCCTTCGTCACGATGAGTCCCGTCAGCGGATCAGTGCCCTGGCTGCGCACGGTGAAGGTGAGCGTCCGGCTTTCCTCGATGGCCACGGTGCCAAAGCTCGTCGTTCCTGTCCCGTCGATCACACCCGTTCCCAAGGGTTGCTCGACGCTGATATCCATTGTCCCTGGCGGCCTCGTGATCGTGAGCGTGTACGTTTTCGTCGTGACCGAGTCCTGCGCCGTCACCATAACGTTCACGGTGTTGTTTCCGACGTTCAACGGGATCGCACCGCTGGCCGTGCCCGAGGCGACCACGACGCCGTTCACACGCAGCATTGCATGACTTTCCGCTGCGGTGGGCGTGAGCGTGAACGAGGAGGTGCCTTCAGGGACCACGGCCGTGTAGCTAAGCGTCGCTGCGGCAAATGCCGGCGTCAGCGTGCCCGCGCTAATGACGAGCGCGGCGAGATCCGCGTTGTTGCTGGCCGGCGCAAAGCCAAACTCGTCCGCGCCTATGTCAACGCGACCGCCATACACGCGGTCCAGCCCGCCGAAGTCCAGCTCGCCGGATGCGGGGACGAAAGTCGGATCACCGGTGTCGCGGGCAGGGGAGGTGGAGAGCAGCGTGAAGTCGTTGGCGGCAGCATTCGTGAATCCCACAGACGAGGTGGTGAACGTGGAGTTTGCATCCTGGCCGGACGAACTCTTCCATGTGGTGAAACTCGACTTCGCGGAACCGTTCCAGATGAACTCCAGGTTGCTCGCCGAAGTGGTGCCGCTGTAGAGGTTCCAGTTGATCGCGCCCGCCGCGATGGATCCGTTCGTGTTGTTCTTGAGGACGAACTGGCCCCAGCCCGTGCCGTCGGCCGAGGCCACCATGATGTTGTTCTTGATCGTCGTGGTGGAGACGTTGTTTTGGATCTCGATGCAGCCGCCGCCCGCGAAGTCGGTGTCGTTCAGGTAAAGCGTGTTGTTTGAAAGGGTGACGTTCGTCGCGCCGCCATTCGAGCCCGCGCTCGATCCACCGAGCACGATGCCGCCGACATGGCAGTGGTGGATGATGTTGCTGCGCACGATCACGCTGTCGGAGAAGCGCCCCGCATGCTCGCTGCCCACGGAGATCCCGTAGTTGCAAAAGAACGTGTGGTTCCGCTCGATGGTGATCGACTGGCCGCCGTCCACATAGATGCCCGGCGCGCCTCGGCCGCCGCCGTAGGCTGGATTCGGCAGCGAGTCGATGTTGTAAACGGTGTTCCCGGCGCAAAGCCCCACGCGCGCGCGGTCGAGCGCGGCATTGGAGTTCGTGCCCTCGTAGCCGATGAAGTCGATGCCGATGTTGTTGCAATCATGCACCACATTGTTCGTCACCGTGAAGTTGGTGACATTGCCGTTCAGCGCCACGGACTCGCTGGAGCCGGTCTTCAAATTGTACACCTCGTTGCCGTCGAAAACGAACTGGTCGATGGGCGTCGCGGCCGTGCCTTTGATCGCCACGCCGAAGCCGTCGCCGCCTCCCGCGTTTGTCTGCTGGATGTCATGCACCTTGTTGCCCAACAGACGCACTCCCGTTCCGAACCCATAGACAAAGATGCCGATGGGCACCTTGGCCGCGCTGCTGGTGCTGAAGTTTCTCACCTCCAGGCCTTGGACCGTGATGTGACTGCTGTTCACGATTTCCAGCAGCCCGCCGTCGCCGTTCGGAGGCGTGAGCCCGGTGCCGTCCACAATGGCAGTTTCAGCGGGGTAGCTGCGCAAGGTGATCGGTTGCGCCGCTGTGCCAGCCTTGCCGGAGATCGACACACGCTCGGTATTGTACACGCCGCCGCGGACATAGATCGTGTCTCCGGCCACAGCTTGGGCGATGGCAAAGTTCAGGGTGCGGTACGGCTGGCCGAGCGTGCCAGGGTTCGCGTTGTTGCCGCCCGTGCTCACATAGCGGTCCGCCGCCCCGCAAAGAGCGGCCGGCCCGATCAGGCATGCCATCGTAATGTGGAGCGCTCGCAATAACATCCTGCCAACTATGCCATCCTTCGGCCTCACCTGCCAGTGATTGGGCGACATTGCCGAAAAGAAGTGCGCTCCGCCCGCTGCGCGTGGCGTGGAACTGTTCAAATATAGTGCGCCGAAGTCTGCCCGTGGGGAACGCGGCTGCGAAGAAGGATTGCGGTGAGATTCCTGGCCGGGCAGGCGTTTGAAAAATGACTTCATGAAGCATCTCCGGCTGATCCTCCTCTTTTCCACGCCCACACTGGCCGCGCTCCCAAGCGTGCAGCCGTTTCTCGATCAGCATTGCATTGTCTTCCATGACGCGGAGATGAATAAGGGCGATCTCGTCTTGTCATCGCTCTCAACGGATGGCGACGATGCGGCAGCCTTGAAACGATGGGTGCGTGTGTTTGACCGCGTCGCAGCAGGGGAGATGCCACCGCCGAAAAAGAAGC
>JANOBO010000039.1:0-10181 GCA_031411695.1 Verrucomicrobiaceae bacterium
CTCGCCGCGCAAGCCAAACTCAAGGGCGCAGGGAAGACCATACACGAGTGAGGAATAGAAGCCGAATTCATCCAGCTCGCCGTCGTGCGGCGTTGCCTCGTGAAGCTGTCCGCCTTTCTCCACAGGCTCCTCTTCACCGGGCAGATGTCCGCTGATGGCAGCGATGCGGCGCAGCATGGCCTCGGTGCGCCAGCGGAGGTAACGCCCGCCCGCCTCGTAGCCATGCTGCCGCCACTGATACTCGAAATGCGCGCCGTAAATCTGCGTCGTGCGGCCCCAAAGATTATCACCCCATGCGCCGCTGAGCCCTGCGCGGAACTGGTGGAAGTCATCGTAATCGAAGAGGTTCGTCCAGTTCACCACGGTGATGACATCGTTGAAGGTGGCGCCTTCGGCCTCAAACTCGTGCTCCGCGTCTTCGACATTGTGCTCGTGTCCCTCAAGGTCGGGTGCGGCGCCGACGCTGCCGCTGATGAGCGAAGTCCAGGCGACGGGCAGCTTCCAGGTAATCTCCCCGCCGATGCTGGTGAGCGAATCTTCTCCGAGGAAGCGACTGCTCACCAAATATTGATCCACCCAATCGAATCCGTGCGGGTGGAAGGTGTTCTGGATGCCGAAGCGGTTGTAGTAGCGCCCGCCGCGCAGTTCGAGACCGCCGGGTAGGTTCTTCAGCTTGCCGAACCACTCCTCGTGATCGCCCGCCCACTTATCATCGAGATCGATCTTCGCTGCATAGGTGCCGAATGCTTCAAAGTACTCGTTGGCACGGAGCGTTGCACCGAACTCGATGTTCTGGATCGTCCAGCCCTCGCGATCCGGATCATGATGACCCGCCACAAGCGATGCGGGTGCGGCAGTGGAACCGCCATACGCCGCTTCAACGTGGATGTGCGGAAACAGAATAGCGCCAAGACTGACATCATCGCCCGTCAGCCAGTTGGCTTCCTTTCCAACCGCGTGAGGATCGAATCCTGAAGCGGCTGCACCCGCCGAGACGGTGGGGCCACCCAAACAGGTCGTCGCTGAAACGGCGAGCCAGACGGCACAGGCTTGGAGGACCTGGCTGGAGAACGGGACTGTTTGCACGAGGAAAGGATGGATTGTTGCGTTGATCTCGATGGCGGCTTCTGATGCTCTGAAGGCCGCCCCACTATTGCAAGTGGATGGCATTAAGGTAAACATCAAACGCAATGATTTTGCGTTTGTCGCGGAGCACGCATGCTCCCATCTGAAATGCTGGCGGTGAATGAATCAACCGTTGCCCGCCTCGCACGCGTGTCCTAGCCTGCGCGCATGGCGGCAAGGCACCAGCATACAAAGTCCACCCGCGATCCGGAATGTCTGCTCTGCCAGGCGCTGGACCGCGCGCGTGAGTGCGGCCTGAGGATGACACCCGCCCTCGAGGATGTGATGCGCCTGCTCATCGAGTCCGCCGCTCCGCTGACGCTGGCAGACATCGCTGAATCGAGGCATCTGTCGAGCCAAGCCGACAGGGCGACGGTGTATCGTCTTCTCACCAAGCTTGAGAAGCTGGCGGTCATCCGCCGCCTCGGCCTGCACGACCGCGCGGCGTATTACACGATGATTTTTCCGGGTGAGCACAACGACTATCTCGTATGCACGGAGTGCGGGAAGATCCAGCGCCTTGAGATCGACTGCCCGGTCGGGAAACTGGAGGCGCGCATCGCGAAGAAGTCGAAGTTCACGCGGCTCTACCATGAGCTGATGTTCTTTGGCCTGTGCCCAAAGTGCGCGTGAGGGAATCCGCCGCGTTTTTCAAGCGCGGCGGCAATCGTGACTTGAAGGAGGGTGCGCCGGCGGTTATCTCAACGCATGAACGCAGACGACACGGAACTCGGTTTGTGCGGCATGAATCCGACAGCGTGGAGCCGCAGAAAATTCTTCGCAGCCTTCACCTCAGCCGCGGGTGGAATGGCGCTGAGCCAATGCGCGGCCACGCCTTCGTCACCGAGCCCGCAGGCTGCGGCCAGCACTGCCACCGGATACACGCCGCGACTGCCGTGGAGCACGGTCTTCAAGGGCGACGCAAAATTTCGCGAGCTGTGCGCGCAGGCGCAGCGCGGGAACTGGGCGGCGCTGCCGCTCGGCCGCCGCACGACGACGGTCGGCCGCGCCTTGCTGGGCACTTCGTATGGGAGCTACACGCTGGAGATCGACAACCGGATCGAGGCGCCGTCCGTGAATTTTTATCAACTCGACTGCTGGACGTTCTACGAGGCATCGCTGGCCTTCGCGCGCATGGTGAGATCGAAGCCGGCACCGTGGTCGCCGGGTGATCTGCTGCGCTGCATCGAGATGGAGCGCTATCGCGGCGGCCGGTGTGATGGCGGGTATCTGAGCCGCATGCACCATTTGGAAGAGGTCTTCCATGACAACGAGCGGCGGGGTCTCGGTCGGAACGTGACGCGCTCGCTCGGCGGTGTGCCGATCCACCGGAACATCCGCGAGATGCAGATCGCGTGGCGTGACTACCGCTACCTGCGGAGCAATCCATCGCTGCGGCCCGGCATGGCGCGGGTGGAGTCGCGTGTGTCGGACCTGCCGGTCACATACATTCCGAAGAGCCGCGTGGCCGGCATCGAGTCACGCCTGGAGGACGGAGACGTGCTGGCCATCGCCGCGCGTGATCAGTCTGGCTACACCTCGCATGTGGGCCTGGCCGTGCGCGATGGAGCGCGCTGCCGCTTCATGCACGCGACCTCGAAGCGCGACAAGGGCCACCGCTGCATCCTCGACGGACGCATCTCGAGCTACCTCAACGAGAGCAGCAGCCACATCGGCCTCATCGTCTTCAGGCCTGGCGAGGCGCCCGTCGTCGGCTGAAACAAACGCTAGAGGGTACCGTTCGACACGCGCCCGCAGCCCACGCGTCGCGGGATAAGCGCGCGTGGATGAAAGTGGAGCCGCAACATGTTGGCAAACCAGTTGCGACTTTGCGTTCACGGCTTTCTATACCGGCCCTTTTCATCTCCACCATCACATGACCACCTCGAGCAGCCTTTGGGATCGTTTTCAAAAATACTTCGTCCGCTACCCAGACCTCGGCTTCTCCATAGACATCTCGCGGATGAATTTTGAAGACGGCTTCATCGACTCGATGGCGGGTAAAGTGGAGCGCGCGGCGGCCGACATGAAGGCGCTGGAGTCCGGCGCGGTGGCCAATCCCGACGAGAAGCGCAGGGTGGGCCACTACTGGCTGCGGAACGCGGGCATGGCGCCGGAAGACGAGATCAAAAAGGAGATCACCGAGACGCTGAACGCGGCGCTGAAGTTTGCGGAAGATGTGCATCGCGGAGAGATCGTGAATGAGAAGGGCCGCAGGTTCACCCGCGTGCTCGTGGTCGGCATCGGCGGCTCCGCGCTGGGGCCGCAGCTCGTCTCGCACGCGGTCACGCCGATCCGTCCGCCGCTGGAAATGGATTTTCTGGACAACACCGACCCCGACGGCATCGACCGCACGCTGGAGCGCATCGGCGCGGAGCTGGCGACGACGTTGACGCTGGTGATCTCAAAATCTGGCGGTACGAAGGAGACGCGGAACGGCATGCTGGAGACAGAGGCAGCGTACAAAAAGCGCGGCGCGAGCTTTGCGAAGTGCGCCGTGGCCGTGACCGGCGTCGGCAGCGAGCTGGACAAGCACGCGGTGGCGCAGGGCTGGCTCGCGCGATTCCCGATGTGGGACTGGGTCGGCGGGCGCACATCGCTGATGAGCGCCGTGGGGACGCTGCCGGCCGCGCTGCAGGGCGTGGATGTGCGGGGCTTCCTGGCCGGCGCCGCGATGATGGATGAGAAAACGCGCACGCTGCCAGTGAAGGAGAACGCCGCGCTGCTCCTCGCGCTGATGTGGCATCACGCAGGAAAAGGCCGCGGGCTCAAGGACATGGTGGTGCTGCCGTATAAGGACAGGCTCGTGTTGTTCAGCAAATATCTCCAGCAGCTCGTGATGGAGTCCCTCGGCAAGGAGCACGATCTCGACGGCAAGGAAGTGAACCAGGGCATCGCGGTGTACGGCAACAAAGGATCCACCGACCAGCACGCGTATGTGCAGCAGCTCCGCGACGGCGTGAACAATTTCTTCGCCACCTTCATCGAGGTGCAGCGTGAGCGCGAGCGCGCGGGAGCTGAGGTCGAGCCCGGCTTCACCACCGGCGACTATTTGCAGGGCTTCCTGCGCGGCACGCGGAAGGCGCTGGCTGAGAAGGGCCGGGAGTCCATCACGCTTAGCATCACGGAGCTGGATGCATTCCGCCTCGGCGCGCTGATCGCGCTGTTCGAGCGCGCGGTCGGCTTCTACGCCTCGCTGGTGAACGTGAACGCATATCACCAGCCTGGAGTGGAGGCAGGCAAGAAGGCCGCCGGAGATTTCCTCCAGCGCCTCGCCGATGTGACGGCCGGCCTCGCCGATGGAGAAGGGCACACCGCCGCAGAGCTCGCCGCAAAGATCGGCGCAGACCCTGAGGACGTTTTTCATCTTCTCAATCACCTCGCCGCGAATGGCCGCGCCAGCAGGGCGGAAGGGGCGAGTCCCTTTGCCGACAGATTCTCAGCGACAGCAAAGGTATAGTTGCACCGTCTCTGAAGGGGTAGTATCAATCCCGACCTTTTCCGCTACACATGCCCGATTTTCCATTGGAATTCCAAATTGCCTGCATCGTGCTCACCGCCCTTTTTGTGTGGTCGTTCAGCGTGGCGCGCGAGCCGCGCGGCTGGCGCCGCCTGTTTCAATCTTTCTTTTCCAAGAGCGGGGATTTCTCAGTGAACAAGAACAAGATGATCGATGAGAACCTGAAGAAGTACGGCATCGTCATCGCCATGATCATCCTCGTGGCGGACGTCTCGTGCTTCGTGTGGGGCATCACGGACCGCTACCGCAGGTCCGCCCAGCAGATGACCAAGGACGAGCGCGAGCGCCTCAATGAGATCAACCGTGTGCGCGCGTCGTCACCGGACGATCCCTCGCGCCGCGCGCAGTTTCCCACCAACTAGGCGGGGGCAAAAATTTTCTTGTGACCTCGTTTACGGGTCACTACTCTCCACCGGATGGAGCGCCTCATCAGTGTGTTCGGGCTGGTTGTTTTCGTCGCCGTCGCCTGGAGCTTGTCGCTGGACCGGAGGCGGTTTCCCTGGCGCACCGTCGCGTCGGGCCTGACGCTGCAGTTTGTTTTTGCCTTTCTCGTCCTGCGCACGGACACGGGCGTGGCGGTCTTCAAATGGCTGGACAAGGTGGTGGACAAGCTGCTCGGCTTTTCAAACGAAGGCGTGGCGATGGTCTTCGGCCCGCTGGCGGACAAGGCGCTGCTCACGCAGAAATGGGGGGCGGGCAACGGCTTCATTTTTGTCATCACCGTGACCGGCACGATCATCATGGTGTCCGCGCTCTCATCGCTGCTCTATCATTACGGCGTGCTGCAGGCCGTGGTGCGCGTGGTGGCGTGGGTGATGCGGAAGGTGATGGGCACCAGCGGAAGCGAGAGCCTGGCTGCCGCCGCAAACATCTTCATGGGCCAGTCCGAGGCGCCGCTGGTGGTGAAGCCCTACCTCGCCGGCATGACGAAGAGCGAGATGATGGCGCTGATGGTCCCCGGCTTCGCCAGCATCGCGGGCGGCGTGCTGGCCGCGTACGTTTCCTTCGGGATCGATGCGGGCCATCTCCTCACCGCATCGCTGATGAGCGCGCCCGCCGCGCTCATGATCGCCAAGATCCTCGTGCCGGAAACGCAGCGTAGCGAGACGAGCGACGGCGCGACCGCCGAGATCGAGTGCGAGTCCGCCAACGGCATCGACGCCGTGTGCATCGGCGCCACGGAAGGGATGAAGCTTGCGATCAATGTGATGGGCATGCTCATCGCGTTCGTCGCGCTCGTGGCTCTGGCAAACTTCACGCTCTCTTTCGGCCTGCGTTTTGCCGGCGTGCAGAATCCCGCGCCGCTGCAGACCCTGCTCGGATGGGTGAACGCGCCCTTTGCGTGGGTGATGGGTGTGCCATGGAAAGACTGCGGCGTGGTGGGCGGCATTCTCGGTGAGCGCATCGTGCTCAATGAGTTCATCGGTTATCTCTCACTCTCGAAGGCGAAGGATCTGATCGATCCGCGCAGCTTCACCATCGCGACGTATGCGCTGTGCGGCTTTGCCAACTTTGCCAGCATCGCCATTCAGATCGGCGGCGTGGGCGCGCTGGTGCCGGAGCGGCGGGCTGACCTCGCGGCGCTCGGATTTCGCGCGATGCTCGGCGGTCTCCTCTCCTGCTATTGCACGGCGTGCATCGCCAGCCTGCTGGCGCGATGAGCGCGCGCTAACCGCCGTGCTCGCGAAGATAAAGCGCCACGTCGGCCGCGAGCGCCTTGCCGATTCCTGGCACCGCGGCGATCTCCTCGACACTTGCTTTTCTCAGCCGCGTGACGGACCCGAACTCCTTCAGCAGATTTTGCTTCCGCTTGTCGCTCACGCCAGGGCAGTCATCCAGGATGCTCTCCGCCACGCGACGACGGAGCAGCAATTGATGATACCCGTTTGCCCAGCGGTGCGCCTCGTCCCGGATGCGCTGCAACAGCTTCAGTGCGCCAAGCTCATGCGAGAGGATGAGCGGCGCGCTGTCTCCCGGCCGGTAGATTTCCTCATTCTCCTTCGCCAGGCCGATGATCGGGATGTCATGCAGTCCCAGACGTTGCAGCTCCGTCGTCGCCGAGGAGAGCTGCCCCTTTCCGCCGTCCACGATGATGAGGTCAGGAAGGGTAACGAAGGATGAAGGCTGAGTGCCTGATGCGGTATCATTCGCTGTTCCTTGATCCTTCATCCTTCCACCTTCATCCTTTTCAATCCGTCGCACCGCCTCCGCCACGCCTTCCTGGGAATAATCGGCCGCGTCATCGCCCAACCGCTCCCGCGCCTCCAGCAAGATGCGCGAGTAGCGCCGGCGGATCACCTCAGCCATCGCGGCGAAGTCGTTCTGGCCGCTCACGATCTTGATGCGGTAACGGCGGTAGTTTGCATTGTCCGGCGCGCCGTTTTTGAAGCGCACCATGGATGCCACGCAATGCGCGGTGCCGAGGTTGGCGATGTCAAAGCACTCCATCACCAGCGGCAGCGTTCCGAGCCGCAGCTCCTCCCGCAGCTCGCGCACATCCGCCATGGGATCCCGCGTGGAAACCGCGCGAGAGACCGCGCCGCGCTCAAAGGTCCGCACCGGCTTGATGGTCTGCCGCATGTCCGCCACCATGTCGCGCAGGTCGGCCGCCTTCTCGAAGTCAAAGCGCGCCGCCGCCTTCGCCATCTCCTCCTCGAGTCCGGCGATGAGGTCCTTCGACTTCCCTTCCAAAAACTCGCACGCCTGCTCCATGCGCGCCTTGTACTCCTCCCCGCTCACGCGCCCGATGCATGGCGCGGAGCAGTTCTTGATGATGTCGTTGCTGCAGTGCTTGTAGTCCGCCTCTCCGGGAAGCTGCGGGCGGCACACGCGGAGACCGAAGCGTTTGTTCAGCCAGTTGATCGTCGTGCGCAGCGCGCCGGCGTGCGCAAACGGGCCGAAGTAGCGCGAGCCGTCGTCCTTCTTCATCCGCGTGAGCGTGAAGCGGGGAAACGCGTCACCCATGTGGACGCGCACGAGCAGGAAGCGTTTGTCGTCCTTGAAGCTGACGTTGTAGCGCGGTCGGAACTCCTTGATGAGCCGCCCCTCGAGCAGCAGCGCCTCCGCCTCGTTCTTCACGATCTGGAGGTCAAACTCCCACACGCTCTCGATCAGCGCGCGCGTCTTGATGTCCACCTGCCGCAGGCGCGAGGGCAGGAAATAATTGCTGAGCCGCTTCCTCAAGTCCCGGGCCTTGCCGACATAGATCACGCGGTGCAGACGGTCGCGCATGATGTACACGCCCGGTTGGTGCGGCACATCGCGCAGCAGCGCGTGGAGATCCGGTCGTTCGCGGTTGGAAGGCATCAATCCTTCGACCTTATCTTCCGCCATCCGTTCCGCCATGTTGAGGGTTCCAGCACATTTCGGTCACTTCCCCGGCTGGTAAAAGTCGAGCGCGATCCGCGTCTTCGATGTGGCTTCAGGCGCGCCGAAGCCAGCATCCTGCGCGGCTTGGAAAAACTGCGCGGTCTTCACCTTCGCTTGTTCCGTGGTCAGGTCTTTCACCTTGATGGACAGCTCGACGACCTCGCGCTTTGCCCCCGGCTTCTCGAGCCGCCACTTCTCCACGGTCACTTCCGGGAATGCGTCCGAGAGACGATGCTTCTTCTTCCAAACCTGCGCTTCGAGCGGCCCGTAGCGTCGCACGACGCTCCAGTCGAGTGACGGCAGGCGCTCGTTGATGAGCTTCAGTTGCTCCGCTCCAAACAGTGATTGCGGGCCGCCGGAGCCTGCCATCACCTTGGCAAACACACCGTCCGGCAATGTCTTCTGGTCGAGCGAGCGGGAAATGTTCGGCGCGCTGAGATTCGTCCAATCCTCCTCGGCCGTGATCCCGCTTTCCACGGGACCCGAAGGTGCCGCACCGGAGTCGGATCGGACCTTCACGGTCGAGTCACCGGCTTCGCCCTTCTTCTGGCGCGCGCGCAGGATGAGGTTTGATGGCTTCTGGCCGAGCGAAGGCTGCGCGGTGTCGAAGAAGCAGACGGATTCATTCTTCGCCTCGGCCTCCTTCAGGCTCGCGAGTTTCTCCAGTGCGGCAGTGTTTCCGTCCTGCTGCACGACAAACTTGATCTCAGCTTCCGCAGCGCGGCCCGCCACGGTAAAGGTGACGAGCAGCGACAGGAGGAGGGCGGTGCGTTTCATGGTGAAGCGTCTGGGTTTGGGCGGTGCGAAAAGCCGTGCCGCCGCTGGCACAGTGGGGACGAACCGGGCGCGGCGGCTTTTCATCGACGCCGATGGTAGCCCGCGCGGACAGCGGAACAAGCCGGGTTTTTTCCCGTGTCCGAGAGAATTGTTAGACCCTCGGGCCGGGTGTGGTACGATTCGGCCCTCAAACTTCATGTCACTGATCCGCGTCAACGGTCTCAAGATACATTTCCCCATCCATAGCGGCTGGCTGCGCAGGGAGACGGACGCGGTGAAGGCGGTGGATGACGTGAGCTTTGAGATTGAGGAAGGAAAGACGCTCGGGCTCGTCGGCGAGAGCGGCAGTGGAAAGTCCACTCTGGCGCGGGCGCTGTTGAAGCTGATCAAGCACACGGACGGACAGGCGTATTACGGCGACCGTGAGATCCTCTCCTTGCCGGAATCGCAGTTCAGACCGCTGCGGAAGGATTTGCAGATGGTGTTCCAAGATCCATTCGGCTCGCTGAATCCGCGCATGACCGTCGAGCAGATCATCGGCGAGCCCCTGGGCATCCATTTCAAAAAGATGAACCGTGGCGAGCGGGCCGACACGGCCGCCGCGCTGCTGAACCGCGTCGGGCTGGCCACGGAATCACTCGACCGCTATCCGCACGAGTTCAGCGGCGGACAGCGCCAGCGCATCGGCATCGCGCGCGCGCTGGCCGTGCGGCCGAAGTTTCTGATCTGCGATGAGCCGGTGAGCGCGTTGGACGTGAGCGTGCAGGCACAGATTTTAAATTTGCTGAAGGACATCCAGGATGAATTCAACCTCACCTATCTGTTCATCGCGCATGACCTGGCCGTGGTGCGGCATATGAGCGATGACATCATCGTGATGTATCGCGGCAAGGTGGTGGAGCGCGGCCAGGCGGACGCTGTGTGCGAGAGCCCGCAGCACGAGTACACCCGCAAGCTCCTGAGCTCCGTGCCGAAGCTCGATTGAACCTTCGTCATGACGCCGCTCTTCAAGAAATTTCTCGGAACCCACTGGCTGCTCGTGCTGAACATGGTCGCGATGATCGTGTTTGGCGTGTTCGCGGTTTACAATGCGTCATCCTACCGCGAGGGCGCGCTCTCGACGGTGTGGAGCCAGCAGATCCGCTGGGCATTGATCGGCGTGCCGATCTTTTTCACCGTGGCGCTGCTGGATTACAAATGGGTGCGCTGGGGTGCGTGGCCGATTTATCTGCTAGGCATCGGCAGCCTGATCGTCCTCGAGCTGTTCGGTGTGGAGGTGATGGGCCAGAAGCGGCTGCGTATCGGCGGCATGATGGAGGTGCAGCCATCCCAGATCGCCATCACCGGTGGCATCCTCGCGCTGGCGGTGGTGTTTGGGGATCTCCAGCGG
>JANOBO010000040.1:0-6871 GCA_031411695.1 Verrucomicrobiaceae bacterium
GGCACGCTCTGGGCATGGGGACTCAACACCAGCGGCCAGCTCGGTGATGGGACGACGACGCAGCGCTTTGCTCCCGTGCAGATCGGCACGGACACGGATTGGAAGACGGTGTGGGCATCGAATAACAGCTTTACCATCGCGCTAAAAACCGATGGCACACTCTGGGGCTGGGGGCTGAACTCCAGCAGCCAGCTCGGCGACGGCGGCACCACTTCACGTTCCGCCCCAGGACAAATCGGTGTGGCGACGAATTGGACGGACCGGTTTGGAGTTGGCAACGCACATGTATCCGCGATCAAGGCTGATGGCACCATGTGGGCATGGGGGAACAATGGCTCGGGTCAGCTGGGTGATGGAACGACGACCACGCGCACCACACCCGGACAAATCGGCGTAGCGACTGATTGGGCCACCATCACCGCTTGTTCGGGAAGTTTCACCCTTGCGACGAAAACCAACGGCACACTCTGGAGCTGGGGCGCCAACACCTTGGGCCAACTCGGCACGGGTAATTTCACTTTGCGCACAGCGGCCACACAGGTCGGTATCGGCCAGGCATGGGCTGCGCTGCCGCGACTGCAAAGTTCAAGCCAGTCGCTCGCTCTCGGCGTGGACGGCTCCCTCTGGGGCACAGGCTTCGCCAACAGCGGCCAGATTGGTTTCGCCTGGCGCAATCAATTCGCGCCTGATGTCACCCTGCCCGCGCTCAGTCTGCCGCAGACTCTCACTTTCACCACGCCCGCATCCGTCACCGTCGGCAACACCATCACCCTCGCCGCTGCTGCGAGCAGCGGACTGCCTGCCGGTTATATCGTCACCGGCTCAGCGACGTTGAACGGCGACCAACTCACCGTCACAGGTCCCGGACTCGTCACCATCATCGCTTATCAAGCAGGCGACAATTTCTGGCAGGCATCCGATGTCGCCGCGCAATACATCAACGCATCCGCGCCCGCCGTCACCAGCGTGGCTGTGTCAAACGTGACGACGACCACCGCCACGCTCAACGGCATCATCAATCCCAACGGCACGCTCACCACGGCGAAATTCCAACGCGGCACGACGACCGCCTACGGCACAGACACCGCCATCACGCTCGCTCCAAACAACGGTGTGCTCGATCAAGGCGCCAGCGCCACCATCACCGGACTCGCGCCCGGCACGACGTATCACTTCCGCGTCACCGCGACGAATGCCGGCGGCACCACCGACAGCAGCGATGTGGTTTTCACCACCTTGCATAACGCGAACCTCACGAGCCTCGTGTTGAATTCCGGCTCCATGTCCCCCGTTTTCGACAGCAACACGCTCAGCTACACCGGCCTCGTCCCGCCCGGCACCACGAGCGTGTCCATCACGCCCGTCACATTCAACATCACCTCCACCGTGCAGGCGCGCATCAATGGCGGCGCGTATTCGCCAGTTTCATCCGGCATCGCCAGCGGCCCGCTCACACTTGGTGCCGGCACATCCATCGTCGATGTGCTCGTCACTGCCGCCGACACCACCACGCGCACCTACAGCATCAGCATCACCATCAGCGGCGGCTATGCCGCGTGGGCTGGGAGCCACGGCGTGACCGGCCCGCTCAACGGCCCGATGGATGACTTTGATGGCGATGGCGTGAGGAACTTCCTCGAGTGGGCCTTCGCCATGAATCCTGCGGTGAGCGACGGCGACGTGATCAAAGTCGTGGGCGGCGTCATCGTGCAGCACGGCGGCCCGACGGTGATCGTCACCGGCAGCGGCGCGGGCACGCAATACCAAGCGCTCTTCGGCCGCCGCAAAGATTACCTCGGCAACGGCCTCGGCTACAGCGTCGAGTTCAGCGCCGACATGGTGAACTGGGTCCCCGGCGTCGCATCCCCCCTCGTCATTGCCGACGACGCTGAACTCGAAGCCGTCACCATCGCCGCTCCCGCCACCGTGAACGGCCAGCCCCTCGGCTTCATCCAGGTTAAAGTCGTCGGGCCGTGAGCCGGCGGCGGCAGTCACCCGCCTCTCAGTCTTTCGCCCGGCGCTTATTGCGGGGATGTCGCTCGTCCGCCGGGTCTTTGCGGTTCACTGCGGGTCCTGGTTTTCTGGGGGGTTGAACTTCGTGGTTCAGTGAATCGGCGAGCTGTCGTAGATGATCACGCGATCCCAAAACGTCCTGCACGTATCGATGAATCTCTTGTGCTTCGGGCATTCGGCCTGGTAGAAATCGTGGTCCGCTAGATTCTTGAAGTGCAGCGTGAGCGAGTAAGTGAAGGAGTGATCCGTCACAGGCCGATGCGCGGTGGGCGCGGGCTTTCCGACAAAGGCGTGCTCGAGATAATCGATCTCCAGCAGATGCATGGTCTCGGTCTCGAAGGTCTCGATCTGCGCCGGTGTGAGGTCGGGCTTCAGCCAGAAGTAAACGTTGTGAATCATGGTGTGCGGGGTGGTGGATTTCAGTGTGGGAGTCGCGCGTTCAGGCCGTCAGTGGGAGTTTGCGGATGAGACGCGGCGCAGATTGCCTGTGCCGTTGTCACTTGTAAAGAAACGCCGTCAGCGGGCTGGTCGCCTCGGCCTCCTGCGATGCCTCAGCGAGTCCGATCTCGCGCGCGGCGCGGCCGCTTTCCACGGCCATCTTGAAGGCGACTGCCATCCGCGCGGGCTCACCGGCGATGGCGATGGCGGTGTTCACCAGCACGGCATCCGCCCCCATTTCCAAAGCCTCGGCCGCATGGCTCGGCGCGCCGATGCCGGCATCGACCACGACGGGCACGGTCGCTTGAGCGATGATGATCTCGATCTGCCTGCGCGTCGTGATGCCCTGATGCGAGCCGATCGGCGAGCCGAGCGGCATCACCGTCGCGGTGCCGACATCTTGAAGCCTGCGCGCGAGGACGGGGTCCGCGTTGATGTAAGGCAGCACGATGAAACCTTCCTTCACAAGGATTTCCGCGGCCTTCAAGGTCTCAATGGGGTCAGGCAGCAAATAGCGCGGATCCGGATGGATCTCGAGCTTCACCCAGTTCGGCAGTCCCGCGGCGACGGCGAGCCGTGCGAGCCGCACGGCCTCCTCCGCATTCATCGCGCCGCTCGTGTTCGGCAGCAGCAGCACGTTCTTCGGAATGAAGTCGAGGATGTTCGCAAATGGATCGCCCTTGCCCGTGAGATCAGCACGACGCAGCGCCACGGTGACGATCTCAGACTCCGAGGCGACGATGGCCTCACGCATCAGCTCGCCCGAGGCGAACTTGCCCGTGCCGAGCATCAGCCTGGAACGAAACGTGCGAGAGGCGATGGTGAGGGGCTGGTTTTCGACAGGCATCTCAGTCCACCAGCGTCCTCCGCAAAAGCTCATCCATGCTCACCTGGATGCCGATGTAAAAGTCGCCGAACTCGCCGAAGCGGTGAGTGACCTCGTCGAAGCGCATCTCATAGATGATGCCCTTGATGTGGAAGAGGTCGTGCGCAAACAGCGTGACGCCCCATTCATGCGTGTCGAGCCCGGTGGAGCCCGTGATGAGCTGGCGCACCTTGCCGGCCCAAGTGCGGCCCACTTTGGCGTGACCGCTCATCAATTGACGGCGCATGGAGAAGTCGAGCGCGTACCAGTTCTGGTTGTCGGTGCCCCGGCGTTTGCTCATCGGATAAAAGCAGAAGATCTGCCAGTCGGGCATGTTCGGGTACAGGCGGTCGTTAAAGTACTTCTTCATGTGCGTGTCCCATTCGTCGAACCGCTTGGTGAAAGCCTCGCTGCCTTCTTCGAGTCCTTCCTTCTTGAGCCGCTCCACGGCCTCCTCCTTCTTCTCGCTGTACTCCGTCCACTCGGTCATCGAGAGGTAGCTGTAGGCTGGTGCCAGCACATCGGGACCCAGCGCGAGGGCGAGCTGCTTTTCAAAGCGGTTCGCGTCGTGCAGGTCGGGTGTGATGAGCATCATGCCGATGTCGGCCTTCGGTGTCATCATGCTGAAAGTCAGAAGCTGCGTCTTCGGATGCGCGCGGATGGTCTGTACCAGTTTGGAGAAGCGCGTTTTGCGCTCCCGCTGCTCGTCGTCGGCCAGCTGGTTCCACATGCCGAGGTCGATGTGATAAAACAGGTGCAGCACATGCCAGCCTTCCTGCGGGATGAGCGGGGCGGCTGCGGCGGGCGTCGGGGACGTGAAAGGGGTGATGGAGGACATGAGTGAAAGCGGGGTTTTTTCCAAGCAGATGCGAACCCATCCAATACTGCGGATTTCAGCCCCGACAACGCTTTGATTCTCACACGCATTCCGCGGCAGAAGGATTCACAAAAAGCGTTTGAATTGGCGGGTCGGGGCATTACTATCCGCGCCCAATCAAACCGGAGCAACACAATGGCAGACGCCGCAAATAAATTTCCCCACAACGCTGAAGGTGCCTATTACGTGGACGATCAATGCATCGACTGCGACCTCTGCCGCGAGACCGCTCCGGCGAACTTCAAGCGTGACGACGACGGCGGCCACTCCTACGTGTTCAAGCAGCCCGAGTCCGATGACGAGCGCGCCCTTTGTGAGGAAGCGCTCACCGGCTGCCCGGTCGAGGCCATTGGCCGCGACGGCTAGGTCTCTCATTCAGAGGTCCTGGGTTTTGCCCGTGACCTCGTGCCCGCTGCGGCGTAGCCTGCGCGCATGTCCTCCCGCAGAGCAACCGCAGCCCAGCGGCTCCGCCATGGCCTCATCGCCGCATGGCGCGGCGTGCCGGACGGGCCGCTGATGGACAACCCTGTCGTCTCCGTTGCGGACCTCGCGCCGAAGATCGTCGCGCAGTGCGGCATCGCTGGGCGGCTGCAGATGGAGGAAATCACCGCCGCTTGGCGCGGCGTCGTCGGCGACTTCCTCGCCGCACAGACTGCGCCAGACAGCATCTCGCGCAATGTTTTGATCGTCCGCATGATCCAGCCGACCGTGCATCACGCGCTCATGATGGAGAAGGCGAAGATCGTGAAGCGCCTCAACGAAAAGCTCGGCACACGGGCGGTGAAGGATCTGCGCTTCAAGCACGGTTGACCCCGGCGCAGTGGCCCTGTGCGCTGTGGGTGATGAGATTGATGTGGGCGAGATCATGCGCGGCCATTATTTTCTCATTGGCCGGTTCTCTTGGCGGACACAAGTCCGATGCCTTCGCGGAGGCGGCGGTTAACTCTCTCACTCGCAGTAGTTTAACCGCAGTGCCGCCGGATCCTCTGCGGGAAATCCGGCCACGAAGTTCACCGCCGACGGCGACGAAGGATGAGGCCAAGGGATGCGAGGCCGATGAAGACGAGGCGGGAAGGCTCGGGGACGAGGCTGATGGAATACACACCTGTGTTCTTGTTGAAGTTTCCGGCGAGTCCGGCTCCGAGGCCGAGGGCGCTGTCGTTGACCGAGAGGAAGTTGTTGGGCATGTTCCCGCCGAGGCCGGTGACGATGTCGAAGAGGGTCCATTGATCGCCCGCAGCCCAGCCCGTCAGGGCGTTCGGATTGCCAAGCACGAGGGTGCCGAAGTTCGCGGTATCAAATGTGCCGTGGAGTCTGATCTGCTCGGCTGATCCACCGCCGAGGCCGGCGCCGCTGAAGAGATCCATGAACACCGAGCTGCCAGCGCCCATGATGGTGCTGCCCGCGCCGGTGGTGTCGATCCTGAAAACATTGCCGCCCCAGCCTCCGCCGAGCGCATCGCCGACGACCAGCGCGCCATTCATGACCATGAGGCCGGCGCCCGTGTTAACGGTGCCCGTGCCAGCGAGTGTGCCGGCGCTGCCGACGGTGATGTTGCCCTGATACGGATCACTCTGGGTGGAGATGTTCAGCGTGCCGGCATTGACGGTGATGCCGCCGGTGAACAGGCCAGGATTGCGCATCGTTTGAATACCGGTGCCGATCTTGATCAGAGCGATCTGGCCGCCGCCGGTCTCATCAAAGCCGCCCCAGAAGAGACCGCTGCCGTTGTCCGCGCCGACGGTGATGGTGCTGAGGGTGGCGGGGACGCTGTTGATGACGGAGTCGGGCGAGCCGGGGGCGGAAGATGAGATGGAGGCGACGGTGACATTGTAGCTGGCGAGGTCGAGCTTCCCGGACGTGGCAAGAGTGACCGCGGTGTGCGGCGCAGTGGGCAAAACGTTGCTGGCACCGAGGCGGAGCGTGCCGCTGTTCTGCACGGTGGTGGGGCCGTTGTAGGTGCTGGCGGCGCTGAGCACGACGGTGGCCGCATCGATTACCAGATCGGAATTTGCCGCCGCGCCGCTGATGCCGTTGGTGAGCACGTTTACTTGGCCGGTGCCAGCGATGGTGAGCGTGGTGCCGTTCTTCACGATGCCACCCGTGGCATCGAGCACGCCGCCGGTGGTCTGGATGGTGGCGTTGGTGGCGGCGGTGATTTGACCGGCATAGGTGACGGGGCCGCTGATGACGAGCGCGCCGCCCGCGCCGCCGCCGGTGCCATTGATCGAGAGCGCCTCTGCCGTTGAGTAGTTGACGCCGGTGAGCTTCAGCGCAGCGCCACTGGCGACGGTGGTGCCGGCCGCGTTGGTGCCGAGCGCGTTGTTGGCGGTGACTTCGATCATGCCTTGATTGATCGAAGTGGCGCCCGAATAGGAACTGCCGCTGCCGGAAAAGACCTGCGTGCTGGCACCATCCTTGATCACGGAGCCGAGGCCAAGAATCGAGCCAGCAAAAGTCGTGCTGCCGCTGCTGGTGCCGATGGTCAGGGCGGAACTGCCGGTGAGTCCGACGAATGAGGTGGCTGCGCCGGTGAGCGAGCCGAGGGCATTGCTGGCGTTCACACCGAGGGTGGAGGAGCCTGTGCCGGTGTCATCAAGAATGATGGCGGAGCGGGGTGACGTGGGCAGGGCCGAGGCGACATTTGCGTTAAGCGTGCCTGCGTTCCGAATGTAGGT
>JANOBO010000041.1:0-32709 GCA_031411695.1 Verrucomicrobiaceae bacterium
CCTCATGGACAAGCTCGGCATCAAAAAAGCGCGTGTGGTCGGCTGCTCACTCGGCTCCGTCATCGCGCAGCAGCTCGCACTGCGCCACCCGGACAAAGTGCAGTCGGCCATCCTCATGTGCACCTGGGCGCGCCAGGATCGCTTTGGCCTCTACACCTGGCAGCATCTCATGAAGGCCAAGGCTGACATGCGCCCGGAAGATTTCATGCAGTGGATTCAAATGCTTATCTTCACCAAGCCGTGGTTCGACAACGACGACTGCTGGAACAACATGCAGCAAGGCCTGAAGGACGCCGCAATCAACTCCGCGCCGCAGCCATTGCACGCCACCGAGGCGCAGGCCGCTGCCGCCATCACGCACAACACGCTCAACGAGCTGAAGAAGATCAAGTGTCCCGTGCTCGTCATCGGCGGCAAAGACGACACCTTCACGCCGAGATGGATGGGAGAAGAAGTCGCCGCAGCCATCCCCGGCTCAGAGCTGCATCTCTACGACAACGCGGGCCACGCCTTCCACTGGGAGTGCCTCGCCGACTTCAATCCGCGCACGACGGAGTGGTTGTTGAAGCATTGAGGCGCAGCTGATGCGACGGGGAAGTTCCAAACGTTCACGCGATCCTGCGCGAGCGTTGAATGGGGACAACGGAGACCACTCCCCGCTGTCTCAAGGCTTCACAATCTCAACGGTGTAAAACTTCGCGTCGCCCGTCGCGGCTGTGTCGGTGACGGTTCGCTCAACGCCGTTGTTGCTGGTGAGGAAGCCGGTGAGTGAGGACCAAGTCGCGGCGGTGCCGAGAGTGATGCTGGACTTCACCGTGTAAGTGCGGCCCGCCATGACGGGGCTGAAGATGAGATTTTTGTGCGTGAGAAATCCCGGCACCGATTCGATGCGGCAAGTGAAGAACGAGAGCGCGTCGTTTGGCAACGTGCCGGCGGTGAACTCGAAGAGGTTGTTGAAGCCATCGTGATCGTAATCAACGAGCGGGCCGGCGAGAGGATTGTTCTGGCCGAACCAAACCACCTGCCAGTCATCGGCGAGACCATCGCCAGCGTAGCTCCCGAAGTTGTCGGCGATGGTGTCGAGGATGGTGAGGTTGATGATGCCGAGTGTGCCTGCGTGGCTGCCTTGGGCCGTGGCGGATTCGGTTTGGTAAACCGTGCCGGCCGTGGCCAGGCCACCCGTGCTGATGCTGGTGAGCGGGCCGCTGACGATGCTCCACGTGATGCTGGCCGCAGGGACGGCGCTGATCGTGAGATCATCCAGCAGGAGCGAGCCGCTGAGCTGTCGCGTGGCGGTTTCATTCACCGTGGTGGGAGTGGCGGCGAGTTGTAGCGCCGCCACCTCGGTCAGCTGCCCGATGTAGCCGTGCTTCATCGTCACCACTGGAGCAGCGACAGTGGAGATGCCGACCACGCCGCCGGCGCTGGAGTCATTCGTGTACGAGGCGCTGGCCGCGCGCTCGCCACCAGCGTCGAGGGTGTCAGTGATGATGGCGTAGCCCGCACTGTTTTTCGGTCCGGCGTGTGCGGCAGCGAGCAGAATGAAAAATAGCGAGCAGGCCATTTTGTTCACCCTGCACGGAGCACTCATGAATGATGAAGGGAGCAACATGGTGCGCGTGGTGTTGGAGGTGGATGGTTCGGCGAACAGCGCCTTACTTTTCAGCCGGAAGTTCCTCGGAGGCGCGCAACCGTTCGACGCTCTTCTCCGCTGGCTGGCCGAACAACGTGGGGTGAAGATAAGAACCAAGCTCCTTGTCAGGCTTGTCTTGTTCGACCGGGATGCGGTTTGCGTTTGCCCAGGCGTCCTTGCGGATGCCGGTCACCTGCCAGGAAATTTTCAAGCCCGGCTTGCCGCCGGCGATTTTGAAACGGTGGTCACCGATCTCCTCCGCGATGAACACCGGAGCGAAGCCGCCGATGCAGGTGAGTTGGTAGCGGAATTCTTTGTTCAGCGCCTCAAACCACTCGGGCAACACCACCACCGCCTCGCCACTGGCGTCGAGCGCGATGTTGCCGTTGTACACATTCATCATGTCGGGTGACTCGACGAAAGAGTGGCTCAGGTATTTGTTCGCCGGATCGAGCGGGTGGTCGATCTTGAACGAGCCACCGCCTTTCGAGATCGTACCGCTGACGGATAAGTTGGAGCCAATTGTGGTGCTCAGGCTCACGAGGAGGCTCTCGCTGATGGTGACCCGGCCCGTGAACTCGCCCGCGATGCCGGGTGAGTTCGTCGCGCGGATTGCCGGAGGAGATGAGTAACCGGTGCCGCCCAATGCCACTTCCAGCTTTGCCGTCGGACTTGGCGCGCCGATGCCGACATTTCCACCCGGTGCGTTCAACAACAGATTTCGAGCAGTGGACGATGAGTAATTGAACGCAAAGACATTGCCGCCCGAGCCGCCGGACTCGATGAACACGCCTGAACCCGCGCCCGAATACGGACTCGACGCTCCAGTGACGGCAAGCCCGCCGCTTGCCACGTGCAGCGCGCCGGATGGCGTGGTGGTGCCGATGCCCACATGGCCGGCCGTGTTGACCGCCAATCCGCCGAGGCTCGAAGGAGGGCCTGATCCGGTGCCCGCGACGAGTTTCATGGCCGAGCCGTCAAATCTCAAGTCAGCGCGATTCCCGCCGCGCTGAATGGAGAGGCCGCTCTCGCCGTTCGGTGAGCCCACGGTGAAAATCCCTGTGCCGCCACCGCTCATCACAACGTTTCCGCTGTCATTGATGTACATGTCGTAGCTCGCCGGACTGCCCGTGGTGCCCGGATCGCTCGCGGTGCGGAAGAAGTAGAGACCGCCTGTCGATTGACCGATTCCAAACCGCTGCCCCCCGGCATTGGCCCGCCATCCGATGGCCGAGCCGTTCGTGAGTTCCATGGCACCACCCCAGCTGTACGAAGTCCACGCCGGTCCGCCGGCGATGCTGAGCGAGTGATTCGGCAGATTGGTGCCGATGCCGACGAGGCCCGCGTTGTAGAATGCTGAAGTGCCATTGAGCTGCCAAGGTCCGCTGCCACCACCTGGCGTGATCCACGAGAGATCGCTGCCGTCGTAGCTGAGTACCTGGCCGGGCCCGGGCGGGCTCGTCACGAGGAGGTGACTGAAGTCCAACGCGCCGGCTGCGATGTGCGTGCCGTCGATTGTGCCAGCCGCGATGTTTGCTGAAGTCACCGCGCCGGGGGCCAGCTTCGCCTCGGTAATCGCGCCGTCATCGACATCCGCCGCGACGAGCGCGTAGCCGACCGCGCTCATGCGCTGGTCCGGCACGAGCTGCTGCGGACCGGTCACACCATCGTCAAACCACACGCGCAACCGCACAGGGTCATTCGTGAAAACGGTGGCCGGCAGGACGGACATGTTGGCTAGCGCCGCATCACCGAGCAGCACGGAATAGAGGCCCTTGGTCACTGTGAGAGTTACGCCCGTCGTCGGCTCGGAGCCCGCGATGCTGGTGCCGTCGTTGCTCCAATACGTCGTGGTGCCGTCAGCGTTCACCAACGCAAACTTGAACACGCCGGAGCCGTCGAAGTTGACTGAGCCGACGACGACGCGGCCCTGATAATTGATCAGCCGCGGCACTTGAGCGGTGAGATGCGCCGAATGCAGGACGAGGAAGGCCATCATCCAAAAGATGAGCGAACGGTGAAATGGCAAAGTTTTCATGATCGGACTCGGGGTCGGGTTTGAAAAACGCGGAGTTCAGTTTATCCGGCGGAGCATCCGTGCGACAGCGCGCAGAGGCGAAAGCGGACCCGCAGTTGGTGATGCATGGCGATCATAAGTCCCTCACCTCAAAGTTGTCGAGGGGAGAATTCCATACATCACGGCGCCGCGATGAACGCGGAGTTGCGCATCACGGGCTCCGCGCTTTTGTCGGGGCCATGTCATTCATCGCACCTCGCTTTGCACCGCCGGAACGCATCCTCATGGGCCCTGGGCCGAGTGAGGTGCCGAAACGCATCCTCAGCGCGCTCGCCGCGCCGACGCTAGGGCATCTCGATCCGGAGTATTTGAAGATCATGGACGAGGTGCGCGATTTCCTGCGTCAAGTTTTCCGTACGAAGAACGAGCTGACGATGGCCGTCAGCGGCACCGGTAGCGCGGGCATGGAGGCGTGCGTGGTGAATCTGCTCGAGCCCGGCGATGAAGCCGGCGTGTGCGTGAATGGCGTCTTCGGCGGCCGCATGAAGGATGTGATGGAGCGCACTGGCGCGACGGTTCACGCCATCGAAGCGGCGTGGGGCGAGACAATCGAGCCGGCTGCCGTGGCGGAGTTGTTTGCCAAGCATCCGAAGATCAAGGTCTTCGGCATCGTCCATGCCGAGACATCGACAGGCGCGCATCAGCCGCTGGAGGAGATTTCCAAGATCGTGCATGACGCTGGCGCGCTCTTTCTCGTGGATGCCGTGACCTCGCTAGGCGGTGTGCCGCTCGATGTCGATGCTCTCAAGATCGACGCGATCTACAGCGGCACGCAGAAGTGCCTGTCGTGTCCGCCCGGACTCTCGCCGGTGAGTTTTTCAAATGCGGCAATGGAGAGAATCGGCGCGCGGAAGGCGAAGGTGCAGAGCTGGTATCTCGACATGAGCATGCTGAAATCGTATTGGGGACAGGAGCGCGTCTATCATCACACCGCGCCCATCAACATGACGTACGCGCTGCGCGAATCGCTGGCGATGGTGCTCGAGGAAGGCCTCGAAGCGCGCTGGCAGCGGCATCAGCAAAACCATCTCGCCCTCCGCGCCGGACTCGAGGCGATGGGCCTGAAGTACATACCGAAGAACTCGCTCGCGACGCTCAATGCCATCCACGCGCCAGAGGGCGTGGACGAACCCGCGCTGCGCAAACGTCTGCTCAATGAATACAGCATCGAGATCGGCGCGGGCCTCGGCCCCTTCAAAGGCAAGGCCATCCGCATCGGCCTTATGGGCGCAAGCAGCTCGAAGAAGCACGTGATGCTGGTGCTAACCGCGCTGGAGGAGATTCTCGGCGTCAGCGGGGGAACGGGCGCGGCGGCGATGAAGTACGCGGCTGTCTAACCGAGCGTCGGAACTGCCTCAAGCTTCAAGCCAAGCGGCACGAAGCGCTCGAAGTCCTTGATGTTTCGCGTCGCCACCGGCACATCCGCGGCCATCGCTGCGGCGGCGATCATGCAATCGGCGTGTGAGCCGCGCCTGCGGCCCGTGCGATGAAACAGGCGAGAGGCCTCCTCGGCATTCTTCCAGGTGAAGTCCACCACGCGCTTGCCCAGCACCAGCCAGACCGCGTCTTTTTGCTGCACAGTCAGTGGCCCATTGCAAAACTCCGACCAAGCGATGGCCGAGGCGGCTAGTTCTTCGCCCTCTTTCAACCAGCGCCGGATCACCGCCACATGCGGCGATCCGGCTGTGATGATGTCGATCAACAGATTGGTGTCGAGATGGATCATTCCCACCAGTACCGTTTGGCGTTTCGTTCAGCGGCAACTTCCTCGCGCAACACGAGGGCTTCCTCTTTGCTGAGGCCGCCGCCTTTCTGCAGCCAGTCCAAGGCTTCAAGTGGTTTCGGGTGTTTCATGGCTTTGTCCTCCTCTTCTTTCAGATGTCTCACGGCGCGGCGCAATACCTCGGCTTTCGAGGTATCCCATTTCTTGGCGAGCTCGGCAAGGACGCGCAGCGTCCACTGATCAAGCGCCATGCTGGTGCGTTTGAGGTTGTAATTCATGTGGTAATGCATAACATCACTCTCTCCGCCAACAAGTGGCTTTTTCAATTTCTCCAAACGGCCAGATAAAATCATGGCCGAGCGCGGATCGGCGCTCCATCATCCATCCGTCGCACGCATGTCATTTCTCGACCGCCTCGCTCCGATCATTCCGCCGCCTCGCTTTCTCGTCGGGGCGGCGAGTCTCGCGAGTTACGAGAGTGACGGCCTCACCGCTTTCGCCGTGAAGCCGCGTGCCGTGGTGCTGGCCGAGACGGCCGACGAAGTGATCGCTGTAGTCCGGCTGTGTCATGAGTTTGGCGTGCCGTTCGTGGCGCGTGGCAGCGGCACCAGCCTGAGCGGCGGATCCGTGCCGATCGAAGATGGCATCGTCATCGCGCTGAACCGCATGAACCGCATCCTTCACATCGATCCGGACTCGCGCATCGCGATAGTCGAGCCGGGAGTGACCAATCTGGCCGTGACAAAGGCCGCCGCGCCGCACGGCCTGCACTACGCGCCTGATCCCTCGAGCCAGCAGGTCTGCACCATCGGAGGCAATGTCGCCTTCAACTCCGGAGGCGCGCATTGTTTGAAGTACGGCATGACGACGAACCATGTGCTCGGACTCAAGGTCGTGCTCGCCGACGGCACGGTGCATGAACTCGGCGGCGCGAGTTTGGAGAGCAGCGAGCCGGATCTCGTGGGATTGTTCTGCGGGAGCGAGGGGCTCTTCGGCATCGCGCTGGAGATCACGCTGCGTTTGCTGCCAAAAGCCGCGTGTTTTCACACGGTGCTCGTCGGCTATGACACCCTGCAAAAAGCGGGCGACACAGTGGCGGACATTGTGGCGAGCGGGTTGCTCCCCGGCGCCATGGAAATCATGGACCGGCTCGCCATGGATGCGGCGGAGGCTGCGGTGCATTCCGAGTTTCCGCCGGGCTCGGAAGCCTGCCTGATCGTGGAGCTTGAAGGCACGCCGGAGCAAGTCGCTGCAGAGAGGCCGGCCTTGCAGTCGATCCTCGACGCCTCGGGTGCCCTCGAGATCCGCACGGCGCGGGATGCGGAGGATCGGCTGCGCATCTGGAAGGGAAGGAAAAGCGCGTTCTCCGCGGTGGGACGACTGAGCCCCGACTTCATCGTGCAAGACGGCGTGGTGCCGCGCAGACATCTCGGCGAGGCGCTCCAGCGCATTGGCGAGTCATCGCGGCGACACGGCCTGCGCGTCGCCAATGTGTTTCACGCCGGTGATGGCAATCTGCATCCGTTGATCCTGTACGATGGAAGAGTCACCGGTGAGCTGGAGAAAGCCGAGGAGCTGGCGGGGGAGATCCTCTTGATGTGCGTGGAGATGGGTGGCTCGATCACCGGGGAGCACGGCATCGGCCTCGAGAAGAAGGCGTTTTTGCCGCGCATGTTCAGCGCGGATGACATTGAGGCGATGCGACGCGTGCGGAGGCAGTTCGATCCGAAGGAGATAGCGAATCGGGGAAAGATGTTTCCCGGCGGAGAGGCGCCGGCGTTGGCGATGCGTGGCCTGCATCCTTTGGAAGCTGCGGGGGTGATCAGCAGGGAATGAGCGCGCAGTGTCCAGTGATCAGCGTGAGATCGGCTGATGAGGTGAGCCAGGCGGTGTGCGCCCATCCATCGCTGGGTGTGATGGGTGGCGGCACGAAACGCGGGCTGGTCGCGCGGGGTGACGCGTGGCTCGACATGCGCGGCCTCAGTGGCATCACGGAATATGAGCCAGATGAGTACACCTTCACCGCGAAGGCGGGAACGACCCTCAAGGAGATCGTCGAAACGCTGGGCAGGCAAGGGCAGGGACTGCCTTTCGACCCGCTCTTCGCCGATGAGGGCGCGACCATTGGCGGCACCGTCGCGGCGGCGATGAACGGTCCCGGCCGACTGCGCTACGGCGGCGTGCGCGACTTCATCATCGGCGTAAAATTTATCGATGGCGAAGGCCGGCAGATTCGCGGCGGAGGCAAGGTGGTGAAGAACGCGGCTGGATTTGATTTTCCGAAGCTCATGGTCGGCTCGCTCGGCCGGCTCGGCGTGCTGACTGAGGTCACGTTCAAGGTGTTCCCAAACCCCGAGGCGCGGCTGACCGCCGCCTTTGATGCAAAAGATCTCCGCTCCGCTGTCGAACTCGTCTGCCGCATCGCGCGCGGACCGTTCGATGCGGAAGCCGTCGAACTTTTACCGCCAGGGAATGTGGTCGTGCGCATTGCCGGCCATGAGGCCGCGTTGGTCACAAGACTCGACGCGATGCGAAAAGCGTTGGGCGTTTCCTTGGTGGAAACCCACGCCTTGCCGGCAATATCATCGCGCGTCGTGAAAGTCCCTTTGATCCCTCCTCTCGTCTCTGTCCTGGAACAAGGTCTCGCGGACGCGCCGCGTCGTTACTCGGTCGCGTGCAATGTGGCGTTCATCGAGTGCGGGCCGGAGGCGGATCTGCCGGCGCTGCATGACACGCTCACGTGCGCGCATCTCGGCGGCATCGCTTTGAATTCAAGTCGCGTCTGGCTTGGCCGACGCAGCGGCATCGAGTTTCTGCGCGGCGTGAAGAAGGTGCTCGATCCCGCGCAGCGTCTGGGTTCAATCGAATGAAGCACGCCATTCCAGCCGGAACGTTTGGAGCATTCGGACCACCGATGGCGGAGGCGGTGCAGGCGTGCGTCCACTGCGGCTTCTGCCTTCCCGCATGCCCGACGTATCAGGTCATGGGTGAGGAGATGGATTCCCCGCGCGGCCGCATCACGCTGATGAAAGGCGTGCTGGAAGGCACGCTACCGCTCGAGCAGGCGCTGCCGCATCTCGATGCGTGCCTGGGATGTTTGTCCTGCGAGACCGCGTGTCCGTCGGGCGTGGAGTATCGCGGCCTCATCTCGCCATTCCGCGCGATCACCGAGACGCGCCGGGAGCGGCCGGTGCTGGAGAGGATCAAGAGGCGACTGTTGTTGAGCGTGCTGCCCAGCCCGCGTCGCTTTGCGGCGGCCGCAAGGCTGGGCATGCTCGCAAGGCCGTTTTCCAAGTTCCTGCCGCCTGCTCTCCAGACCCTCCTGCATCTCCTGCCCGCACAGTTGCCTCCGCGTGATCCACTCGCGGAGCGACACGTTCCAAAAGGCACGCCGCGCGCCAGGGTGGCTTTGCTGTCCGGCTGCGCGCAGCAGGTGCTCGCGCCGGAAATTAATCGCGCCTCGATCCGGGTGCTGGTGGAAAATGGAGTCGAAGTCCTGGTGCCGCCCCATCAGGTGTGCTGTGGCGCTCTCGCTTGGCATGTCGGCGCGCACGAGGATGCGGCGCTGTGCGCCCGCCAAAACCTCTCGGCCTTTCCGCACGATGTGGACGCAGTCATCACAAATGCGGCGGGTTGCGGCTCTTGCCTGCACGAATATCCGCTCATCCTGGCGGGCTCGGATGCCGAAGCCACCGCGCTTAAGTTTGCAGAGCGGACGATGGACGTGGCCGCGTTTTTGGATCGGCTGGGCTTCATCGCCCCGCCGCCCCGCGACCCGATCATCGTGGCGATGCAGGACGCCTGCCACCTGTTGCATGGACAGCGCGTGCAGTCAGCCCCGCGACGTCTGCTGGAGAGCGTGGGCGGCGTGGTGCTTCGTGAGATCAGCGACGCCGACATTTGCTGCGGTTCCGCCGGCACGTACAATATCGATCAACCGGCGGTCGCCGCAGAACTCGGGAAACGAAAGGTCGCGAGCCTCATTGCCACTGGAGCCGAGTGTGTGGTGAGCGGGAACATCGGGTGTCTCACGCAGCTCCGCGCGCATCTCGACGAGGCGCGTCCGACGGTGCGGATCCTGCACACGATGGAGTTTCTGGCGGAATCGTATCGGGCGTGATGAGCATGAACTTTCCGCGTTGACTTCCAAGCTTTGTATTACAAAGTTAAAGAGCCAGCGAACGTGTGATGATCTCCCTCCTTGCCAACAAGCTCATGCCTCTCGCCCGCGGCGAGACATCGAGCCTGTCACGATGGTTGGAGGAGAAATCCGTCTTTGGGATGCTGCCGCTCGTGGCAGGCATCGTCGCCGGATGCGGCGGCTACGGGTTTGCCATCGGGCTTGGGCGCGCGCCGTTGATGGCGTTGTTCGTCGCCATGAAGATGCCGCTGCTGATCTTCCTCACCCTCGGCGTCACGGGTTTGATCAACGGGATGTTCGGCGCGCTGCTTGGCAGCGGGATGTCGTTCCGCCAGACCATGCAGGCGTGCCTGATGAGCTTTGCCCTGTTTGCGCTCATCGTCGGCTCACTCTCGCCCATCATGGCAGGCATGGCCTTGGACCGACCGGCCGATGGCACGACGGACTTGGCCGGCTGGTATCGGATGTTTTTGCTCACGAACACGGCGGTGATCGCATTTGCCGGAGTCGTGGCGAATCACAAGCTTCTAAAAGTGATCGAGGCGTTTTCAGGAAGTCTCGCCACGGCACGGCGCACGCTCATCGCCTGGCTGGCGGGTAATCTTTTTGTCGGCGCGCAGTTGTCCTACAATCTGCGTCCGTTCTTTGGCAATCCATCCCTGCGAGTCGAGTTCCTCAGGCCGAATCCGTTCGACGGAACCTTTTACGAGGCCGTGTGGAGCATGACTTTCGCCAGCGTGCCAAAAGGGACGCTCATGCTGGTCTTGATTGCGACCGCGCTCGTCAGCCTCATCGCATGGCACGGCGTCCTGATGCTGGCGCGCTTCTTCCGCCTCTTTTCCAAACACTGAACCACAACCCAGAAGAAAACTGCACCATGAACACTGATTCACCCCCGCCATCCATTCCACATTCCCTGCAACCAGGCCCGACCCAAAAAGCTGCCGGCGTGTCCGACGGGACACCGGCAGGATTTCTCGCGGTGATCGAGGCGTTGCTGAAACAGCCGGGCCGGTTGCTCCATGAATTGCAGATCGGCGGCGGGCGGGTGCCGCTGATTCTCCTCGTCAGCGCGGTGCTGTGTCTGGCTGTGTTCGGCGGGTTGCTCGGCACGTTCTCGGGCGGCACGCAATATTGGGCGGCACCGTTGAAGGTTGTCGGCGGGGTGCTCGTGTCGCTGGGAATCTGCCTCCCGAGTTTGTACATTTTCAGCGCGCTCGGCGGGATGGATGCGCGGCTTTCGCAGGTGGCGGGATTGCTGGCGGCCGCGATCGCGCTCACGTCGTTGCTGCTTCTGGGCTTTGCGCCGGTGGTGTGGATTTTTTCCCAGTCAAGCGAGTCGGAGGTGTTCATGGGTATCCTCGCGCTGGCGTTCTGGGTGATCTCGTTGTTCTTCGGTTTCCGTCTGCTGCTGGGCGCGGCGGCGAGTTTCGGAATGCATGCGAGCCAGTACCTCGTGGTGTGGCTGATGATCTTTTTCGCGGTGACGCTCCAGATGTCCACGGCGCTGCGGCCGATCATCGGCAAGGCGGAGACGCTGCTGCCGGTGAGGAAAATGTTTTTCCTTGAGCACTGGACCGCCGAGATGGGGGCGAAAGCCGGCGATGCGGCGGCGAAGAAGCGGCCGGCGGGCGAACGCTAGTCGCCGTTTCCATTGAACTGGATGGCGGCAATCTTTTCTGCCATGTCATGGTTCGACCGGAAGGCCAGTTCGACGGCTGCCGCGCGCGAGATGCGCGCGCGGAAGGCGACGACTTTCCCGTGGGCCTTCCCATCGACGAAGGCTGTGATGGGCCGCTTTTGTGGATCGAGGCTGCGCACCTCGATTGTGGTGTCAGTGGAGAGCAGGGCGCTTTTCCAACTGGCGGGCTCCATCACATTTGAGCCGACGAGCAGCCACGCGGGCGTATCCGCCAGCAAGGGGGACGCGCCCATGCTGCGCGCGTAGGCTGTGGAACCGGCGGCAGTCGAGACGAGCGCGCCGTCACTGACGAGCTTGGGGATGCGGCGCACTCCGTTGACGGTGACTTCGAGCCACGCGGACTGGCTGGTGGAGCGCTCGATCCACGCGTCATTGAAGCCGTAGTCGGTGACGATGTTTCCATCCTCATCCTCAAACTCGAGATACAGCATCGGCAGCTGGCGGAAGATGACCTTGCCCGGCGGGAAGTTTCCCGGCTTCATGTCGGAACTGCGGTTCATGAGGAAGCCGAGGTGCCCCGCGTTGATGCCGAAGAAGGGCAGGCGCAGACGCCAGTGCTCGCGGATGCTGCGGAGCATCGCACCATCGCCTCCGATGGTGAGGATGAAGCGCGCGTCCTTCCGCTTCGAGGATCGCGCGTCGAGCCGCTGCGTGGCGGCGAGGGCACGGGGATTTTTTTTGTCCGCCTCGAGCAGGTAGCCTGTGCCTTCGAGAGAACCCGGCGACCATGTGCTGGGAATCGGCGCGCGGTAAAGACCGTAGCGCTCGATGTAGGCGAGCGCGCGCGGCGTGACCAAGGATGAGGCGGAGTTTCCGCGCCCCAATTTCTCGCGCACTTCGGTGCTCGACCCGGGCGCTGCGATCTCGATTAGTTGGTGATGCGGCGGCAGATCGGATTTGTTCAAGGTGAAGCCCGGTCGGGTCATGACGGCAAAGCGCGCCTTTTGCCAAAGATTGCGGCCTTGTTTCCAGTGCTGCTGGATGGCTGACTTGCCGCGGGAGCCTCCTTCGATGAGATCGGTGCCCACCACGTGCCAGACTTCTCCCTCAGATTCGTAGCGCGCCTGGAGGTCAAAATTGCGCGAGAACTCGTTGTTCTCGAGGTCGAAAAGATCGACAACCACACGGGGAATGCCGCCGAACGTCAGGTCCGCAAGCGCGGCGCGAAAAATGGCCGGGACGGAATTGGTGATTTCCTTGTCCGGGCGTGGGCCGCATGGGATAACGCGGACCTCGTCGAAATGACGGGCCAGTTTCTCCGCGAGCCGGCGATGATGGATTCCGGGCGGATTGAAGCTCCCTCCAAAGATGGCGACACGCTTCGGCACGGTGCCAACCGTGCAGGCATTGTGCGGCGGGAACAAATATTTTTCCTTCGTGCGGCAACTTTTGTGCCACGCATCTGCGCGGTTGCGGTCGAAGAATCCATGAGCCATTAATGGCTCGGAATTCTTCCCGCCATGCCGGTAGCCGCTCTAGTTTGTCCTCATTGTGAGAAGCCTGTCGAATTACAGGTGACGGCGGTGACGCGCTCGCGGCCATGCCCGCATTGCGGGAAGCATATCATGCTGCAATTCGCGCAGAAGCAGGGGCGGCTGAAGCGCAAGGCGCTCCTGGTCAATGGAGGCGGAGGACTGGATTTCGAAGCTCTGAAGAATGACATCCACGTCGAGGAGCCGCAGCCGCTGCCCGGTGATGCATTTGACCGGATGAAGGCCGATCCGGCGCTGATCGCCATGAAGAAGCGCTTCGCTTGGAGCGCGGGCGCAGTGCTCACGTTGGTGGTCGTGGCGACCATTTTTCATCTGAACCGGGAGAGCTGGTTCCCCCAGAGCAACGCGCCGGTGCTGGCCCCGGTCATCGACGATGTCGCGTCATCAGCTCCCGCCTTGCTGCCAAAGGACACCCGCATCGCCACGGCAGCACGCCCTGACAAGAAGCCTGAGAAACTCGATTTCACGGCGGCGGAAAAAAGCGGCGGACCGGCCGCGCCTAACAGTCCGGCTGCCGTGCGGCTCCCGACCCCGGCGAGCACGCCCGGCCCGCCCAAAATCGGCGCGAAGACTCCAGTGCCCGGCGCATTGGCCGATCCGCAGTCAGGCGTGGAGAAGTTCACATCCGCTCCGTCCGCCAAGGTGCCAAACACGGTGGGAGCGCTCCCACGGTCGCTGTTTCGCATTGCCAGGAAAAAGCCTGCGCAGCAAATCGAGCATGATGTGGCGAAGGCGCGCTCGGCGTTGACGCAGTTCCTGAAGGCGCAGACGGTTGACCAGCGGCTGGAGCGCGTGGCGGACCGCGCCGAGATTGAGCCTCGGATGAGGATGTTCAGTCTGAAGAATGGCGACGCCGCCATGCCCTTCACCAAGATCACTGACTCTGAGGTGGTTGGGAATGGAACGATCTCCGAGCATGACGTCTCACTGGCCGATGGCCGGGTTCTGCGAGTGTCGGTCTTGAAGGCTGCGGACGGTTCTTACCTCGTGGACTGGCCGAGCTTCGTCGGAGAAGGCGAGCTGGACTGGGCCGAGGTGATGCAGCGCAAGCCTGATCTGCCTGTGATGCTGCGTGCTTCCGTCGAGGCCGCCAGTTTTTTCGGCGGCGACTTCAGTGACGCGAAATGGCTGCTATGCGTGAAGCTGATGCATCCTGCCCGCCCGACCGCGCCACCTATCTTCGCGTATGTGGACCGCAAGAGCGTGCTCGGGCGCGAGATCGATTACTGGATGAAACTCGGCGAGAACCAAACGGTGCCCATGACGGTGCGCGTGAAATACCCGCCGCTCGCCGGGTCGGACAATCAAGTGTGGCTGTCAGATCTCGTGGCTCCGGGCTGGGTGCTGCGCGGCGGGCATCCGGTGGTGGAGGTCAAGGGCGTTGCCGCCCCATAGGCGAGGGTCGCTTCGAGGAAGGAAAAGGGTGGGAGGGGCCTCTCCACGATTGTTGGCGTCGATGAAATAATGGCCACCTTCGGCCGTAGGTTGTCTCGAGACAATTTACCAACAACACGACCCGCCATGAAGATGCACCCCCACTGCCAAGGAAACCACCTCGACCTCCGCGCTGGCGTCAGCCGCCGCGACTTTCTTTACGTCGGAATGGTGGGCGGCCTTGGACTCACCCTGCCTGAGCTTCTTCGGCTACAGGCCTCCAGTGTGATGCCGCCAGTGGAGACGTTCAAGCCTGTCGCGGATTCGATCATCCACATTTATCTCCCCGGCGGAATGGCCCAGCATGAGTCGTGGGATCCGAAGCCCTTCGCCGCTCCAGAGTACAGGGGGCCGTTCACTCCGATCAAGACCAGCGTCCCCGGCGAGTATGTCGGTGCGAAGTTCGAGAAAATCGCCAAGATCATGGACAAGATTTCCGTGATCCGCTCGATGACCCATGGTGAGGCGGCCCATGAGCGCGGGACGCACAACATGTTCACCGGTTACAAGCCCAACCCGGCTCTCAAGTTCCCCAGCTTCGGCTCAGTGATCTCGCACGAGCAGGGCTCGCGGAACAGTCTCCCGCCTTATGTGGTGGTGCCAAACATGGTCGCTCCCGAGCAGGGAACCGGTTACATGAGCAGCGCCTACGGCCCGTTCGCGCTGGGCAGTGATCCGGCTGACAAAGGTTTCGCCGTCCGTGACCTACTGACCCCCAAGGATGTGGATGAAAAGCGCTTCGACCGCCGGCGCAATTTGCTCGGTGTCGTGGACGCGCACTTCAAAAGCATCGAGAAGGCGGACTCCATCGGTGCGATGGACAGCTTCTACCAGGCCGCGTACGGCTTGATCAGCAGCCAGAAGGCGCGTGAGGCGTTCGATCTCACGAAGGAGAGCGACAAGCTCAAGGATGAATATGGCCGCAACACGGCCGGCCAGCGTTTCCTCCTTGCCCGGCGTCTGGTCGAGGCAGGTGTGCGCATGGTTTCAGTCAATTACGGTGGTTGGGACCACCACTCGAACATCAAGGGCGCGTTCGAAGGTCAGGCACCGAATTTTGACCAGGCCTTTGCCCGTCTCATCACCGATCTCGATGAGCGCGGCATGCTGGACCGCACCTTGGTCATGGTCAGCTCCGAGTTCGGCCGCACTCCAAAGATCAATGGCACAAACGGCCGCGATCATTGGCCGCGCGTGTTCTCCGTCGCCCTCGCGGGTGGCGGTGTGAAGCGGGGCTATGTGCATGGTGCCTCAGATGCCCTCGGGGCGGAGCCAGACCGCGATCCGGTCAGTCCGCAGGATCTTGCGCGGACGATGTTCCGCTTGCTCGGGATCAATGGAGACAAACGCATCATGGTGGACGGGGTTCGCCCTATCGACATCGTCAATGGCGGAGAGCTGCTCCAGTCGCTGATGGCGTAGCCTGCGGCCGAATCGCAAATTGTGAAGGGCGGTGTGGGGTCTGGCCTCCACCGCCTTTCGACTATGAGAAGACAGCCTGTCCGAACGCAAACCGCATACCCCGCCACCGCGCAAAATCAGGGCTGCCACCCACGTAATTTCCACTCATCACCTCATGAACCTGCAATCGCATAACTCGAAGTACGCCATCTTTTTCTGCCTCGTCCTCGCCTGCGGGGCGGCACAGGTGCGCGCTTCGTATCCCGAGTTCTCCGGCACCAAGCCTAACGGCGGACAAAGGGGAACTGAGGTGGGGGTGACGCTCACGGGGAGCCGGCTGGCTGACTTCGACGGCCTCATCTTTTTTTCACCGGGTTTCACGCTCAAGAAGTTGGTGAAGGCCGAGACGAACAAGGTGGAGTGCGTGATTGGCATCGCTCCCGAGGTGCTTCCGGGAAATCACCTCATGCGCATCCGTACCCGATCGGGTGTGTCACATGCCCGTCAGTTTTTTGTCGGTCCTTTCCCGAACGTGGATGAGAAGGAGCCAAACAATGATGTCGAGGCGCCCCAGCCCATCGCGATGAATCAGACGGTCGAAGGCGTCGTGCAGAGCGAAGATGTGGACCATTACAAGATCGCGGTGAAAAAGGGCCAGCGCATCAGCGTCGAGGCGGACGGTCTGCGGCTCGGCTATACCGTTTTCGACCCGTTCGTCGCCATCATCGACAAGGACAAGTTCGAGAAAGCCTCTTCCGATGACACGATTCTCCACCGTCAGGACGGCTATTGCTCCTTCGTCGCCGACTATGACGGGGAGTACATCGTGCAGATCCGCGAGTCCTCGTATCGCGGTGGAGGCACCAGCTTTTACCGACTGCATGTCGGCGGCTTCCGGCGGCCGGATGTCGTCTATCCCGCCGGTGGCAAGGTCGGCTCCAAGGTGAAGGTGCGCTTCATCGAAGGCCGGACGGGGGAGAGTTTTGAAGAAGAGGCCACGCTGCCCGGGGAGGAGGACCCGCAATACATGATCTATGCGAAGTCCCAGGAGCCGGCACCGTCGGGGAACCCGTTCCGCGTGGTCCCTTTCGACAACGTCCTCGAGGCTGAGCCTAACGACGAGTTGGCCAAGGCAAGCGTCGCGCCTGCCAGCGAGCCCATTTCCCTTAACGGCATCATCGAGAAGGCAGGAGACGTTGATTTGTTCAAGGTGCCTTTCAAGAAAGGGCAGAAAGTCGAGGTGACAGGATTTGCGCAGGCGCTCGGCTCCCCGCTCGACATGCTGGTCACCGTCCTGAATGAAAAGGGATCATCCATCGGAGGCAGCGACGACGGAGGCGGCCGTCGCAGGCTCGACAGCAAGGTCACCGTGTCGATCCCGGCGGATGGCGCCTACTTCGTCAAAGTGGCGGATCATCTCGAGCGCGGTGGCCCTGGCTTCGTCTATCGTATCGAGTTGAAGGCCGCCGAGCCGGAACTCGTGTTTTCCTCCCCGCAATTTACGGTGAACGACACCCATTACCGCCAGTTTATCGCCGTGCCGCGTGGTGGCCGCTACGCCACGCTGGTGAACATCAGCCGAAACAATGTGTCGGGCGATTTCAAATTCGACGCCCCCGGGTTGCCGGCCGGCGTGAAGTTCCTGACCGACTACCCGCTCAAAGACCTGCAAAACGTGCCGTTGCTTTTTGAAGCAGCCGCAGATGCCCCGCTCGGCCACGCCACCGTGCCGATCAAGCTCAAGCCCGTGGACCCAGCCACCAAGGTCGTCGGCCGGCTCAGGCAGGAGTTCGACATCGTGCGCAACGGAAATGTTGTTTACTACACCGAAGTGGAGGACCGGCTGCCTGTTGTCACCGTCGAGGAGGCACCTTACTCGCTCGAGATCGTGAAGCCGGCCGTGTCGCTCGTGGCTGGCGGTGTGCTCGATTTGAAAGTCGTGGCAAAGCGCAAAGACGGATTCAAGGCACCCATCCGCGTTTTCATGATATGGAAGCCGCCGGGTGTGAGCATCCTCGGGGAGCAAACCATCGCCGAGGGTCAGAACGAGTGCGTGTTCGTCCTCGATGCGAGTTCTGGCGTCAGCGCGGCGACGTGGAAGATGACGGTGATGGGTGAGGCCGAGATGGGGAACGGGCGGATCTACAATGCCTCCCCGTATTGCGAGCTGACCACAGCGCCGGCATTTGTCTCCGCGCCGACGATCCAACTCACCGCCGTGGAGCAGGGGAAGGAAGCCGTCATGGTGGCCAAGATCGAGCACCTACAGCCTTTCGTTGGCGAGGCCGAAGCCCAGGTCTACGGCGTGCCGGACACCATCCCGATCGAGTCCGCCAAGATCAACAAGGACACCAAGGAAGTATCCTTCAAGGTGAAGACGGATGCGAAATCTCCGGTGGGAAAGCAGGGGAACCTGTTTGTGAAGATCGATGTCCCCGTGCCGGGTGGCGTGGCGGTGCACCGTATCGCCACCGGGTCCATCCTCCGCATCGATCCGCCTCGCAAGGCGCCGCCGCCCGCTCCGGCACAGCCCCAAGTCGTAGCGCAGAACAAGCCGAAGGAAGGACCTAAAACACCCGCGCCGAAAGTGCTTTCCAGACTTGAGATGCTCCGCCAGGAGGCGGCTGCCAGCGCCGGAAAAAAATAGTTTTCAACCGTTGCGCGTCACGCTTTTCAAAACCCCCTCCGAGAATCAAACCTTATGAAGTTCAAAGCTCCGCAGCGCTTCCTTTTACCCCTTGCCGTCCTGGGATTGCTCGTCGTTCCCCTTCACGCGGCACCCTCCCCCGCAGCCGCGGCGCCGCAGCCCGCGCCTGTGGATTTTGCCAGCCAAGTGCAGCCACTGCTTGAAACGAAATGCCTTGAATGCCACAAGCCGGACAAGGTGAAGGGCGACCTGCTCATGACCTCGCGCGAGGCCATTTTGAAAGGCGGCGAAGCGGGCCCGGCGCTCGTCGCCGGTCAGGCTGACAAGAGTGAGATCATCAAGCGCATCCTGCTGCCAAAAGGTCATGACGACGTGATGCCCCCGAAAGGCGAGCCGCTCTCCGCGCAGCAGATCGACGTGTTGAAACGCTGGGTCAACGAAGGTGCCAAGTGGCCGCAAGGGCTGACGATCAAGCACAAGTCAGCTGCCGAGGTGAAGGCGCTGGCGGATCTGCAAAAAAAGCTTCCGACCCTCGAAAGTGTGCAGATCCTGCCCGAGCGCGTGGGCCTTGAAACCAAGCGGGACTACCACGAGATCGTCGTCATGGCCACTTTCGCTGACGCCACGACGAAGGATGTCACTGCCTTTTCAAACCTCAGCGTCGCCGATGCGAAGATCGCCACGTTGGATGGATCGATCATCAAGCCTGTGGCTGACGGCCAGACTGATATCGTGGCTACCGTCGGCGGCAGGACCATCAAGGCCGTCGTCACCGTGAAGGACAGCACGAAAGACCGTCCGATTTCCTTCAATCTCGATGTGATGCCCGTGTTCATGCGCGGCGGTTGTAATCAAGGCGGCTGCCACGGAGCGGCGCGCGGCAAGGACGGCTTCCGGCTGTCACTTTTCGGCATGGACGCGCCCGGAGACTACACGCGCCTGACCCGTGAGATGGTCGGCCGCCGCATCAATCTAGCCATCCCCGAGGAAAGCACGCTTATCGAGAAATCCATCGGCGCCGTACCGCATTCCGGCAACCAGTGCTTTGACGAGAAGAGCGTCTATTACAAGACGATGATCGAGTGGATCTCAAACGGCGCGCCGAGCGATGTGCCGACTGTCGCCAAGGCCACCGGCATCGAGATCTATCCGAAGCAGATGGTGCTGGAAGGCAGCGGCACGAACCAGCAGGTGACGATCAAGGCGACCTACTCGGACGGCACGGATCGTGATGTGACGAACCTGGCGGTGTTCATGTCGAACAATGATCCAACCGCAGCCGTCACGAAAAGCGGGCTGGTCACCTCAGCCGACCGCGGCGCCGCCTTCATCATGGCGCGTTTCGATGTCTTCACCACTGTCGCGCAGGTGCTCGTGATCCCGTCCGAGCTAAAGTACGAGCGGCCGAAGGTGGCTGAGAAAAACTACATCGACGAACTGGTGAATGAGAAGCTGCACAAGCTGCGGATTCTCCCATCTGGCCTGTGCTCGGACGAAGATTTTGTCCGCCGCGCGCACATTGACATCGCGGGCGTTTATCCCGATCCGAAGGACATCAAGTCCTTCGTCGCGGACGCGAATCCGAAGAAGCGCGACGCGCTGGTGGACACGCTGCTTCAGAGAAAGGAGTTCACCGAACTCTGGGTGATGAAGTGGGCGGAGCTGCTCCAGATCCGCTCCGGCTTGAACAACAACCAGCCGCCATTCTATAAGAACGCGCTCCTCTATTACAACTGGCTCTCCGATAGTGTCGCGAAGAACCGCCCCATCAGCGAGATCGCCATCGAGCTGCTGTCCGCGACCGGCGGCACGGTATCGACGCCGTCCGTGAACTATTACCAGATGGAGAGGGATCCGCTCAAGGTCACCGAGAACGTGGCCCAGGTTTTCATGGGCATGCGCATCCAGTGCGCCCAATGCCACAACCATCCCTTCGACCGTTGGACGATGAGTGACTACTATGGCTTCCAGTCGTTCTTCATGCAGATCGGCCGCAAGGTGACGGACGATCCGCAGGAGGTAATCGTGTACAATTCCAAGGGCGGCGAGGCCAAGCACTTCCTCACCGGCGCGACGATGAAGCCGAAGTTTCTCGGCGGCGAGGAGCCCGAGATCAAGCCGGGCCAGGACCGCCGACGGGTGATGGCCGAGTGGCTGGCCTCGCCCCGCAACCCGTATTTCGGACGCAACATCGCCAACATCGTCTGGACCCATTTCATGGGCGTCGGCGTCGTGGATCCCGTGGACGATGTGCGCATCACGAATCCACCCTCGAATCCCGAGCTGATGGACGAGCTGAGCAAGAAGCTCACCGAGTACAATTACGACCTCCGCAAGATGGTGCGCGACATCACGACCTCGATGACCTACCAGCGCACCTCGATGGTGAATGAAACCAATGCGGGCGACAAACGGAACTACTCCCACTCCTATGTGCGCCGCGTGAAGGCTGAGGTGCTGCTCGATGCGATCTCCACCATCACCGAGACGCCGAACAAATTCCAAGGCCTCCCGCTCGGCGCCCGCGCGGTGCAGATCGCTGATGGTGCCGTCTCGAACTACTTCCTCACCACCTTCGGTCGCGCGAAACGCGAGTCGGTTTGCTCGTGCGAGGTCAAGATGGAGCCCACGCTGTCCCAGGCGCTGCACCTCATGAATGGGGACGCCATCAACGACCGCATCAAGCAGGGCGGCGTCGTCGCCAAGATGATCAACGACAAAAAGACAGACCGCGAGATCGTGGATGATCTCTACCTCCGGTGCTTCAGCCGCGCTCCGGATCAAACCGAATGGAATGCCATTCAGCGATCCATCGCGGAGGCTGCCGACAACCGCAAAACGGCGCTCGAGGACTTGTTCTGGGCGCTGCTGAACTCCAAGGAGTTTTTCTTCAACCGATGAAGCCCGCACCTTCTCCTCCGGTCTGAATCGCACCCAATCATCGCCCCTCATGCAATCCCATCGCACCCGCCATGGCAGCTCAATCGTGACCGCAGCCTGCCTTCTGAGTTTTTCAACCTGCCTCGCGGCCGACGCGCCCGGCGGAGAGAAGATCACCTATCAGGATCACGTGCGGCCATTGCTGGAAAACAAATGTTTCTCCTGCCACAACCCTGACAAGAAAAAGGGCGATCTCGACATGACCAGCTTCGCCGCGCTGATGGCGGGCGGAGGTGGCGGAGCCATCGTGGATCCCGGCAATGCGGCGGGCAGCCGGTTGATCACGACCACGACGAAAAAGGAGGAGCCCTACATGCCGCCGGAGGGCGACCCGCTCGCATCGAAGGACATCGAGATCCTTTCCAAATGGATCGCGGGCGGCGTGTTGGAGACGGCGTCATCCATCGCGAAGGCCTCGACCAAACCCAAGGTGAGTATGGAGGTGGCTGTCACAGGAAAGCCGGATGGCCCCGTCGCACGTCCCGAGCATGTATTGCTGGAGCCGGTCATCGTCACACCGCGCACATCGGCGGTCGTGGCCATGGGTGCCAGTCCATGGGCACCGCTCGTCGCCATGGCAGGCCAAAAGCAAATCCTTCTTTATGACACGGACACACGCCAGCTCGCGGGCATCTTTCCATACGCCGAAGGCTATGCGCGCTCCGTGAAGTTCAGCCGCAACGGCTCCCTGCTCATCGTCGGCGGCGGGCGCGGCGGCAAGTTTGGTCACGCTGTCGTTTGGGATGTGAAGACCGGCCGCCGAATCACCGAGGTCGGCAAGGAATTCGATTCGCTCATGTGCGCTGACATCAGCCCAAACCAAAAGCAGATCGCAATCGCCAGCCCGTCGAAGAAGGTCAAGGTGTACGACACCGCGACGGGAGAGGAGCAGTACGTCATCAGCAAGCACACCGATTGGGCGATGGGGTGCGCATTCAGTCCGGACGGGGTTCTGCTAGCGACCACTGACCGCGGCGGCAATGTCATGGTCTGGGAAGCGGACGGCGGCGGTGAGTTTTTTGCACTTGGACAGCACAAGGCCGGGTGCACGGACATCGCTTGGCGTGCCGACAGCAACGTGCTCGCCACCTGCTCGAGCGACGGCACGGTGATCCTTTGGGAAATGAATGAGGGTAAACAGTTGAAGTCATGGGCTGGGCACGGCGGCGGCGTGCAGTCCGTCAGCTTCACGCCCGACGGCCGCGTGCTGACCTGCGGGAACGACGGCCTCACGCGAGTGTGGAATACCGAGGGAAAGCAGCTCGGCGAGATCAAGAGCCAAGGCGACTTCGTCACAAAGGTCGTCGCGCTGGCAGACGGAAAATCCGCAGTCACTGCGAACTGGCGCGGGGAGGTGAAGGTCTGGAATCTGGAGAACTTCACGGAGAAAGGCGCTCTCTCAAGCAACCCGCCGCTCATCTCGCAGCGCATCATCGAAGCTGAAAAGAAGGCGACGGAACTCGTCGCGCAAGCGCCGGCAGTTGAAGCGGAGATCAAAAAAGCTCAGGACACCGTTGCGGCAAAGGAAGGAGAACTCGCGCAGGCGAAAAAGAAGGCAGCGGACGCCCAGATGAATTTGAACAACCTCCAGGCCGAACTCAACGCCATGCCCGCGAAGCTCGCCGAACTGGACAAGGCCATTAAGACCGCGCAGGCCGCGCGCCCTGCGGCAGCGGAGGCGGTGAAGAAATTTGAGCAGGCCGTCGCGCAGCTTAAACAGACGGAAACCCTGCTCGCGGCACTCAACGCGGAGAGGACAAAGCTCACCGCACCTGATCAGGCGCCGAAGCTGGCTGAGGTCGCGCAGAAAATTGCAGACGCCACCGCACAGCTCGAGACATTCAAAAAAGCGAGTGCCTTGGCTCCGAAGCCTGTCGCAGAACTCGACAGCGCGATCAAATCCGCGCAGGACCAAGTCGCCACCCTCAACGCCTCGAAGCCCGCAAAGACCAAGGAGTTGGAGAACCTGAAGAAAAATATCGCGACGTGGCCGAAAGCCCTCGCCGATGCCGAGAAGCAGCTCGCTGACGCGAAGCCCGGCATTGCCGCCGCCCAGGCCAAAGCTGCCGAGCACAAGGCGCAGATATCCCTTTATCAAAAACTCCCGACTGTGCTGAAGGCCGCGCAGTTCAATGTGGGTGTGCTCGCCGAGAAGGAGAAGTTGGCGAAGCTGGAGGACGACCTCCAGGGCTACACTGCGGGCCTGAAGGACAATGAGTCCGGCAAGATCGCCTCCGCCGAGCGCATCGTCTCGTCGAAGAAGGCCATCGCCGATGCGATTGCAGCTTTGCCCGCGAAGGAGGATGCAATGAAGAGACAGCAAGGGGAGCTGGTCGTCGTTGAGAAGGCCTTTGATCCCGTGAAAGCCGCTGACAGCGCCGCCTCGGCGAAACTTGAAGAGCAGAAAAAGGCTGTCGCGGCGAAGGAGGCAGAACTTGCCGGGGTCGCAAAATCAAAAGACGAAGGCATCGCTGCCGCAAAGAAGGCGGCCGACGAAATCGGCAAGCAGATTGCCGTTTTGAAAACGCAGCTCGCCGACGTCACCAAAAAAACAGCGGAGCCAGCAAAGGTGGCCGAGCAGCGCAAGTCACAAGTCGCGCAAGCCGAGGCGGCGCTGCTGCCGCTGAAACAAGCTCATGCGGCGGCCCAGAAGAGCTTGACGGAGATTCGTGCTGCGATCGAAGCTCCAATGCTGAAGGCGAAGACGGATGCCGAGCACGCCAGCAAGGAACTCGCATCCACCAAGGCTGTCGCCATCGGGAAGCCGGACATGGTTGCCAAGGTTTCCGCCGCCCAAAAGGATGCTGATGCGAAATCCAAGGCGCTGGCTGACGCGCAAAAGAAACTACAGGCAGACAAGCCGGCGATTCAGAAAGCCGACGCCGCCGTCGCGGCCGCATTGAAGCCCGTTGCTGAAAAGGAGAAGGCGCTGGCCTCTGCGCGGCAGGCGTTTGACGCAGCTGAAAAAGCCATCGCGCCGCTCCGCGCGCAGCAGCAGAAACTTCAGGCATCTATCGATGCGCAGCAGAAGGCACTCGCGGAGAAACAGGCCGCGCCGGCCGCGATAGAGAAGGACACCGCGTCGAAGACGCAGGTGCTCAACGCTTCCATCGTCCAATTGAAGGCCGGGCTGCCGGCGGTGGAGAAAGTGTTGGCCGATGCGCGCGCGAAGCTCGATGGCGAAACGAAAATCCTCGACGCGAAGCGCGCCGAAGTAGGCAAGGCCATGGCTGAGGTGGAGGCGGTGAAGAAAGCGAAGACGGGCGCTGAGGATGCCATCATCGCCGCGGAGAAAGACATTCCGAAACGCGACAAGGCAGTCGCCGAGTGCAAGGCGGAGCTTGCGCGGCTGCAGCCTTTGCTTGAGCCGGTGCGCTCAAAAGTGAAGCAGCTTACTGAGCAGTATTTCACGATGCTGCCGAAGTGAGCACGGCCGTTCACATCGGCCGGCAATCGTATTGAGTCACTGTTGCCGCATCGCGGATGTGGAACCGTGTTGAGGTTGTCCCGCTGCTTGACAGAACAAGTGTAGAGAGTACCATGCACGCCCTCGCACCCCAGTGCGTTTTCAGGTGATGATCGGCAGAGTAGCTCAGGGGTAGAGCAGAGGACTCATAAGCCTTTGGTCGGGAGTTCAAATCTCCCCTCTGCCACCACCCGCATCGCTCGCTCCAGCGGATGCGTCCGCGCCCTTCACGCGGCCCTTTCGTGCACGCATACCAATGTTCGAAAAAACTTTCCAAAAGACTGAAAAAGAGTTTGCCAGTCTGGACCGACTTCCTATAATGCGCGCCCCACGACCGCCGCTCCTCTTTTGGAAAGGCGTTCCAAGCCGGCCTAGTGCTGGCTTTTCCTATCGGGTAGCTGCTCCGGACAAGAAGCGCAATGGGCCAAGTGAATTGGTCGCGTTGTTGCGTTGGTGTCGCGCTCTCCAGGAAGGGAAATAATCGCGATCACCCAACATGCCCACCATCAACCAACTCGTCAGACATGGCCGCCACGACAAGGCTGCCAAATCGAAGTCTCCGGCCCTGGCCAAGTGTCCGCAACGTCGCGGCGTGTGCCTGCAGGTGATGACCCGCACCCCGAAGAAGCCGAACTCGGCGCTTCGAAAGGTCGCGAAGGTCCGCCTCACAAACGGCTTCGAGGTCATCGCTTACATTGGTGGCGAGGGTCACAATCTCCAGGAGCACTCGATCGTCCTGATCCGCGGTGGTCGTGTGAAGGATTTGCCGGGTGTGCGCTATCACATCGTGCGCGGAACGCTGGACTGCCTCGGGGTGGACAAGCGTCGCCGCGGTCGGTCTAAGTACGGCGCGAAGAAGCCCAAGAAGGGCGCGGCGGCGGCTCCGGCCAAGAAATAAGTTTCGTTTCAATCCATTCAGCACTTCGAGTTATGGCACGCAGAAAGAGAGTTTACGACAAGCCCACGACGAAGGACTCGCGTTACGACAGCGAGATCGTGGCCCATTTGATCAATCGCGTCATGGCGAGCGGCAAAAAGTCACTGGCTGAGCGCATCGTGTATTCCGCGATCGAAAAGCTGAATGAAAAGGGTGAAGCGGTCGATCCGCTCGAGCTTTTCACCCGCGCCATCGACAACGCGAAGCCGCGAGTCGAAGTGAAAGCCCGCCGTGTTGGTGGTGCCACGTATCAGGTCCCGCTCGAAGTTTCGCCCGCCCGCCAGGAGTCGCTCGCGATGCGCTGGCTGATCAATTACGCGCGTGCCCGCAAAGGTACGCCGATGCATGTGGCGCTCGCCAACGAGCTTAAGGACGCGTCGGTCGGGCAGGGAAATGCCGTGCGCAAGCGTGACGACGTTCACAAGCAGGCGCAGGCGAACCGCGCTTTCGCTCACTTCCGCTTCTAGTCCCTGAACTCGCCTCGCTGTTTCCGACCCATTTTTTTGTTCTGACCCATGGCCAACCCGAACTCTCCAAATCGCGAATATCCGCTCGAGCGTACCCGTAACATCGGCATCTGCGCGCACATCGACGCGGGCAAGACCACGCTCACTGAGCGCATCTTGTTTTACACAGGCATGATTCACAGGATCGGCGAGGTGCATGATGGCGCGGCGACGACTGACTGGATGGAGCAGGAGAAGGAGCGCGGCATCACGATCACATCCGCTGCTGTTACGGCCAAGTGGAAGCAGATCAAGGAAGAGGGCGTCTTCAAGAGCTACGAGGAGCAGGAGATGCGGGTAAACATCATCGACACCCCTGGGCACGTCGATTTCACCGCCGAAGTGGAGCGCTCCCTGCGCGTGCTCGATGGCGCGATCTTCGTGCTTTGCGGCGTGGCCGGTGTGCAGCCGCAGTCCGAGACGGTCTATCGTCAGGCTGAGAAGTATGGTGTGCCGCGTATCGCGTTCGTGAACAAGATGGACCGCACGGGTGCCAACTTTGAGAACGTGGTGAAGGACGTGCGCGAGAAGCTCGGCGCGAATGCATGGCCCATCCTTATCCCGATCGGTGCCGAGGACAATCTCATCGGTCAGATCGACGTGGTGAATCAGAAGAAGATTCTTTACTCGGATGACGACAAGTTTGGTTCGACGTACAAAGTGATGGAGCTGGATGGTGCCTTGAAGGACCAGGCGAAGCAGGCGTATGACGAACTCGTTGCCGAGCTTTGCAATGTCGATGACGAGATCGGCACGATGTTCCTCGAAGAAAAGCCAATCTCCATCGCGGACGTGAAGAACGGTCTCCGTCGTGCGGTGATTCTCAACAAGATCATCCCCATGGCCGGTGGCTCCGCCTTCAAGAACAAGGGCGTGCAGTATCTCATCGACGCGGTGATCGACTATCTGCCGGGCCCGATGGATATTTTGCCAGCCAAGGGCCACCATCCCGATGAGCTGGACCAGATCGTCGAGGCGCGCCCGGACGATAGCGCCAAGTTCTGCTCGCTCGCGTTCAAGCTTTGGAGCGACAAGTTCGGCCGTCTCGTCTTCTTCCGCGTCTATTCAGGCTGCATCAAGAAGGGCGATTCCATCTACAATCCCCGCAACCGCAAGTCGGAGCGCGTGGGCCGCTTGATTCAGATTCAAGCATCCGTCCACAAGGACATCGATTGCTGTTACTCAGGCGACATCGCCGCGATGGTCGGTGTGCGCGACGTGCGCACGGGCGACACGCTGTGCGACGAAGATTTTGAAATCCAGCTTGAGCCGCCGTCATTCCCTGAGCCGGTCATCTCGATGTCCGTCGAGCCAAAGACCAAGGGCGACCAGGAAAAGATGGGCAACGCCCTCCAGCGCCTGTCGGAAGAAGATCCGACGTTCTTCGTCAAGACCGACGAGGAAACCGGCCAGACCATCATCGCAGGCATGGGCGAGCTGCATTTGGAGATTCTTTGCGACCGCCTCAAGCGCGAGCACAAGGTCGAGACGAACACCGGCAAGCCGCAGATCGCCTACCGCGAGACGCTGACGCAGGCCGCCGACGGCGAGGGCAAGCTAATCAAGCAGTCAGGCGGTCGCGGCCAGTATGGTCACGTCATCCTGCGCGTCACTCCGAATGAACGCGGCAAGGGATTCACCTTCGAAAACAAGGTCGTGGGTGGAACGATTCCGAAGGAGTTCATCAATCCATCCAAGGCTGGGTGCGTCGAAGCCGTGCTGAACGGCATCATCGCCGGCTATCCGGTTGTCGATGTGCATGTCGATCTTCTCGATGGCTCGAGCCATGACGTGGACTCCAACGAAAACGCCTTCAAGATGGCCGCCATCTTCGCGATGAAGGACGCCTTCAAGAAAGCCAAGTGCATCCTCATGGAGCCGATCATGGCCGTTGAAGCCTCGACACCTGAGACGTATCAAGGCGACATCATGGGCGACATCAACCGGCGTCGCGGCAAGATCACGTCGATCGACACGCGTGGCAATCTCAGCATCGTGAAGGCCGAGGTGCCGCTTGCGGACATGTTCGGTTATTCCACGGCGATCCGCACCTTGTCATCCGGCCGCGCCTCCTATTCGATGCAGCCGTCGCACTTCGAGCAGGTGCCGCAGCAGATCGTTGAACAAATCGTCGAGCAACGTGGCGGCCCAGGCCGCGCTTAACCCCCCTTTTATTTGAACCCAATCCTTTCGCGGGAGCAAAGCCATGACTAACCAGCGCATCAGAATCCGCCTCCGTGCATACGATCATCGTGTGCTCGACAAATCCACGGCCGACATCGTCGAAACCGCCAAGCGCACCGGCGCAAAGGTGGCGGGGCCGATTCCGCTGCCGACCCGCATCGAGAAGTTCACTGTGAACCGCTCGCCGCACGTGGACAAGAAGTCGATGGACCAGTTTGAAATCCGCACGCATAAGCGCCTGCTGGACATCGTGGACCCCACGAGCCGCACGGTGGATGAACTCAAGAAACTGAACCTGCCGTCTGGCGTGGACATCACGATCCGGATCTGATTTGCGGAACTGAACTCAGGAGACACAAAAGATGAGCATAGGACTTATTGGACGAAAACTCGGCATGACCCAGGTCTATAATGACAAGGGTGAGGCCATCGCCGTGACCGTGGTGGATGTCAGCAGTAACAAGATCGTACAGGTGAAGACGAAAGCCGGGAAGGACGGCTACTCCGCGATCCAAGTTGGCTACGCCGACCAGAAGGAGAAGCGTGTGACGAAGCCGCTGCTCGGTCATTTCAAGAAAAACGGCTCCGCGCCCAAGATGATCGTGCGCGAGTTTCGCGTCACGTCGGACGAGCAGCTTCCCGCCGCAGATGCCACGCTCGGCGCTGATTTGTTTCAGGCCGGCCAGTGGGTTGACGTGATCGGCACGACGAAGGGCAAGGGCTTCCAAGGCGTGGTGAAACGCTGGAATTTCGCCGGGCAACCTGCCACGCACGGTCACATGATGCACCGTCGTCCGGGTTCCATCGGCTGCCGTCTCACACCGGGTTTGGTTTGGAAAAATCAAAAGATGCCCGGCCACGATGGTGTGGACCGCCGCACAACACAGAACCTGAAGGTCGTGCAGTCCCGTCCTGACGACGGCGTGCTGCTGATCAGCGGCGCGGTTCCTGGAAACAAGGGCAGCATCGTCATCGTGCGCCCTTCAAAGAAGAAAACCGCCGCTAAATAAAGGAGAAGGCAACCATGGCAACTAACATACTTTCCGTCGATGCCGCAAAGGCGGCCAACCTGAACCTGGTGGAAGGCCACCACGGTGCGCAGGCCCTGCATGACACGGTCACCGCTTATCGGGCGAACCGTCGTGCGGGCACTGCCAGCACCAAGGGCCGCGGCGCTGTCTGCGGCAGCGGCAAAAAACTTTGGAATCAAAAAGGCACCGGCAACGCGCGAATGGGCTCACGTCGCTCCCCGATTTGGGTCGGTGGCGGCGTCGCCTGGGGGCCGCATCCCCGCGATTATTCGAAGACCACGCCGAAGCAGGTGAAGAAGCTCGCCTTCCGTGCAGCGCTGACCGCGCGCATCAATGACGGCGACGTGCTGACTGTCGGCGCCTTTGCGGTGAAGGAAGGGAAGACCAAGAATTTCGTCGCCGCCGTGCAGGGGCTCACCGACTCCCGGAAGGTTCTGTTGGTCGGAAAATTCGATGAGCTCACCTTTCGCGCCGGACGGAATGTCCAGGCCGTGCAGTTGATCTCGCCTGACGAGGTCAACGCGGAGCATCTGCTCAATTACGACAAAGTGCTCGTCACCAGCGACGCGCTCGAAACCCTGGCCCGGAGGACCGCCTGATATGAAAGACCTTTATTCCGTCATCAAAACCATCCGCCTCAGTGAAAAGGCGACGCTGCTCGGCGAGACCAACAACGAGTACGTTTTCTCCGTCGATCCAAAGGCTAACAAGATCGAGATCAAGCAGGCCATTGAGAAGCTCTTTGGCAAGAAGGTGATCGGTGTCCGCACCGCCAACTTCTTCGGCAAGGCCCGCCGCGAGCGTCGCGCCGACTACGGCCGGACCAATCATTGGAAGAAGGCCATCGTGCGTCTCAAGGAAGGCGAGAAGATTGACCTGGTGTAACTCAAGACCGACCGTTTTAGAACCCTTTTGCCCATCAACCGTCATGGCGCTAAAAACATTCAAGCCCAACACACCCTCCAACCGCTACAAGCAGTGGAACTCCTTCGAGGAGATCACCAAGCATGAGCCGGAAAAGAGCCTCACCGTCGCGCTCCGCAAGAGCGGTGGCCGCAACAACACCGGCCGCATCACGATGCGCCACATCGGTGGGGGCGCCCAGCGCCGCTATCGCCTGATCGACTTCAAGCGCACGCGTCATGACGAGCCTGCGAAGGTCATCGGCATCGAGTACGATCCGAACCGCTCCGCCCGCATCGCGTTGGTCGAGTACAAGGACGGCGAGAAATGCTACATCCTCGCGCCGAACAACCTTCAGGTGGGCGCGGACGTGATGGCTGGCGAAAAGGCCGCGCCTGAGGTGGGCAACGCGCTCCCGCTCCGCAAGATTCCGCTGGGCACCTCCATCCACAACATCGAGTTGGTGAAGGGACGTGGTGGCGTGGCGGCCCGCGCCGCAGGCCAGGCCGCGATCCTTTCCAATCGCGAAGGCGAATATGCGCTGGTGAAAATGCCATCCGGCGAGATCCGCAAGATTCATTCGGAGTGCTATGCGACCATCGGCCAGGTCGGCAATGTGGAGCACATGAACGTCGTCAGCGGCAAGGCAGGCCGCACGCGCTGGCTCGGCATCCGCCCAACTGTGCGCGGCATGTGCATGAACCCCATTGACCACCCGAACGGTGGTGGCGAGGGCCGCTCCAAGTCCGGTGGTGGTCGTCAGCATCTCCTCAGCCCATGGGGACATGCGAAGGGCGAGAAGACGCGCAACAAGAAGAAGGCCACCAACAAGCTCATCGTGCAGGATCGCCGCGCGAAGAAGTAATCATTTATCTCTGATCCAACATCATGGCACGTTCGCTAAAAAAAGGACCTTTTGTTCAACAAGCCTTGCTCGACAAGGTGGACAAGCTCAACGCATCAGGCGGCCCGAAAAAGCCCATCAAGACTTGGGCGCGCAGCTCGATGATCACGCCTGATCTGGTCGGGCACACCTTTCTCGTGCATAACGGCAAGGATTTCGTCTCCGTTTACGCCACGGAAAACATGGTCGGTCACCGGCTCGGTGAGTTTTCCGTGACCCGTCTGTTCAAGGCGCACGGCGCGCACACAGCGAAGGTCGCTAAGTAAGCTTCAGCCAGATCTCAGCCCACATGATGATGCTTCCCACCAACCTTCGCTCCAGCGCCGCGCTGCTTTTGGCAGCCGTGGTGTCGTGTGCGTCTGGTGCGCTGGGGCAGCAGCAGTTTGATGGGAAGATCGAGCTGCTCGAACTGCAGACGACGCTTCAGGTCGCTCAAGCGAAGATCCAAGAGCTGGAGAAGCAGGTCGCCGCCGCGAAGGAGCAGAACACCGCGCTTGCCCAGGGTACAGCTGCGGCAAATGCCGAGTCATCGCAGATCAAGGAGAACTACGAGAAGCTGCGCGGACTGTTGGAGGGCCTCGGAATCGGCGCGTTGGAAAACTCCACCGATCAGGTGCAGGAGCGTTTGTTGACCGCGCTGAGTGATCTCAGGATCGTTGACGGGCAGAAGAAGAAGGTGTCCGAAGCCTTGGTCGGCCTTGCGGAGGCGGCGATGCTTTTTGCCCGGTCGGCGCAGACGACTGATGCGGAGGCGAAAATGGCGTTGGAGGCAGCGCTCGCGAACGGTGACAAGGTGCTGCGCACTGCCAGTGTCGGGGCGGATGACCCTACAATCACGAAGAGCCTGCATGAGGCGCGCGTAGTGAGCTTGAAGCAGGAGCTGGGGGTCGCTGTTCTCGACGTCGGCTCCCGGGATGGCGTGAAGCCAGGGATGCCGTTTGAAATTTATCGGGAGGACAAGCCGGTCGCCCGCGTGCTGGTGACGGAAGTGCGAAAAGGTGTGAGCGGTGCCGTCGTGCAGGAGCTCATGAACAGCGCGGATCCGGTTAAGGTCGGTGATCGCGGCAAGGTGGACGCCAACAGAACATTTTAACAGAACAGCTATGCAGGTGAAATCAGTTTACAAATACGTGCGCATGTCGGCGCAAAAGGCCCGCGAGGTCACTCGTGCCATCACCGGAATGCCGGTGTCCCAGGCCTTGAGTGTGCTCGACTTCACACCCAAGAAGGCGGCGTTCCTCATCGGGAAGACCTTGCGTTCGGCGCTCGCCAACGCGGAGAACAATCATCAGATGGACACCGAGAACCTGATCGTCGAGTCAGCAGTCGCCACGGATGGGCCTGCCTTGAAGCGCATCATGCCTCGTGCCCGCGGTTCCGCCTCGCCAATCAAGAAGCGCATGTGCCACATCACGGTCATCGTCGCCCCGAAGGAAGTGGAGCCCGCGAAGGAAGAAGCCTCGGCAGAGACAAAGACACCTGCGAAAAAGGCCGCCAAGAGAGCGCCAGCCAAGAAAGCGGCGAGAAGTGAGAAGCCAAAGAAGGCAGCCGCCAAGAAGACTGAAGAATAACCGCCAAGCACACCGC
>JANOBO010000042.1:0-3403 GCA_031411695.1 Verrucomicrobiaceae bacterium
CCCTCCTCGCTCTAGCTCCCGCCGCCGCTCACGTCGTTCCCCCGCTTTGGACGGTGCTGCCTTTTGCGGCGCTGCTGCTTTGCATCGCGCTGTTGCCCGTGATGGCCGCCCCGTTTTGGGAGAGGCATCACGCGAAGATCGCCATCGGTCTCGGCGCGTTCACGGCGCTCTACGAATTCGTCGTGATGAGGGATCATCACGCGCTGCTTCATGCGGCGGCGGAGTATGTGGGCTTCATCTCGCTGGTCGGCTCCCTTTATGTGATCGCCGGCGGCATCAAGATCGGCGTGAAAGGCGGAGCCACGCCGCTGACGAACACGCTTTTCCTCGCATTCGGCGCCGTGCTCTCAAACATCATCGGCACCACGGGCGCGTCCATGCTGCTGATCCGCCCGTGGATACGCACAAACCGCTACCGCATCACCGGCCTGCATGTGGTGTTCTTCATTTTCATCGTCAGCAATTGCGGCGGCTGCCTCACGCCGATTGGGGATCCGCCGCTGTTCATCGGCTTTCTCCGGGGCGTGCCTTTCTGGTGGGTTCTGCGCAATTGCTGGCAGGCGTGGGCGCTGTGCGTGGGGCTCTTGCTCGCGGTGTTTTATGTCGTCGATTCGCTTAACTTCAGACGTGCGCCGAGAGCCGTGCGCGATGCGGAGACGGCTGATGAGCAGTGGTCCTTCTCCGGGCTGCATAATGTCGTCTTCCTCGCTGTCGTCTTGGGAGCGGTGTTCATCCCGCCGGCATGGAATCTCGGCGGCGTGCTCAGCGCCACGGCCGTCGTGATGGTGATGGCGGCGCTGGCTTCGTGGTTCACCACGCCGAGGCACATCCACCGCGCGAACGATTTCAACATGCATCCGGTGAAGGAGGTGGGCGTCTTGTTCATCGGCATCTTCCTCACCATGATCCCAGCGCTTCAGATCCTCCGCAGCGGCGACGTGCCGGGACTCGACTCACCCCTGCGCCTTTACCTCGCCAGCGGCACGCTCTCGGCTTTTCTCGACAACGCGCCCACCTACCTGGCCTTCCTCGCCGCAGAGATGGGCCGCTATCATCTCGATGTCGGCGATCCCGCGCAGGTCATGCGGTTCGTGCGCGATCATGGCCGCGATCTCATGGCGGTGTCGCTTGGTTCTGTCTTCTTCGGCGCGGCCACCTACATCGGCAACGGCCCAAACTTCATGGTCAAATCCATCTGCGAAAAGGCGAAGGTCGAAACGCCGTCGTTCTTCGCCTACCTCCTCAAATACTCCGTGCCCATCCTTCTGCCGATCTTGCTCATCGTCGGCTGGATCATGCTGCGGGGACACTGATGGCGCGGCTTCATTTCGAAGGCGCGAGGATGCGCGCGCCGGACTCGAGTGTCAGCGGGACCGGAACCCCGAAGACTGCGGGCGCGGCGGTGCGTGCGGGATCGGCGTCGGGCGCGAGGTGCTTGAAAAAGTCGGCAAACCTGACGCTGCATTGCAGGCGGCGCTGGCTGCCGTCGATCTTCGGATTCACCTGCATCACCGCGAGCGAGAAGGGCGGCCGGCTTTTCATCTCCCTGGCCCGCTGCCGCGCCTCGTCGAGTGACAGCGACTTGTCCTTGATCACCGCCACGAGCCTGTCGAGGTCCGCGCGGGTGATGGGCGACCACAGCCGCGCCCAAGCCTCGGGCTTGATCTCGACGGCCTGCACGTTCACCCATTTCTTCCGTGTCGCCGTCGTCTGGTCCCAGAACCCCACGATGAGCAGGAAGCGCTCGCCCTTGCCGATGATCTCGTGCTGTCGGACCGCATCGCCGAAATCGAGGGGTGTGCCGTATTTGATGGCCTTCGGATTCACCGGGATGTGCCCGTGATGCAGATTTGCCTCGGCGGGGATGTCCCACTTCTGCGTGTAGCCTTCAGGCGTGTAGCCGCCGAAGAACGTGTCGCGGAGCCATCTCTCAAACACCAGCCCATGGCTCTGCACCTCGCGAGCCGACGCCGCGGCAACGGTGAGCAGCAGAATGAGAGCGATGCGATGCGGCATGGGCGGGGAGGAATGACGAATGACGAATGACGAATGACGAATGACGAATGACGAATGACGAATGACGAATGACGAATGACGAATGTGGCGGCGCACAGGGCGGAGGCTTGATCGATGAACGCTGCGTCCGACATTCGTCATTCTGCATTCGTCATTTGTCATTAACGGGCTCAGTCCGCCTCAGGTCGCGGATCACGCGACAGCAGTGCCTGCATCGCCAGCTTGGCCGGCTTGTCCTGGAAAAGCATCGCATACACCTCGTCCAGCACCGGGGTGCGCACGCCGGCTTTGCGAGCGCAATGGTGCAGGCTCTCGGTGTTCGGCACGCCTTCGGCGATCATGCGCGTGCCCGCGAGGATCTCGGCCAGCGGCACGCCCTCGCCGATCTGCTTCCCCACGCGGTTGTTCCGGCTGTGCTCGGAGTAGCACGTGGCCACCAGATCGCCCACGCCGCTCAGGCCCGCGAATGTCTCCGCCTTGCCGCCCTCGGCGATGCCGAGCCGCATCATCTCCGCCAGCGCGCGCGTCACCAGAGCGGCGATTGCGTTGTCCCCGAGCTTCATGCCACGCGCGATGCCGGCGGCGATGGCGTACACATTTTTCAATGCGCCCGCCCACTCCACGCCGGTCACATCCTCGCTCCGGTAACAGCGGAACCACGGCAGCGTGAAGCAGTCCTGCAGCCGCGCCGCCGCGCTCGCGTCCGCACACGCCACCACCGCCGCCGATGGCAGCCGCTGCGCGATCTCCTCCGCGTGATTCGGCCCCGACAGCGCCGCGATCTTCCGCGCGGGCAGACAGTCCGCGATCACCTCCGACATCCGCTCACCCGTGTCCAGCTCGATGCCCTTCGTGCAGGAAACGATCACGTCCTCAGCGCGCACGAAGCCCGCCGCCGCCACCTGCGCCGCCACCGCGCGCATGCCTTTCGACGGCACCGCAAAGAGCACCAACTCAGCAGGCTGCAGATCCCTGAGCTGATGCGTTGCCGCGATGCCGTCGGGCAATGCCAGCCCCGGCAGGTAGCGCGGATTTCGCCGCGTCTCCGCGATCTCCCGCATCAGCGCCTCATCACGTCCCCAAAACTGCACCGCCAGCCCCCGCTCAGCCAGCATCGCCGCCAACGCCGTGCCCCAGCTCCCGGCACCGAGGATGATGGCGGAGGTGAGCGGGAGTGATGCGGGCGCGGCGGGCATGGGGAGGGGGAGAAGGGTTGACCAAAGCAGCGGGGCTGGCGCTGGCAAGTCATTCGATCACGGCAGGAGGGGGAGGAATGTCGAATGACGAATGACGAATGACGAATGACGAACGCTGAAGCGATGGAGCGATGGAGCGATGGAGCGATGGAGCGATGGAGCGATGGAGCGATGGAGCGATGGAGCGATGG
>JANOBO010000043.1:0-4084 GCA_031411695.1 Verrucomicrobiaceae bacterium
ACGGTGAACGAAACTACGACGCGCCAGCTCGCCGCCGCGCAATTGCTCGATGACCTCACCACCAACACCATCCCAGCCGCGAGCATCAACTGGGGCATTGTGAGCGGCCCGCTCAGCGGCATCAGCACTGGCGGACTCGCCACCGCCGCCACCGTTTATCAAAACACTGCAGCCACCGCGCAAGGCATCCACGCAGGCAACACCGGCACATTGAATCTCACCGTGCTCGACAGCATCGCCGACAACTTTGGCACCTACGCCGCCGACGGCCTCGGCGACGACTGGCAGGTGCAATACTTCGGCCCACCGCCGAATGCCAACGCCGCCCCGCTGCTCGATCCCGACTTCGACGGCCACAACAACCTCTTCGAGTTCACCGCCGGCATCATCCCCACCGATGCCGCATCAAAGTTCAACTGGCGCATCGACCCCGTGCCCAGTTTTCCAAACCAAAAGAATCTCATCTTCAGTCCCCGCCTCAACGACCGCACCTACACAGTGAAGGCCGCGACGACACTCGGCATCCCCATGACCACCCTGACCGGCTCCACCACCAGCGACCTCGGCAACGAACGCACTGTCACCGACACCACCGCCACCGGCGGCGCGAAGTTTTACAGTGTCGAGATCATGAAACCGTAGCCACTTGGGAAGCTTCTTCTTCAAAAGATCAAACTTCCCTTTGCCCGGCGCGCGAGGCCATGCTTTCATTGCGCCCGTTCATGAGAGCCGCCGCCTCCATCAGCATTCGAATTACCTCCGGGTTCCGCCGCGCCTGACGCCGCCGCCGGAGTCCGTCATCTCATTCCGCCTGCGGTCGCAGGCATCCGCGTCCTGGTTCCAGTTTTCAGTGTGCAGTTTTCAGCATCCAGTCTGCACCGCTGTCCCGCTGAATCACCAGCCTTCAAGGCTCCGCACTCAATGACTGAATGCTGAAAAACGAACACTCCCACCTTTATCCTTTTCGATGAATCCAAAAGTCACCATCTACGACACCACGCTGCGCGACGGCACGCAGGGCACCGGCATATCCTTCAGCACGCTCGACAAGATCCGCGTGGCGGAGAAGCTCGACGAATTCGGCGTGCATTACATCGAGGGCGGCTGGCCGGGATCGAACCCGAAGGACGCGGCTTTTTTCGACGAGGCCGCAAAGCGCCAATGGAAGACCGCAAGGATCACGGCTTTTGGCATGACGCGCCGCGGCAAGGTGAAGGTGGAGGACGACAAGCAGGTGCAGATGCTGCTCGATGCTAAGACCCCAGCAGTGACGATCGTGGGCAAGACATGGCCGCTGCACGTCACCGAGGTCTTCCAGGTGAGCCTGGAGGAGAATCTCGCGATGATCTCTGACACGGTCGCCTATCTGAAGAAGCACGGACGCGAAGTGCTCTACGACGCCGAGCACTTCTTCGACAGCTTTCGCGAGGACCCCGAATACTCGCTCAAGACTGTGAAGGCCGCGCGTGACGCTGGCGCGGACCTCGTCGTGCTGTGCGAGACGAACGGCGGCGCGCTGCCTGAGTTCGTCGGCGAGGTGACGGCGAGGGTCATCGCGCACCTAGGCTGCGCGGTCGGCATCCACACGCACAATGACGGCGGCGTCGGCGTGGCAAACGCGCTGGCGGCGATCCGTGCCGGCGCCTGCCAGGTGCAGGGCACGATCAACGGCTACGGCGAGCGCGTGGGAAATTGCAACCTCATCACCGTGATGCCGAACCTCCAGATCAAGATGGGCATTGACCTCGGCGTCGATCTCACGCGGCTGCGTGAGCTGGCGCACTTCGTGGATGAAATGGCCAACGTGCCGCACGACATCCGCGCGCCTTACGTCGGCGTGGCCGCGTTCACGCACAAAGGCGGCCTCCACGTCCACGCCGTGCAGAAGCTGGCGCGCACGTATGAGCACGTCGATCCGTCATTGGTCGGCAACGAGCGCGTGATCACGATCTCGGACATGTCCGGCCAGTCGAACGTGCTCGTGCGTGCGGAGGCGCTCGGTTTCAATCTGGCGAAAGGCGCGCCCGAGGTGCAGCAGATCTTGAGCGAGGTGAAGAAGCTCGAGAGCGAAGGCTACGAGTTCGAAGCGGCGGAGGCATCGTTTGAGCTGCTGATCCGGAAGCATCTCGGCCAGCACGTCCCGTACTTTGAGCTTCAGGAGTTCAACTCATCCCATCGGCACAGCGGCACGCAGGGATCCGAAACGTGCGAGGCCACCGTGAAGCTCACCATCAACGGCGAGCGCGTTTATACCGTCGATGACGGTGACGGGCCCGTGAACGCGCTGGACAAGGCCCTGCGCAAGGCCTTGACGCCGACGTATCCAGAAATCGCGAAGGTCGTGCTGCAGGACTACAAGGTGCGCATCATCGACGGTGCCGCCGGCACCGAGGCGCGCACGCGCGTGCTCATCACCAGCACGGACGGACTCACCTCATGGAGCACCGTCGGCGTGAGCTTCAACATCATCGACGCGAGCTGGGAGGCGCTGGTGAACAGCTTCGAGCACTACCTGATGCGGAAACGCAAGGCCGCGTGACCTGACCTGCGCGTGCGATCGCTATCGCACGCGCAGAGAGAAGCTGCTCTCCCCTGGGAACAACGTGGCGAACCGGGGTTGCTCCACGCCATCCTGGAAATGACGCACCACGACGGAGAAGCGCGCTTCCTGGGTGGCCTTAACCTTCAGCCCCATCATGCCCGGCGGCCGCCGGAACGTCCACGTCGCCGTCACAACGAGCGGATCGGCGGGCTTCGTCATGACGGCTTCGTTTTGTCCGGTGAAGGCGAGTGCGAACTTGGGCATCATCGGCGCGGCCGGCTCAAACTCGAACCCCACCCAACGCTTCAGCGCGTCAGATGCCTGATCCTTCCACTTTTGCAGATCCGCAGCCGCGTCGAAATCGAGATCCGCCTTCATGCGATAGCGCTCTCGCATCGGCTGCGCGGTGAAGCAGCGCGGATCGATCTCGACCCGGATCGTACACGCGCCCGTCTTGTCAAAGTCACAGCGCACCGGAATGTCCGGCTCGGGATTCCCCCGCGCCCACGGCGTCGTCATCGTGATCGCGACGCCGAAAGCCACGAGCAGGCATTTCAGAAGACTCTGAACTGCGCTGATCATTTCGGCTTCGTCAGCATCTCAAAGTCATCCGTGCGGAACGGTGTGACGGGCAAGCCTTCCGCGCTGCAAACATTGCAGACAGGATTGTCCGCCCAGGCGTAGCGCACGGCGACAGGCTTGGCGACGGACGCCGCGCTGACCTCGATCTGATCTTTGCCGACGACCTTCGCCTGCGCCCAGACCCACTTCTGATCCTCACCACAGATGACGAAGCCCTTGGCCTCGCCGACATCGACGGTGCGCAGCGTCGAGCCAAACGTGTCGAGCGTCACCAGCGCCTTGTTCCCGGTGATCTGCACTGATTTGTACTCGGGGCTGCGGTACGGAATCTTCACGCCGTAATCTTTCGCCAGCGCCAGACGCGCCAGGCGCTCGGCCACGTCGCGCTTGTTCTTGGGATGAATGTCATTCCCTTCACCGAGGTCGATGATCACCGCCTGGCCGCCGTTCTTGATGACGCCCTGTGTTTTCGTCTGAGCCTCGCGCAGCTCGGCCCAACTGCTGGCCACTGATTGCGCGGCGTCCGTTTTCTCCGCCATGAAGTCGGCGGGCTGCACCCAGTAAAACGGAAAGTCGCCCTGCTTCCACTCTTCCCGCCAATGCTGGATCATGCGCGGAAACAGAAAGCTGTACTCATAGGCGCGGCCCGCATTGCTCTCGCCCTGATACCAGATCGCGCCCTTGATGCCGTAACCGATCGTGGGCAGCAGCACGCCATTGAAGATGTTCCCTGGTCGCGCGTTTCCGCCGAGCCATTGATTCGCTGTTGCGGGTGGGCGCACGGTGAAAGGCTTGCCCGCCTTCTTCGCCTCGTCCGCCAGCGCTTTCCATTTCGCCAGGTCCGCGTCGTACTTCGCCTTGAAGGCGTCGGAGGTGAGGTTCGCCTCCTGTTTGCGCGCGTTGTCCATCAGCAGGCGGAAGCGCTCGTCCTTCTCCAGCACATCACGCCGCACCCACGCC
>JANOBO010000044.1:0-7611 GCA_031411695.1 Verrucomicrobiaceae bacterium
GTTGCCGCGCAGCGAGTTGATCACCCCGTTAAGCGCGATGTAGCGATACGGGTGCGAGCGCTCCCAGCTCGGGAAGGTGTTCGTCGAGAAGCGTGAATGCACCAGTGCGAGCGCGGACTCCATGTCCGGGTCCTGGAGATCGCGGAAGTAATCGCCCACCTGCACCGGCATCAGCATGCCTTTATAGATGAGCGTGCGGCAGCTCAGGCTCGGGCAATACCAGAAGTCGTCGATGCCCTGTGAGCGGATGGCAAAGTAGGTGCGCTTGCGGATGACGTAGAGCTTGCGCTCGAACGTCTGGTCGTCCTTCACCTCCGGCCCGCGCGCGATGAAGGCCATGCGCATGAACGGCTCGCTGGCCTTCGCCGTCTTGCCGATCATGGAGTTGTCGATGGGCACATCGCGCCAGCCGAGCAGCTTCTGACCTTCCTCAGCCACCAGTTTTTCAAAAACAGCCGCGCTCTTCGCACGGATCGCCGGGTCTGGCGACGAGTAGCACATCGCCACGCCGTATTGGCCAGCCTCCGGCAGGGTGATCTTCACCGCGCCGGCCGCCTTCTTCAGAAACTTGTGCGGGATCTGCATCAGGATGCCCGCCCCGTCCCCTGTGTTTGTCTCCGCCCCGCAAGCGCCGCGATGGTCTAGGTTCACCAGGATGGTGAGCGCCTGCTGGACGATCTCGTGAGAACGCTTCCCCTTCATCTGGCACACGAAACCGACCCCGCACGCATCGTGCTCAAACTGCGGGTCATAGAGGCCTTGTTTCTCGGGAAGTCCTGGGTTTCTCATTTCGTTTTGGGTCAAAAGGGGGCGGCAGTAAGGCGCGAAGTTCTGATAAATCAAGCCTCCGGTCAAAGCAATCGACGGGCCAATGTTTGCGCGGAAATGCACGATGTCAGTCAGCCATAGGCGCAAGCGCAGGCTGCGCCACACCCGTACCGGCGGGAGCGATGCGGACGATGCCTCTTTGGCCAGTTTTGTCCTTCGCCCCCCTAGTGAGCCTCCACCCCAGACCCCGCCCGCCGCATGCCGCGTGTGGAGAGGCTAATTCCGGATTACACTTTTGGCCGCATCACGGTGACGGCGTTCCCTTGATGATCGGTGTGAAGTCGCTCCAATTCTCAATGCGGAAGCCACGAATGTCGCGCACCACCCTGGCAAACCAAGGCAGAGCCTTCAGTGCCAGCAGCGCGGCAAAGAGGTTTGCCATGTCGTTGTTGTCGCACACAAACACGCTGCCTTGGATGCGCTCGAAACTAAACTTCTTCAACGTTGTGCCGATGTCATTGTACGCGGCCGTCACACCACGCGGATGATGCTCCGCCGCGTCGGCAACCACGAGGTCAAATGCAATGGCAAACATGGCCTACTACTTAGCTTCCGGGTCTCGCAGCGCCTGCTCGAGCGGGTAGTCCAACTCCTCTCCCGTGTGCAGGACGACCAAATGCACTTTTTGGCCGTTGACGGCTCTCACGACTTGATAAGTCGGTCCAAATTCGCCGAAGTTGCGAAACTTTCCCACGAGTTCGGCGGCGGCAGGCAGTGTGTCGGGCGTCGTCATGCGCACAGTATGCGTTGCCCGCCATGACCCGGCAAGCCTGCTTTTCCTTACCACACTGCGCCAGATCGACGCGCCCTCTTCTCTTTTCCATCCACACCCCACTCGCGGGTTGATCCTGGCGGGGCATCGCGCTACAGGCAGGCAGTGGCAGACGAGTTATCAGTGACAGCGGGCTCACCTCATCCCCTGGGTGCGACCGTGGGTGGGGGCGGGGTGAACTTTGCGGTGTATTCCCGGAACGCGGTCACCGTGGACCTGTGCCTCTACGATCCGGCGGACCCCACGCGGGAGATCGCGCGCACCCGGCTGCGCCGCGATGAGGGCGACATCTGGTGCGTGTTTGTGCGCGGGCTTTCTGCGGGCGCACTCTATGGCTACCGCATCCACGGGCCGTGGCTGCCGGAGACCGGGATGCGCTTCAACTCGCGCAAGCTCCTGCTCGATCCATACGCGAAGGCCATCGCCGGCGAGCCTTCCGCGCGCGGCGACATGCTTACGCATCCCGGCCCGCACTCGCGGCCGGGCCTCATCGACAACGGCCCCACGGCCTTGAAGTCCGTCGTCGTCGCGTACGACTTCGACTGGCAGCACACGACGGCGCCGCAGATCGCGTGGCGCGACATGGTTCTCTACGAGTTGCATGTCAAAGGCTTCACCCAGCTCCATCCCGAGGTGCCGCAGGACCTCCGTGGCTCTTACGCGGGGCTCGGCCATGAGGCGGTGACGCGCTACCTCACGGACCTCGGCGTCACCAGCGTGCAGTTGCTCCCGGTGCATCAGCATCTCGATGACGCCTTTCTCATCGACCGCGGCCTCACGAACTATTGGGGCTACAACACCATCGGCTTCTTCGCCCCGCACAATGAATTCGCCGCAGCGCGCGACCCGCAGGCGCAGGTGCGGGAGTTCAAGGAAATGGTGCGCGCCTTCCATCGCGCAGGCATCGAAGTCATCCTCGATGTCGTTTACAATCACACCGCCGAGGGTGATGAGCGCGGGCCGAGCCTGATGTTCCGCGGCCTGGACAACACGGCTTACTACCGCCTCGGCTTCGACGGCAAATCACTCTTCTACACAAACGTCACCGGCTGCGGGAATTCCGTCGCCTCGAACAATGCGCCCGCGCTGCGCCTCATCCTGGACAGCCTCCGCTACTGGGTCACTGAGATGCACGTGGACGGCTTCCGCTTCGATCTCGCCGTCACCGTCGCGCGCGATCTGGAGCACTTCCACGTGCTCAGCCCGTTCTTCACCGCCCTCCAGCAGGACCCCGTGCTCTCGCGCGTGAAGATGATCGCCGAGCCGTGGGACGTGGGTCGCGCGGACAGCTATCAGGTCGGCCAGTTTCCCGAGCCGTGGCGTGAGCTGAACGGCAAATATCGCGACACCGCGCGCCGCTACTGGCGCGGCGATGAGGACACGACCGCCGAGTTCGCCAAGCGCCTCTGCGGCAGCGAGGATCTCTTTGGCTGGAATCGCCGGCCACCGCTCGCGAGCGTGAATCTCCTCACCTCGCACGATGGTTTCACGCTGCGCGACCTTTTCACCTTTGCCGAAAAACACAATCTCGCCAACGGCGAGGGCAACCGCGATGGCGACAACGAGAGCTTCTCATCAAACTGCGGCGTCGAGGGCGAGACCGATGACGCAAAAATCCGCCGCCTCCGCCGCCAGCTTCAGCGCGGCATGATGGCCACCATGCTCTGCTCGCTCGGCATCCCCTTCATCACCGCCGGCGACGAACGCAGCCGCACCCAGCACGGCAACAACAACGCCTACTGCCACGACAACGCCCTCAGTTGGCTGGACTGGACCCATGACCACGATGGCATGCACGACTTCACGAAGCGCATGCTCGCCTTCCGCAGATCACGGCCCGCGCTGCGCCGCCGTCATTTCTTCAATGGCAGGCTCAGCTCCGACACCGGCCGCGTGGACGTCACCTGGCTGAATGGCGAGGGCGGGCTGCTCACGCACGACGAGTGGCACGATCCCGACCGCCGCTTCTTCGGCGCGCTGTTTGATCAGCCCGAAGAACGCAGGCTCACCATCCCCGCTGGCGGCGAGGATCACCGGCCCTTTCTCCTCCTCTTCAATCAAAGCGCGGCCCGCCACACCTTCATCCTGCCCACCGATGCAGGCCAGCGGTGGGAGCTAGTGTTCGATACCGCCCTCGAGCCCGCCTTTGCAAATCCACCATTGCCAACGCAGGGCGGCAGCTACGACCTGCGCGGCCGCAGCGTGGCCTGCCTCGTGCTCCTCACTTGATCCCCCCCGATGCGCAAAACGAAAATCCTCTGCACCCTGGGCCCCGCCACCGAATCCGTCGAGGCCATCCGCGCGCTCATCGGCAATGGCGCCGACATGTTCCGCCTGAACATGAGCCACGGCTCGCACGATTGGGTGCGCGCCGTTTACAGCCGCATCCGCGAGGCTGCCGTGCTCGCCGGGAAAGATGTCGCCATCCTCATGGATCTCACCGGCCCGTCCATCCGCACCGGGGATGTCCCCGCGCCGTGGAAGCTCGTGCCCGGAGATCTCGTCGAGCTGCGCACCGAGGAGTCCGCGCCCGCCACCACGGAGATGTCCACCACGGTGAACTACCCCGGCATCACGAAGGACCTCAAGCCCGGCGATCCCATCTCCATCGATGGCGGCATGGTCCTGCTGCGCGCCACCGAGGTCTCGGCAAAAAACATCCGCGCCATCGTCGTCATCGGCGGTGAGATGAAGTCCCGGCGCCACATCAATCTCCCCGGCGTCGCCGTGAATCTCCCGCCGCTCACGAATAAGGACTACCTCGACCTCGATCTCGGCGTCGAGCTTGGCGTGGATTTCTTCGCGCTCAGCTTCGCGCGCGAGCCCGCCCACATCCAGCATGTGCAGCTCTTGCTCGAGCAGCGGAATTGTAAGGCGCGCGTCATCGCCAAGATCGAAAACCAGCAGGCCTTGGCAAATCTCGACGCCCTTGTCGAGGCCTCCGGCGGCATCATGGTCGCCCGGGGCGATCTCGGCAGCGAGTGCCCCATTGAGGACCTCCCCATCATCCAGCGCAAGATCGTCGAGCGCTGCTCCTACCACGGCCGGAAGGTCATCGTCGCCACGCAGATGCTCGAGAGCATGATCGAGAACCCCGTGCCCACCCGCGCCGAGGTCACCGACATCTTCAACGCCGTCGTCGAGCAGGTCGATTGCGTCATGCTCAGCGGCGAGACCAGCGTCGGCAAATATCCCGCCACCTGCGTCGAGGTGCTCGACCGCGTCATCAGCCGGATCGAGCAGAGCTACCCCTCCGGCCGCTTCGCCTCCGATGCCCCGCTCAAGACCAACAAGCACAAGACCGTGAAGGCCGCCATCGTCCTGGCCAATTCGATCCCCGGCGCCAAGCTCATGGTCTTCACCCTGCGCGGCGTCATGGCCCACCTCCTCGCCCATCAGCGCCCCGAGTTCGCCCCCATCTTCGCTTTCACGCCGGAGCTGCACGTCAGCCGCACCCTGCAGATGTCCCACGGCGTCCATCCCTTCGTGATGGACTTCGCCAAAGGCAATCCCGAAGCCACCATCCACGCCGCCCTGGAAGTCCTCCACGCCAAAGGCCTCGCCCACAAAGGCGACCCCATCGTCATCCTCAGCGATGCGCTCTACGACGAAATGAACGTCGAGGCGATTCTGCTGCGCGAAGCGTGAAGGAAGGCGGAAGGCGGAGGTGGAAAGTCGGAGGTGGGAAGTCGGAAGTCGGCACCATTCGTCATTCGTCATTCATCCCTCCGCCCTCCGCCGGAATGTCTTGCCATCCCGATTATCTCCCGCTCTCATGGACGAATCTCCCGAATGCCGACTGAAGCTGATACATGCCGCAAGTTCGTTGTGCCGAAGCTCCAGGCGGCGGGTTGGGACAGTGAGCCGCATTCCATCGCGGAACAGCGCACGATCACAGACGGCCGCATCATCCCGGCTGGAAAGGGTTTTGTCCGCAAGCCGCCGAAGCGCGTCGATTTCCTTCTGCGCTACACGCGCGACTTTCCACTTGGCGTGGTCGAGGCCAAGTCGGAATACAAGACTCCGGCTGCGGGTCTTCAGCAGTCGAAAATGTATGCCGAGATGCTTGGGCTCATGTTTGCCTATTCGACGAACGGCAGGGAGATCATCGAATTTGATTACTTCACGGGCATTGAGCGCACCATCGCCGCGTTTCCAACCCCGGCGGAGCTCTGGCATCGGTATCGCTCGGGCAAAGGGATCGCGTCAGACGAAATCGCCCGGAAGTTGCTCACGCCCTACAATCACATCGTGGACAAGGGCGAGCGCTACTACCAGCAGATCGCCGTCAATCGTGTGGTCGAGGCAATCTTGAAGGGCAAGAACAAGCTCCTCGTCACGATGGCCACCGGCACGGGCAAAACCGCCGTCGCGTTTCAGATCTGCTGGAAGCTGTGGAATGCGCGCTGGAACCGCACCGGCGAGCATCGCCGCCCAAAGATTCTGTATCTCGCAGATCGCAACATCCTCGTGGACCAGCCGAAGGACGGCATCTTCGCCGCGTTCGGCGATGCACGTTACAAGATCGAGTCTGGCGAGGTCATCAAGAGTCGCGAGATGTACTTCGCCATCTATCAGGCGCTCGCGGAGGACGAGCGGCGTGCCGGGTTGTTCAGGGAGTTCGCGCCGGATTTTTTCGACCTCATCATCGTGGATGAGTGTCATCGCGGCAGCGCGCGGGACGACAGCTCGTGGCGCGTGATCCTCGATTACTTCCAGCCCGCCTACAAGCTGGGCATGACCGCCACGCCGTTGCGCGAGGACAACCGCGACACCTACCTCTACTTCGGCAATCCGGTCTATGAATACAGCCTGCGCCAGGGCATCGAGGACGGATTCCTCGCGCCGTATCGCGTGCATCGCGTCATCACCGAGTGGGACGCGGCGGGCTGGCGTCCTTCAAAGGGCGATCTGGACCGGTATGGCAAAGAGATTCCCGATGACGAATATCTCACGAAGGACTTCGAGCGCATCGTCGCCCTGCGTGCCCGCACCGATGCGATTGCGCGGCATCTCACTGACTTTCTGAAGAAGACCGACCGCTTCGCCAAGACCATCGTCTTCTGTGTCGATCAGGAGCACGCCAGCGAGATGCGCCGCGCGCTCAACAACCTCAACAGCGACATCACCGCGCAGCATCCCGATTACGTCTGCCGCGTCACTGCCGAGGAGGGCGACATCGGGCGCGGTCATCTCAGCCGGTTTCAGGATGTGGATACAAACGTTCCCACGATCCTCACCACCTCCCAGCTTCTAACCACCGGCGTCGATGCGCCCACCTGCAAGAACGTCGTGCTCGCCCGTGTCGTCGGTTCCATGAGCGAGTTCAAGCAGATCATCGGTCGCGGCACGCGCGTGCGGGATGATTATGGCAAGCTGTGGTTCAACATCATTGACTACACCGGCAGCGCCACGCGGCAGTTTGCAGACCCGGACTTCGATGGGCCGCCGACCCGGCTCACGCAGGAGGAAATCGATGCCGCCGGTGAAGTCAAGGGCCACACCGAGGAAGGGCCGGAGGAAGACGACGAGCCGCCGGATGAAACAGGCCCGATCATTCACGAGCCGCCCGGCGAATACCGCGCCAAGCTCTACTTCGACGGCGGCCGGGTCGAGATCGCCACGCATCTTGTCTATGAGCTTGATCCCGATGGCAAGCAGCTCCGCGTTGTCCGCTACACCGATTACGCTGCTGAGAAAGTCCGCGACATCTGCCCGAACGCCCCGGAACTCCGCCGTCAGTGGGCGGATCCCGTTCAGCGCTCCGAGATCATCGAGCGCCTCGCTGAGCGCGGCATCGGCTTCGAGCATCTCGCCGAGGAAACCAAGCAGCCCGACGCCGATCCCTTCGATCTCCTCTGTCACATCGCCTTCAACGCCCCGCTCCGCACCCGGCGCGAGCGCGCGCAGCGCTTGCAGCAGGACAAGAAGGACTTCTTCGATCAATACAGCCCCGAGGCCCGGCAGATTCTGGAGGAGCTTCTGGACAAATACGCCGAGCACGGCAACGC
>JANOBO010000045.1:0-15857 GCA_031411695.1 Verrucomicrobiaceae bacterium
GCCGACATCCAGCACGACCTGCACCTCGGCATCGCCGCGCAGATCGACGGGGGAGGGGATGCTGATGGTGGTGAGGAATGGATCGCGCGCGAGATGCAGGGCGTAGCCTTTCGGGGTTTCATTGCCACGCCGGAACATGCCTTCGAGTGCCATGAAGATGTAGCCGCCCTGCCAGGACCAATGCAGGCCGCACACGTTGGGGTTCAGCGGATGGTCTGCGGCGCGTGTGGCGGGGTCGGTCTCATTCGCGGCCCGGTCGAGGCCGATGCGAAAACGCAGCGCCTGATAGCGATCCGGCGGCACGCCATCGAATGCCATCGTGGCGCGCCGCGTGCCGACATTGATCCACGCGACTGAGTCCGGCAGGGTGAACCAGGAGCCGTTTGCGCGCTGGAGCGCGACGCCGCTGATGAGGTAGCTGAGCCGGGTGATGGAGCACGTTTCGCCTGCTGCGTTCGCATAGCGCAGGGAATCGAGGAGCAAGGGCCCATCCCCAAACCGATGTTGCACGGCGATGCGTAAGGCAGAGGCGCGGACCGGAGTGACCTGCAGCAGCGCCGCAGCGAGAATGAGGAGGGCGGTGAGGGGCGAGAACGCTCTCGGAACGCGGTGAGCGAATGCGAGGGAGAGCGAGGGAACCGACGGATGAAAAACCGCCAGCAGTCTGCGGACCTGTGAGCCCGAGGCGCGGGCGACGGAGACGGATGAGGGGCTGAATGCGTGCGCGGTCATGGGAGCGGGCGTTGCGCCCTGGGGCGTAAAAGATGCACGGGCAACATTAAGGGTGGATGAAGAGCCGGAGGCAAACATTTCATGCGCAACTCACGACCAGGGGAGGGAGATGAGCTACGCCGGCTCTTGCACCAAGCGCGAGGGCAAGTGATGTTCCGCCGCGAATACCCCCATGAGCGAATCCATCGCAAGCCTGCGCGCTGACAAATACCTGCACCATGTGCGCATCTTCAAAACGCGCGCGCTCGCGGCCCAGGCCTGCACGAAGGGTAATGTGACGATGAAAGGCGACGCCATCAAACCCGCGCGCACGGTGCGTGTGGCGGATGTGATCGACATCGACCGCGGGGAGAACCGCCTCACGATCCGCGTGCTCTCCCTGCCTGCGAACCGCGTTGGCGCGCCGTTGGTGGGGCAATGCATGGAGGATCTCACCCCGCCGGAGGTGTACGCGCGGGCTGCGGCGGTGCGGAAGGAGAACGCACTAATCCGCCCGCCGGCTCCGCATGAGAGCGCGGCCCGGCCCAACAAGAAACAAATGCGTGAGCTGCGGGAGTGGATGGGCCAGGGGTAGCGGCGCGGCGCTTTTTACCAGAAGCCGAAGCCTAGCATGGTGGCGCGCTTCAGGCGGTTGCTGATGAACATCATCACGCCGCAAACTGCATAAACCACGGTGACGACTGTGCCCCAGAGAGGCAGCCCCTGGCGGCTGAGCATGGGCGCGTGATCGATCTCAAGATGGGGATGAATGCGCGTGACGAAGACCGCGCACCCCGCCGCCATCCCGAGGAACATGAGGCCCAGGATGGGCCGGCACCACTCCTGGCGTTTCATCATCCCAGCGACGAGGCCGACGGAAATGAGGTACCACAAAAAGACGCCGAGTGAGACGACGAAAAGCTCGTGAAACACGAGCAGTCCGGTCACGACCAGCCCGACAAGGAGGTGAACAAGCACCACATTTCGAGCGAAGGAGCGTTTCTCAGTGACAGGTCGGTATCGGTCTCGTTGCTTTTCCAGCATGGGCGGCGTCAGTAGCGCGGGATCATGCAGGAAGGCGCTAGTCTTTGCAAGGAATGAGGTCGTCCTAGATGATAAAACCCATCCCTAGCCTACAGCCCTTCGTGCAGGCTTCGTCTTGGATGACAAAGCGCGGTGGAGACGACGGCTACTTCGGTGCAGGGCACACGGTGAAACTTTTAACACTGCGGCACATGGCTGGCGCGAGACTCTTCGATTGTCATTCGCGATTGCACGTTCTTAGTTCGCGCATTTCCTGACCCATGGCTGCCATCGACTACCCCGCGCCGATCCAGCGCCTGATTCTACAACTCAAGGCGATGCCCGGCCTCGGACCGCGCAGCGCGGAAAGACTGGCGCTGTGGCTGATGGGCCGAGGCGCGCAACAGGGGGAGAACCTGGCGGACTCTCTGTCGGCGCTGCGCCACGCGGTGCAGGCCTGCCCGGCCTGTGGCTTCTTCATGGAGACGGGCGCCGCGTGCTTGTTTTGCGGGAACGATAAACGCAACTCGCGCCTCCTGTGCGTGGTGGAGCAGGCGTCGGACATTCTGCGGCTCGAGCGCTCGGGGGCGTTTCAGGGGCTCTATCACGCGCTGGGCGGGAAGCTCTCGCCGCTGGACAATGTGACGCCTGAAGATCTGCGCATCGAGCCGCTGCTGCACCGCGTGCGGGACCTGCACGCCGATGAGGTCATCCTCGCGCTGGGCTCGGATGTGGAAGGCGAGGCGACTGCGGGATACATCGCGGATTTGCTGCGGCCGGCTGGAGTGTCGGTGACGCGGCTCGCACAAGGAATGCCCGCAGGCGGCGGCGGGCTGGAGCATGTGGACGAGCTGACGCTGTATCAGGCGCTGCACGGGCGGAAGGCCATGCGCTGAGACGGATGCGGGTGCTCCGCCGCCTCAGCGACCTTTGAAGAAGCCGCGCTGCTTTTCGGTGATGGCAAGACCGGCTCTCTCCATCGCGCTCAGCATGTCCTCCCACGACTGCCGTTTTGCCTGAATGGCGCGACCGTCCTTTTCCTGGCGCAAAAGATATGAAGGATGGAAAGTGACGACGACCGGGGTGTCTTTGATGAAATGGTCGCGGCCGCGATTCTTGGTGACCGGGCCGAGGATTCCAAGCCCTTCGGCTGCCGTACCACCGAGGGCGACGATGACCTTCGGCTGGACCACGTCGATCTCCGCCAAGACGAAGGGCAGGCATGCGCGCATCTCTTCCGGAGTGGGCTTGCGGTTGTCGCTTCCTTGATTGTCCGTCGCGGGCCGGAACTTGCAGATGTTCGTGATGTAAACTTGGTCCCTCGCGAGTCCCATGGCGCCGATGATTTTGGTGAGAAGCTGCCCGGCAGGGCCGACGAAGGGCTGGCGTTGCCTTTCCTCCTCTGCGCCCGGCGCCTCGCCGATGAACATGATGGCGGCGTCGGGATTCCCCACGGCGAAGACCATCGTGCCCCGCAGGGTGCCGAGAGCGCGCGGTGCGGGGTGATCCTCCGCCAGTTGCGCCAGCCGGGCCAGTTTCACTTCCTTGGTGCCTCCCTTCACTTCGATTGACTGCGGCATCACGGGCGATGGCGTGACCGCGGCTTCCGCGGGACTGCCTTTCACGAACATAGAGTCCACTGGCGCGGACTGAAGCGGAGAGGAGTGCCTGTCCGCAGGGGCAATCGCCATTCTTTCGCCACTGGCCAAGGCAGCCAAACTCATCCGGGCCGTAGCATCCAGACCCATGTGGCTGCGCCCGTGATCCAACTGCTGTTGAAGATATTGCCTGAGCAGTGGCACAGCTTGGGTTCGCATGCGCTGATTGAAGAGCAAACCGCGCAGCCTGTCCAGCGTTGCCCGCGAGCGTCGGGAAGTCTGAGGGAACTAATTGCCAGAATTTGAAGGTCTGGAGTTTTGAGTTGGTTCACTCATGCTAGTCGCAACGGTCACGGTGATGGCGTCCGTAAAATCGACCCATTTCTAGGATTGATTTAAATGGGGTTTTGTCGAAGAATGGCCCCTCATAAATCGGAAAACAAACAAATCTCATCCCTCCGTTTTAATGCGTCTCCTCCTTTTCCCCGCACTGGCAGTTGTCTCCCTAACGGTCGTCTCCTGTGGGACACCGACGAATCAGAAAGCAGGCCGTGGTAGCCAGGCCTCCAAAGCCGCCACACGAATCAACTCAGTGCGCACGACTGCGTACACCCACACTGAGTCCGATCACATCCAGTACGGAGCGGCTTCCGCCACGGGGGAGCAGCTAAAATATGGCAACGTGCGCAGCGCCGCCACAGATTGGTCGGTGTATCCGGTGGGCACGGTCTTCCAGATCGATGGCGATCCATATGTTTATGAGGTGGATGATTACGGCTCCGCCTTGGTCGGCACGAACACCATCGATATCTACAAGCCCGACAAGGCAGCGATGCGGAACTGGGGAGTGCGCAGCGTGAACATCAAGGTGCTGCGCTGGGGTTCGTTTTCAAAGAGCCTTGCCATCATGCGGGACCGCACCAAGAACAATCACGTGCGCAAAATGGTGCAGCGGATCGAAAGGAGCTGACCCTCCTCTGGCTGAGTCGTGACCAAGACCGAGCGCGCGTTTTACATTCAGGATAGGCTGGGTCGCCTGTATCCGGCTCCTTCCGTTCCGCTGGATCACAGTGATCCGTTCACGCTTCTCGTGGCGGTTTTGCTATCGGCCCAATGCACCGATGCGCGTGTGAACTTGGTCACGCCGAAACTTTTCGCGCTGGCTGGTTCACCGGAACGGATGGCGGGCGTTTCTGTCGAGGAGATCGAGTCCATTGTGCGTCCCTGCGGGCTCGGCCCGCAAAAAGCCAAGGCGATCCGCGAGCTCTCCCGCCTTGTGATGGAGAAGCACGGCGGAAGGGTGCCCGAGAACCTTGATGATTTGGAGGCGCTGCCCGGCGTGGGCCATAAGACCGCACAAGTCGTGCTGGCGCAGGCATTCGGGATTCCCTCATTCCCGGTCGATACTCACATCCACAGACTCAGCCAACGGTGGAAGCTCACGAACGGGCGGTCAGTGGAACAGACAGAGCGCGATCTGAAGAGGCTCTTTCCGAAAGAGGCGTGGAACCAGTTACACCTCCAGATCATCTATTACGGTCGTGAACATTGCTCCGCACGGAGCTGCGATGGCACGATCTGTGAAATATGCCGGCACCTGTTTCCCGACCGCTCGCGAGGAGTCCAGACCCGCAAAGCGTAGCGAGTCCCGCCACATCGAGGGTGAACACAAAAGCGCTCCGGCCGAAACCGGAGCGCCCTGCTTTTTTGACATCACCACACCTGCAAACCAAAACGAACAAGTCACCAACGCACGCGCAGGCCGGCCTTCCAACCTGTGCTCGCATCACCAAAATCAGCCCCAAGTTTCAAGTCCAGCGCGGAGAACAGCCTCCAATAAGCACCGACGTTGAAAAGAATGGAGTCATAATGATCCGAGCTGGTGAACAGCAATCCCCCCTCCAGTTCGAGAGACTGGGTGGCTGCCACCTTGATTCCGGGATGAACATAGATGGCTCCATCGCTAAAACTGACGGAGTCCTTCTCCGCGTCCAGCTTATAATAGGCGCCGCCAACTTCGCACATGATGTGGAACCGGCCGGTGATCGGAATGTATGCGCCCGCTCCCAGAGACACGGAGCTAAAATCGAACCCCCCGTTCTCCTTCGAGCCTCCATTTCCCGAAGCCCACTCAAACCCACCTTTGACATAGAGGGGCTTGAACAACTCAGCGCTCAGCGCAACGCCAAGTCCGCTGGCCGGATCAAGCGATGACTCCTTGAAGCTAGTGTACTTGTAGTAACCCTCCAGGTACCCGTAGCTCATGATGTCGTGGCCGATGGCCGCCTGAGGCGGGGGCAGCGGCTGCTGGGAGTATCCCCCGTATGTGGGAGATCCATAAGTGGGTGCGGCATAGCCGGTGTCCATCCCGGCACCCGCATCAGGAACGCTGCCCGGATATGCTTGGTACTGCGGTTGAGGCGCGGTGGGCATCGTAGGTGGGGTGGGCGGCACCGGTGGTGTGTAGCCATATTGAGCCAGTGCAGGCAGGCTCCAAAACGTGCTGACCAAGGAGATGAACAAAAGTGGGAGCTTCATGGTGAGTCTGGGAATACCTTGATTATTTAGATACATTAAATAATCCCATAAATCACAAGCCTTGGCAATATTTTTTTCCTCTGGTCGTACACACCTCCCAGTTCTTGGTGGTCACGCCGCCCGAACTCTTCAATTCAATTAGCACCGAAACCACGGGCGGGAGGCTCATTGGCAGGGCCAAGGCTGATTGTTTTGAACGCCTTCGCTCCAGCGGTGCCTAACCTCGCCTGAGTTCGTACTGCAATGAGTTGTATATTATCTGCCGTCACGTCTGTGATCCTCGTCGCACCTCTCGCGTCGCCCCCGGAGCCAGTGGTGCCGTGGGTGGTGACGCAACCGCCAGCGCCCGACGCAACATCTTTGCCGCCTGGCGCGCCAAAGTTCCCATGGAAGACGGGAATCGTCTCAACTGTGTTCTGGGTGGGTGAGCAACCGACGCAAAACAACCCGGTGCCAAACACGATGAGTTCTTGGGACACGCGGTGGATGTCGAACTTCGGAGGCTACGACGACCCGAATCCTGGAAACCGTGACGCCAGCTTTCTTCCGGCCGGGTTTCGCCCGAAGGAGAATCCATTCTACGTCGCGCTTCCTTACAATGACATTTTGAATTCGAGGGTGACCAAGGCTGAGGCGGCGAATATCATCCCTTGGTTCAAGGAGGCATTCCGGCGGCCCGGAAAGTCCGTCTGCCACAATCGGTGGTTGGCCCTTCATCATCGGGGGCGGGTGTGTTTTGCGCAGTGGAGCGACTGCGGCCCCTTCACCACACAGGACGCGGATTATGTTTTCGGTAGCGCGCGCCCGTCGAACACCAAAAACCAAGGCGCGGGCATCGATGTTTCTCCGGCGGTGAGAGACTTTCTGCAGATGCCCAGCGGGAGCAAATGCGACTGGAGGTTTGTCGAATTGTCGGAGGTCAGCGAAGGACCGTGGAAACAGCACGGGACGAACAATCCTTTTGCCACAGACCGCGCCGGACCCGCCGATCCTCCAGTTCTTGCAGGGAACGAACGGGCCAAGCCAGTGTTCACCGCGGTTTACAAGGTGAGTAGCACACGGCCCGTTGGAAAGGCGACGAAGCGCGCGGTCGAGCCCGCTTCCAGCGCTACGGCTCCGCGCAGGAAAGCCACCGGAGTCTCGCGATTGGAGGAGTTGCGCCGCGCGCGTGAACAGTGGATTGGGAAAGAATGACGGCGCGCCGCCCTACAGTGCGCCGTTGAGCGGGCTGAGGCGTGTCCGTGTGCGTGTCCATTCGCATCCGGGCGTTTTGCTTTCACATGATTTGAAAATTTCATACGGCGGAGCGCATCGGCCACTCGCTGAAAAGTGTCGTCAAGATCGGTGGGCACGTAACGTTTCCACGCCATGTCGGTTCGATTGATTGTTTTTCTCGGTCTCGTCCTCGCGACGCGCGGTGCCATCGCGGCGGAGAAGGCGGATGCTGACGCGCTATTCGTCTTCTTCATCCAGCCGATGCTGAAGGAGAAGTGTCTCGCGTGCCACGGAGATGACGCGAAGAAGATCAAGAGCGCCTACGACATGCGGACTCCCGAGGGGCTAATGAAAGGTGGGGAGAGCGGTGAGGCGGCGGTGGTGCCCGGGGAGCCCGACAGGAGCCCGTTCTTTTTATCAGTGACGCGGACGCATGAGGACGTGTGGAAGCCAATGCCGCCGAAGGAAAACGACCGTCTCACGGCGGATCAGGTCGGATACATCAAGCAGTGGATCGCGGCGGGCGCGCCGTGGCCGGACGAGGCAAGGCGTGCGCAGCTGGCGAAGAGCGCGGACAAATGGACCGCGCACGATGGCATCACCGTGAAGACAGTCGGCGCGCTGTCTGCGGATTGGGCCAACCGACGTTACAAGGTGGACGGGCTGTGGGCTTACCAGCCTGTGAAAAAGCCGGCGATTGATCCGCAGCCGGGGCAGAACCCGATCGATGCGCTGATCGCAGCCAAGCTGCCGGCGGATCTGAAGCCAGCGCCGCCGTGTGACGCGCGGACATTCATCCGGCGCGCGACATTTGACCTGACCGGCCTGCCGCCGACGCCGGATGATGTGGAGACATTCGTGAAGGCACACGTAGCTGACGCGGACGGCAGCGTGAAGTCGCTGGTGGATCGCCTGTTATCCTCCCCGCACTATGGCGAGCGCATGGCACAACATTGGCTGGATGTGACGCGCTATGCGGACAGCAGCGGCTTTGCGAACGACTACGAGCGTGGCAATGCCTGGCGCTACCGCGACTATGTGATCCGCGCCTTCAACAGCGACAAACCGTACGACCAGTTTGTGAAGGAGCAGATCGCCGGAGACGAATTGCAGGCCGGAAGCATAAAGGATGAAGGCGGAAGTCTGAAGTCAGACTCCGCGTCCGGTTCCCATGGCCTTCATCCTTCCGAAGGCCTCATCGCGACGGGCTTCCTCCGCATGGGGCCGTGGGAGCTGACGGGGATGGAGGTGGCCAAAATCGCGCGTCAGCGCTTCCTCGATGATGTGACCAACAGCGTTGGCGAGACCTTCCTGGCGCACTCGCTGCAATGCGCGCGCTGCCATGATCACAAGTTCGATCCGATCCCCACGCACGACTATTACTCGGTGCAGGCGGTGTTTGGCACCACGCAGCTCAGCGAGCGCTCGGCCCCTTTCTTACCGATGGAAAACACAGCGGGATTCGAGGAGCGGAAGTTCGTGGCCATGCGGCGCGTCGAGCACGAGACGATGCTGGCAAAGCTCGACGAGAAGCTGCTGGCAAACGCGCAGACGTGGTTTGCGGACAAGAAGATCGATCCGGCAAAATGGAATGCGGCCGTGGCGCAGGCGCGGAAGAATCCGAAAGCGAATGTGACGGCCAAAGGCAAGCGGCGCGAGTTCGCCAACTTCTTTGAAGTCGCGCGCGGCATGATGCAGCAGCAAGGCGTGGCGGAAGACCAGTATCCGCCGAAGCTCGTCGGCTTCACGCCGGACGATTACGGCAACGAGCGCGTCGCACGCAAAGGCCTGGAGCGTCTCCGCTGGGAGCAGGATCGTTACGAGCCTTTTGCGCTCTCGGTTTACAATGGCCGCACACCGGACCTTAAGGCGGTGCTGGCGCCGATGCGCATGGCCGCAGACCGCATGACCAACGGTGAGCTCGAGGAGACGTGCATCCACCCCGGCGGCGATCCTTTTACGGAAGGCGCGAAGGTCTCGCCCGGAACGCTGAGCGTGCTGGCCGCCTTCGATCCGCGCGCCACGGCCACGATTCCGAAGGAGATCGAAGGCCGCCGCAGGGCGTTCGCCGAATGGGTGGCGGACGCAAACAATGCGCTGACCACGCGAGCGATCTCGAACCGCATCTGGATGTGGCACTTCGGCCAGCCCATCGCGGGCAACCCGAACAACTTCGGCAGCACGGGGAAGAAGCCCACGCATCCCGAGCTGCTCGACTGGCTGGCGGCCACGCTGGTGGAAAACGGTTGGTCCATCAAGGCGATGCATCGCGCGATCATGAGCAGCGACGCCTATCGCAGAAGTTCTCAGTTCGCAGTGCGCAGCGCGCAGTCAAAAGATGATGGCGCCACGCCAAGTGCTGAGCACCCGGCACTGGGCGCTAAAAATCTCGTCAGCCGCGAAGAACTCGAAACCATCTACGCCGTCTTCAAGCCGCGCCGCCTCACCGCCGAGGAGCTGCGCGATGCCGCGCTCGCCGCAACGGGCGAGCTGAACGCCGCGCTGGGCGGCATCCCGAACCGGCCGGAGATCAATCTCGAGGCCGCGCTGCAGCCGCGTCAAGTCATGGGTACTTTTGCCTCGGCGTGGACGCCGAATCCGCTGCCGCAGCAGCGTCATCGCCGCTCCATCTACGCGCTGAAGCTGCGCGGGCTGGTCGATCCGACGCAGGAGGTGTTCAACGCGCCAGCCCCGGATTTCTCGTGCGAGCGCCGCGATGCCAGCACCGTCACGCCCCAAGTATTCAGCCTCTTCAACAGCCAGGCCAGCTACTCGCGCGCGCTGGCACTGGCGGCGCGTGTTTTGAAAAGCTCGAAGGATGACGCAGACGCGGTGGGCCGCTGCTTCGCGCTTGTCTATGGCCGTGCGCCGGACGCTGAGGAGCTGGCGGCAGCACTCAGCCATTGGCGTGCGATGGAACCGGTGCAGGCACGGGTGAAGATCACCACGGGAATGCCGCCGCTGGAGGTGCGCCGGGATGCGGTCGAGGAAAACACGGGCGAGAAGTTTTCATTTCAGGAGCAGCTGCACGCCATCGCTGAATTCGTCCCGGATCTCCAGCCCTCCGACGTCGATGCCCGCACGCGCGCGCTGGGCGACGTGTGCCTCGCCTTGTTCAATTCAAATGAGTTCGCCTATGTTTACTAACGTTCGCTTTCCTTGCGCGGGCTCCCGCGCGCTGCATGCGCCGGGCCGGCGTGAGTTTCTCTATGGCATGGGCGCCAGCCTCGGCAGCGTGGCGCTCACGACGCTGATGGCGGACGAGACGGCCAAGAAAAATCCACTCGCACCGCGCGCGGGCCATCTGCCCGCGAAAGCGAAGAATGTGATCTTCCTCATGATGGAAGGCGGGCCCTCACACATCGACACCTTTGATCCGAAGCCGATGCTGACGAAGATGCATCTCCAGGAGTTCACGCGCGAAGGGAAGCAGAAGTCCGCGATGGAAAGCGGCAAGCGCTACTACGTGCGCAGCCCGTTCGCGTTCCAGAAACACGGTCACAGCGGCGCGGACATGGCGGAGAACTGGTCGCATCTCGGAGAGGTCGCGGATGAGCTTTGCTTCTTCCGCGGCTGTCAGGTGGACAGTGTGAACCATCCAACCGCGATGTATCAGATGAACTGCGGCAACCGCTTCGGCGGCGATCCCGGCATCGGCGCGTGGATCAGCTACGGGCTCGGATCGGTGAACCAGGACCTGCCCGGCTTCATTGTGCTGCCGGAGATCTCATACCCGCAGGGTGGCGCGGCAAACTGGAGCAACGGCTATCTGCCTGCGAACTTCCAAGGCACGCCGCTGCGCGCGAAAGGATCCCCCGTGCTCGACATCAATCCGCCCGACGGCGTGACGCGCGAGCACCAGCGCGCAAACCTGGATATGATCGCGAAGCTCAATCAGAAACATGTGGCGAAGCATCGCTGGCACGAGGAGCTGCAGGCGCGCATGGACAGCTATGAACTGGCCTTCCGCATGCAGATGCAAGTGCCCGAGGTGCTGGATCTGTCGAAGGAAACCGACGCGACGAAGGAGCTGTATGGCATCGGCAAGGACGCCACGGATGCCTTTGGCCGCAAATGCCTGCTGGCGCGAAAGCTGGTGGAGAAGGGCGTGCGTTTTGTGCAGCTGTACAATGGGACTTGGGACAGCCATGATTTCATTGAGCGCGCGCACGGCAATCTTGTGCGCGGGGTGGATCAGCCAATCGCGGCGCTGATCAAGGACCTGAAACAGCGCGGACTGCTCGACAGCACGCTCATCGTGTGGTGCGGCGAGTTTGGCCGCACGCCGGACAACGGCGTGCGCGGCGGCACGGCGTATGGCCGAGACCACAATCCAAAGGCCATGACAGTGTGGATGGCAGGCGGCGGCTGCAAGGCCGGGCACACCATCGGCGCCACGGATGACCTCGGCATGGAGGCTGTGGAGGACATTCATCATGTGCGGGATTTTCACATCACGCTGCTGCGGCTGCTCGGGCTCGATGACAACAAGCTCACGTTCTACCACGCGGGCCGGTTCAAGCAGCTCTCGCAGTTCGGGGGGCAGGTGATCGAGAAGCTGATCGCATGACCTTCACACGAGTTCGCTCAATCGATCACTTCGGCCTCGCGGCGAGAAATCTCTCGCGAAGAATTGACGACGCCGATAATATCGAGGCGCGAAACGCGCGGCATGAAGCTGGCGCGGCCCGCATTCAACCACACCATGAAAAGATCCACCGCACTCTCACTCTGCATCGCATCCACGCTCACCGCCGTCGCGCTCACGTCATGCGTGGTGCCGCCGCCCCCACCGCCGCCAGGTCCGGGCCCGGTCGTTCGCCGTGGGGGTCCTGTGGTGGTGCGTCCAGGCGCGCGTGCCGTGGTGCGGCCGGGTCCTGCGGTGGGCCCCGGTCCGGGTCCTGTCGTGCGGCGCTGGTAAGGCACCGATCTCACGTGATCGCGAATCGACGCGATGCCTGGCGCGATGGAACTGGGCGGCGAAAGTTTTCGCGCCCTCTTTGTTTCCTCGCGATCCGGCGTCATCGCGTGGGTGCGCTTTCGTCCTGCAATGTCCTCCCCGCATTTGCCTTTCGTTCCCGGCTCTTCTAAGGTTTCCGTCTCATGTCCGAAAACGCCCCTTCACCGTCGCCAAGCATTCCTGACCAAGAAGCGATCCTCAACGCATCATCCTGGGTCAAGCCACTGCGCGATGAAGTCGGGCGTGTGCTGGTAGGGCAGACAGAACTGGTGGACCGCCTGCTGGTGGCGCTGCTGACAAACGGCCACGTGCTGCTCGAAGGCGTCCCCGGACTCGCAAAGACGCTCGCGGTGCGCACGCTCAGCGCGTGCTTGCACGCGAAGTTTCAGCGCATCCAGTTCACGCCCGACCTTCTCCCCGCGGATGTGATCGGCACCATGGTTTATCATCCGAGGGACGGCACGTTCAGCCCGCGGCTCGGCCCTGTGTTTGCCAATCTCGTGCTGGCCGATGAGATCAACCGCGCGCCAGCCAAAGTGCAGAGCGCGCTGCTCGAGGCCATGCAGGAACGGCAGGTCACCATCGGCGAGAACACCTACAAGCTGCCTGACCCCTTCCTCGTGCTCGCGACGCAAAACCCCATCGATCAAGAAGGCACTTACACGTTGCCTGAGGCGCAGCTCGACCGCTTCCTTCTCAAGGTGCGCGTCGTTTACCCCACTCCGGCCGAGGAGCGCCGCGTGCTCGACGCCATGGCCACCTCCATGCCGAAGCTGGATGTGAATCCGATCATCGACCTGCCCGACATCATCGCCACCCGCACCGTGGTGAACTCGGTGTACATGGACGACAAGATCCGCGATTACATCGTCGGCCTCGTCCATGCGTCGCGAAATCCTGAGACGATCGCGCCGCACTTGAAGCTGCTCATCCGCTGCGGCGCATCCCCACGTGGCACGATCAATCTCGCGCTCGCGGCAAAGGCCATCGCCTTCCTCGATGGGCGGAACTACGTCACGCCACAAGACGTGAAGAGCCTCGCGCCCGACATCCTGCGCCACCGCATCCTGCTGAATTACGAGGCCGAAGCCGAGGGCGTGACCACCGACGACGTCGTGCGGCAGTTGCTGGAGAAGATGCCTGTGCCTTAACATCGGTTCCCAGTTCGGGGTTCCCGGTTCCCGGTTTTGGTTCGTCAGAATTCGCCCACATACAAAGACATGAGCATCAAACGCTTTGAAGAAATTGAAGTCTGGCAGATGGCGCGAGTAGCCTTCATCCAATACTTCGAGTCCGCCGAACGCCGCTCACCCGCAACAGTCCGCACAGCCGGAAACCGCACTCAGAAAACCGGGAACTAGGAGCCCTGAACCGGGAACTTCAATGCCAAACACCCCCGACAACGACGAACGCCTCACGCGCATCATGAAGCGTGTGCGCCGCATCGAGCTGATCACGCGCGGCATGGTGAAGGAGACTCTCGGCGGGCAGTACCACTCCCGCTTCAAGGGCCAGGGCATCGAGTTCGATGACTTCCGCGAGTATCAGGCGGGCGATGATGTGCGGTTCATCGACTGGAATGTCACCGCGCGGATGAACGATCCCTTCGTGAAGAAGTACATCGAGGAGCGCGAGCTGACCGTGATGCTCGTCGTCGACGTCAGCGGCTCCGGCGATTACGGCAGCGTGGAGGACAGCAAACGGGAGCGTGCGGCCGAGCTGGCCGCAGTCTTCGCGTTCAGCGCCGTGCATAATCAGGACAAGGTCGGCGTGATCCTTTTCTCCGACCAGATCGAGCAGTATCTCCCGGCGAAGAAGGGCTCCTCCCATGCGCTGCGCGTCATCCGCGACATCCTGAACATCCAGCCGCGCAGCAGGAAGACGGACATCCGGCCCGCGCTGGACCTCGCGTTGCAGCGCATCGCGCACCGGGCGCTGATCATCCTCGTCTCCGACTTCATGACGCCCGACAGCGCGTGGGAGAGATCCCTGCGCGCCGTCGCCGCGAAGCATGACGTGGTGGCCGTGCATGTGCTCGATCCGAAGGAGCTCTCCATGCCGGATGTCGGCCGCGTCTGCCTGGAAGATCCCGAAACCGGCGAGCAGATTGTCTTGAACACATCTCACCCTGCCGTGCGCAATCTCTTCGCAGAGCGCAGCGCCGCCGCGCAGATCAGCCTCGGACAGTTGTTCCGCAAAAACGCCGTCGAACGCATCGCCGTGCAAACGGACCTCGATTACGTCCCCGCTCTGAAGGCGTACTTCAGGTCGCGCCGCAGGAGAAAACGATAGGACGCCGCACATGACTGAGTGGATGAATCCGATTCGCATGATCGCGCAGATGTCCGGCCCGCAGGGAGGTGGTGACGCGCCCGCTCCTGTGCCGCTGCCGCATCCGGACATCGCGCCGCCCGTCGAGCTTCCCGGCGGACTTCCGCTTTGGGTGGTGATCACCGCGTGCGTGATCGTCGCCTGCCTCGTCAGTTTGGTCCTCTGGCTGCTCTTTAGGCCACGCCCGCAAACGCCCATGGCCACGCAGATGCCGGTGAAGACCGCGCTCACCTCCTTGCGGAACCTGCGATCTCAGTCAGACGATCTGGCGCCGCCTGAGATCGGCCATCGCGTGTCAGAGATCTTGCGCGTGTATTTCATGGCGCGCTATGCCGTGCCCGCGCTCTATCAGACCACGCCCGAGTTGTTTCCAAAATGGCAGGATGCGGAGTCCGATGCGAAGCGCGTGTTGCGCGAGCGCTTTGGCCCCCTCGCTGGCATCTATGATGAGATCGCCTTCGCTCCCACGCCCTCCACGCAGGCGCAGGCCCAGTCGCTGATCGAGACGGCCATCCGCAAACTCGAGGAGGAGCGCGAATGACTTTTCCTTTTCTTCCCGGCTTTCGATTCGCCGATCCGCTCTGGCTGGCCTTGCTCATCACGCTCCCCGTGCTCGCGTGGCTGCGTGGGAGAAGAGGCAAGGCACCCTCCGTCGCCTTCCCCGCGCTGCATCTCATCCGCAGCCTCGGCGCCAGCACGCGTTCGGCGCGCGGCGGCATCGCGTTTGGCCTCGTCATGCTCAGCCTCGTCTCGGCCATCATCGCCATCGCCAGGCCGCAGCGCGTGAAGTCCTACGACGAGATCAAGACCGAGGGCATCTGCATCATGCTCACGGCCGACGTCTCGCTGTCGATGCTCATCGAGGATTTCTTCATTTCCGGCCGGTCCGTGAATCGCCTCACCGCGGCAAAGCGCGTCATGCGCGACTTCATCCGCGGCAGGACCAACGACCGCGTCGGCATCGTCGCCTTTGCCGGCGCGCCGTATTATCCGTGCCCGATGACGCTCGACCGCGACTGGCTGGAAACCAACATCGACCGCGTGCAGACCGGCGTGATGGAGGACGGCACCGCCATCGGCTCGGGCCTGGCGGCAGCCTCCCGTCGGCTCGACCAGCAGAAAGCGCCGAGCAAGGTCATCATCCTGCTCACCGATGGCGCGAACAACTCCGGCAAGATCAGCCCGCAGGATGCGGCGAAGCTCGCCGCAACTTTGGCCATCAAGATTTACACGATTGCCATCGGCACGCCGGGCATTCACAGAATCCCGCTGCCGGATGGACGCGTCATCACCTCAGGCAGGCAGGAGTTCGACGAAGGCACGCTGCAGGAAGTCGCCCGCATTGGCAACGGAGCCTACTATCGTGCGCAGGATCTCGAGGCATTGGCGGACATCTTCAAGACCATCGACCAACTCGAGAAGTCCGAGGTGAAGAAGCGCAACATCGTGGAAACCGAGGACCTCTTCCAATGGCCCGTCGG